>JAKLKW010000048.1 GCA_023150455.1 Alphaproteobacteria bacterium | reverse complement strand
GACCATGGCCGCTCCTCGGCTGAACGATCCATGTCGACACATTGGATTTCGAATTTCGGTCCCCCCTCCCCTTGCGGCGGGACCGAAGGCGGCGCCGGGCCATGCTGCGCTTCCTTCTGACCCGTCTTTCGCTGATCGTGCCGACCTTCCTGGGCGTCACGCTCTTGACCTTCGCCATGATCCGCCTGATCCCGGGCGACCCGATCCTGCTGATCTTCGGCGAGCGCAGCGTGGACGAGGCGACCTACAACCGGATGAAGGCCGAGCTCGGCCTCGACCAGCCGATCCTGGTGCAATACGCCTACTACCTGGCCGACATGGCGCACGGCAATTTCGGCAAGTCGATCATCACGCGCGAGCCGGTCTTGAGCGAATTCGCCCAGCTCTTCCCCGCCACGGTCGAGCTGTCGGTCGCCGCGATCACCATCGCCGTCCTGATCGGCCTGCCGGCCGGCATCGTCGCCGCCGTGCGGCGCAATTCCTTCTTCGACCACTCGGTCATGGGCCTGTCGCTGACCGGCTATTCCATGCCGATCTTCTGGTGGGGCCTGCTGCTGATCCTGCTGTTCTCGGTCACGCTCGGCTGGACGCCGGTCAGCGGGCGCATGGCCGTGCGCTATTTCATCGAGCCGGTGACCGGCTTCGCGCTGGTCGACGCCTGGCTCGAGGGCAACTGGGGTGCGTTCCGCTCGGCCCTGCACCATCTCGTGCTGCCGGCCGTGGTGCTGGCGACGATTCCGCTCGCCGTCATCGGCCGCATGACGCGCTCGTCGATGCTCGAAGTGCTGAACGAGGACTACATCCGCACGGCGCGCGCCAAGGGGCTGCCGCCCTGGCGCGTGGTCGGCCTGCACGCGCTGCGCAACGCGCTGATCCCGGTCATCACCGTCATCGGGCTTCAGGTCGGCACGCTCTTGGGCGGCGCGATCCTGACCGAGACGATCTTCTCGTGGCCCGGCGTCGGCAAGTGGCTGATCGAGGCGATCCGCCGGCGCGACTATCCGGTCGTGCAGGGCGGCGTGCTGCTGGCCGCCACCATCGTGATGCTGGTCAACCTGACCGTGGACGTGATGTACGGACTCGTCAACCCGCGCATCCGCAAGGGGCGCTGAGCGCATGGCCGCCGACGCGACGATCGCCGGCGCGGCGGTGCGCCGCGAGCAGGCGCCGCCGCGTCCCCTGGTCGAGTTCTGGCGCTATTTCCGCCAGAACAGGGGCGCGCTGGCGGGGCTGGCGCTGATCGCGCTGCTGTGCGGCGTCGCCGTGTTCGCCGAGGTGCTGGCGCCGCACCCGCCGGCGGAGCAGTTCCGCGACGCGCTGCTGCGGCCGCCGGTCTGGCAGGACGGCGGCGGCTGGCGCTATGTGCTCGGCACCGACGATCTCGGCCGCGACATGCTCTCGCGCCTGATCCACGGCGCGCGCGTGTCGATGCTGGTCGGCGCCATCGTCATCACGCTGGGCCTGGTCGTGGGCGTCGTGCTCGGCCTCACCGCCGGGTTCTTCCCCGGCCTCCTCGGCATCGCGATCATGCGCGCCATGGACACGCTGCTGGCCCTGCCGTCGCTGCTGCTGGCGATCGTCGTGGTGGCGATCCTGGGGCCCGGCCTCTTCAACGCCATGCTGGCCGTGTCGATCGTGGTGCTGCCGCATTTCGCGCGGCTGACGCGCGCGGCCGTCGTGCACGAGCTGTCCAAGGACTACGTCACGGCCACGCGCATGACCGGCGCCGGGCTCTTGCGGCTGATGTTCGTGACCGTGCTGCCGAACTGCATGGCGCCCCTGATCGTGCAGGCGACCCTCGGGTTCTCCACCGCCATCCTCGATACGGCGGCGCTGGGTTTCCTCGGCCTGGGCGCGCAGCCGCCGACGCCGGAATGGGGCACGATGCTGTCCGACGCGCTGCAGTTCATCCAGCGCGCGTGGTGGGTCGTCACCCTGCCGGGCCTCGCCATCCTGACGACCGTGCTGGCCTTCAACCTGATGGGCGACGGCTTGCGCGACGCGCTCGACCCCAAGCTCAAGCGCTGACCATGGCGCTGCTCGAGGTCCGCAACCTGTCGGTCGAGTTCGCCACGCACGGCGGCGTGGTGCACGCGGTCGAGAACGTGGACCTGACCGTCGACGAGGGCGAGGTGCTGGGCATCGTCGGCGAGTCCGGCTCGGGCAAGAGCGTCTCGTCGCTGGCGGTGATGGGCCTGGTCGCCCCCAACGGCAGGGTCACCGCCGACCGCCTGTCCTTCGCCGGCCACGACCTTCTGGCCCTGAGCAGGGGCCAGCGCCGCGCGATCACCGGCCGCGACGTGGCCATGATCTTCCAGGAGCCGATGACCAGCCTGAACCCGTGCTTCACCATCGGCTTCCAGCTGGTCGAGGGCATGCGCACGCATCAGGGCGGCTCGCGCGCCGCGCTCAGGCGCCGCGCGGTCGAGCTGCTCGACCAGGTCGGCATCCCCGATCCCGAGACGCGGCTCAAGGCCTTTCCGCACCAGCTCTCGGGCGGCATGAACCAGCGCGTCATGATCGCGATGGCGATCGCCTGCAACCCGCGCCTCTTGATCGCCGACGAGCCGACCACCGCGCTCGACGTCACGATCCAGCGCCAGATCCTCGAGCTGCTGCTCGACCTGCAGCGCCAGCGCGGCATGGCGCTGATCCTGATCACGCACAACATGGGCGTGGTGGCCGAGACCGCGCATCGCGTTGCCGTCATGTACGCGGGCCAGGTGGTCGAGGAGCGCCCGGCCGCCGAGCTGTTCCGCCGCCCGCGCCATCCCTACACGGCGGCGCTCCTGGAGGCGCTGCCCGAGCGCTCGGCCGGGCACCGCCGCCTGGCGGCGATCCCCGGCGTGGTGCCGGGCCTCGGCGACCGGCCGGACGGGTGCCTGTTCCACCCGCGCTGCGCGCGCGCGGTCGACGGGTGCCGGCGCGCCCGGCCCGCCTTGGCGCCCGATCGTTCCGGAGCGGTGCGCTGCATCCTGCCGCTGACGCAGCCCCTGGAGACGGTCTGATGGGGGAGACGGCCCAGATGGCCGCGCGGCTGGCGATGGCGGGCGATCCGGCGGCAACGGAGCACCGCGTGGTGCTCGAGGCACGCGACCTGGCGCGCTACTACGGCGTCAAGCGCGGCGTGTTTCGCGGCCATGCCACCGTGCGCGCCGTCGACGGCGTCAGCTTCACGCTCGAGGCCGGGCGCAGCCTTGCCGTCGTCGGCGAGTCCGGCAGCGGCAAGTCGACGCTCGCGCGCGTCGTCACGCTGATCGAGCCGCCGACCGGCGGCACGCTGCGCCTGATGGGCAAGGACCCGTTCGGCGCCGACGCCGCCACGCGCCGCGAGCTGCGCCGCGCCGTGCAGATGGTGTTCCAGGACCCGTACGGCTCGCTCAACCCGCGCCAGAAGATCGGCGCCATCCTCGAGGAGCCGCTGATCATCAATACCGCGCTCAAGGCCGATGAACGGCGCGAGCGCGCACGGGCGATGCTGGCCGCCGTGGGCCTCCGGCCCGAGCACTACCAGCGCTACCCGCACATGTTCTCGGGCGGCCAGCGCCAGCGCATCGCCATCGCCCGCGCCCTGATGCTGAATCCGCGCCTGGTCGTGGCGGACGAGCCGGTCTCGGCGCTCGACATCTCGATCCAGGCCCAGGTCTTGAACCTGATGATGGACCTGCAGGCCGAGCTCGACCTCGCCTACCTGTTCATCTCCCACGACTTGAGCGTCGTGCGCCACATCGCCAACGACGTGCTGGTCATGTATCTCGGCAAGCCGGTGGAGCGCGGCCCCAAGGAGACGGTGTTCGAGCGGCCGCGCCATCCCTACACCATGGCGCTGCTCGCCGCGACGCCGCGCGTCGACCCGGACGACCGCGTCAAGCCGCAGATCATCAAGGGCGAGCTGCCCTCGCCGCTCAACCCGCCGCCCGGCTGCGCCTTCAACAGCCGCTGCCCCTACGCCCAGGCCCGCTGCCTCGCCGAGGTGCCGGCGCTCAGGGCCGTCGAGGGAAGGCTGGCGGCGTGCCATTTCGCCGAGGAGATCGCGGCGAAGGGGACCTGACAAGCGCAAGCTTGCGCGCTCTATGGGATGTCGACGATCAACGTTCTGATCGGCCTCGCGCAGAAGACAAGTGGTTGGCGTCTTACGCGTTCAATGCTGGCGTTACATCGGTCGTGGAAAAGTCGTTGCCCACGAACAGCAGCGGCGCTCTGTGCACCTTGGCCAAGGCATAGGCGAAGGCATCTCCGAGGTTAAGCGTGCCACCATGACCCATCCCCCGCCCATGGACTATTCGCGCCCGCATCGCGTGCCGGGCTTGGATTTCATCCACCGCAGCCAACACGATACCCGCTTCTTCAAGAAACGCGTCGAGATGCGTGATCGCGCGCAGCTTGTCTTTCTGCTGCCGTCCCGCCAGAACGGTCCCAGCCTCAAGGTAGGAAACCACCGACATGACGCGATCAAGGTCGTTGGCGAGTCTCGCGTAGAGGGCCGGGGCGGTTGACTCGCGCAAGATCATGGCGACGACGGCGGACGTGTCGATGACGATCATGCCTCATCGCCGGAGGCAGCGTCCCATTCCTCCTTGGTGATCGGTCGCGTGTCGTATTCCTTCCTTATCCTTCGCGCAAACGCTTCCAGCCGCTTCGGCAGGTCGGCATCGGTACGACGGCGCGCACGCTCGCGAGCCAACCGTTGGCGCAGTGCGACAGTCACGGCCTCGGTCATCGTCTCACCCGTCAGTCGAGCGAGATCGCGTGCCAGCCGATCTGCTTCGTCAGTCTTGATACTGAGGGCCATGCCCAAATCCGCCTATCTAGAAACTGCTTCTAGATAGCACAAATTCGGCGGACTTGCGAGTCTGCCAGTGATGCATCCATTGATTCGCTGATATAGAATCAGGTACTTGCGCGCGCCGGGTCGCACCCGGTTAGCGCCTTGTTAACCATGTTCGTGCGACCCTGGCCCAAAGCGCTTTGACGAGGACCGCCCGATGAAGAAGACCGCCGACGCCAACCGCGTCTACATCTTCGACACCACCATGCGCGACGGCGAGCAGTCGCCCGGCGCATCGATGAACCTGGACGAGAAGCTGCGTATCGCCGCGGTGCTCGAGGAGATGGGCGTCGACATCATCGAGGCCGGCTTCCCGATCGCCTCGCAGGGCGACTTCGACGCCGTCAAGGCGATCGCGGGCAAGGTCAAGAACTCGACCGTCGCGGGCCTCGCGCGCGCCGGCAGGAAGGACATCGACCGGGCCTGGGAGGCGCTGAAGGGCGCCAGGCGGTCGCGCATCCACACCTTCCTCAGCACCAGCCCGCTGCACATGAAATACAAGCTGCAGATGGAGCCCGAGGCGGTGCACCAGGCGGTGATCGACAGCGTCGGCTACGCGCGCAACCTGTGCGATGACGTCGAGTGGTCGCCCGAGGACGGCTCGCGCACCGAGCACGATTTCCTGTGCCGCTGCGTCGAGAGCGCGATCAAGGCGGGCGCGCGCACGATCAACATCCCCGACACGGTCGGCTATGCCGTGCCCGAGGAGTTCGCGGCGCTCATCCGCATGCTGTTCGACCGCGTGCCGAACATCGACAAGGCGATCATCTCGGTGCATTGCCACAACGACCTCGGCCTCGCCGTCGCCAACTCGCTGGCCGCCATCGGCGC
Source organism: Alphaproteobacteria bacterium (assembly GCA_023150455.1). Taxonomy (GTDB): domain Bacteria; phylum Pseudomonadota; class Alphaproteobacteria; order JAEULC01; family JAEULC01; genus JAEULC01. The sequence continues at coordinate 35,710 of JAKLKW010000048.1, read as the reverse complement.
GGGCGCGCGCCAGGTCGAGTGCACGATCAACGGGCTGGGCGAGCGCGCCGGCAACGCCGCGCTCGAGGAGATCGTCATGGCGCTGAAGACGCGCCACGACCGGATGCCCTACTCGACCGGCATCAAGACCGAGCACATCGTCAAGGCCTCGCACCTCGTCTCGACCATCACCGGCTTCCCGGTGCAGCCGAACAAGGCGATCGTCGGCGCCAACGCCTTCGCGCACGAATCGGGCATCCACCAGGACGGCATGCTGAAGCACGCCGGCACCTACGAGATCATGACGCCGGAGTCGGTGGGCCTGAACCGCTCGACCCTGGTCATGGGCAAGCATTCCGGGCGGCACGCCTTCAAGGCCAAGCTCAAGGAGCTGGGCTTCACGCTCGGCGACAACGCGCTCGAGGACGCGTTCAAGCGCTTCAAGGACCTCGCCGACAAGAAGAAGAACGTCTACGACGACGACATCATGGCGCTGGTCGAGGACGAGGTGGTCCGTTCGCACGAGCGCATCAAGTTCGTGGCGCTGCAGGTGGTCTGCGGCTCGCGCGGACCGCAGATGGCGGACCTGGAGCTGGAGATCGACGGCAAGCTGCACAACGTGCAGGCGCGCGGCAGCGGCCCGGTCGACGCCACCTTCAACGCGATCAAGAAGCTGGTGCCGCACGAAGGCGCCGTGCTGCAGCTCTACCAGGTGCACGCCGTGACCGAGGGCACCGACGCCCAGGCCATGGTGACCGTGCGGCTCGCCGAGGAGGGCAAGTCGGTCAACGGCCAGGGCGCCGACGCCGACACGCTGGTGGCCTCGGCCCGGGCCTACATCCACGCCCTCAACAAGCTTTTGACCAAGCGGGCGAAGACCGCGCCGGCTGCGCTTTCGGCCTGATTCCCGGCGGTCCGACGGCCCTTTGGGGGCAAAACGGGAACCGATGGCGGCCGCGGCGTCGTCGCGCGCTTGAAACCGCGCCCGGCGAAGGGTAACGATTGCCGGCCCGCCCGGTGCAGGAGAGGACCGGCGGCCTGACAGGGCCCGACGGCACCGGCCCCGCAACAACAACGAACGAAAACGGGAAACCGCACCGATGTTCTCGCGTCTGCTCGGCATGCTGTCGGCCGACATGGCCATCGACCTGGGGACGGCCAACACGCTGGTCTACGTCAAGGGCCGCGGCATCGTCCTCAACGAGCCGTCGGTGGTCGCCATCCACACCGGCAAGAACGGCAAGCGCCAGGTGCTCGCCGTGGGCGACGAGGCCAAGATGATGCTGGGCAAGACCCCGGGCAACATCACCGCCATCCGCCCCTTGCGCGACGGCGTCATCGCCGACTTCGAAGTCGCCGAGGAAATGATCAAGCACTTCATCCGCAAGGTGCACAACCGCCGGAGCTTCGCCAGCCCGCAGGTGATCATCTGCGTTCCCTCGGGCTCGACCGCGGTCGAGCGCCGCGCCATCCAGGAATCGGCCGAGGCCGCCGGCGCCCGGCGCGTGTTCCTGATCGAGGAGCCGATGGCGGCGGCGATCGGCGCCGGGTTGCCGGTGACCGAGCCGACCGGCTCGATGGTGGTCGACATCGGCGGCGGCACGACCGAGGTCGCCGTGCTGTCGCTCGGCGGCATCGTCTACTCGCGATCGGTGCGCGTCGGCGGCGACAAGATGGACGAGGCGATCATCGCCTATATCCGCCGCAACCATAACCTGCTGGTCGGCGAATCCTCGGCCGAGCGCATCAAGAAGGAGATCGGCTCCGCCTGCCCGCCGCAGGAAGGCGAGGGCCAGACCATGGAGATCAAGGGGCGCGACCTGATGAACGGCGTGCCCAAGGAACTGACCTTGAGCGAGCGCCAGATCGCCGAGAGCCTGGCCGAGCCGGTCGGCGCCATCATCGAGGCGGTCAAGGTCGCGCTCGAGCACACCGCGCCCGAGCTCGCCGCCGACATCGTCGACAAGGGCATCGTGCTCACCGGCGGCGGCGCCCTGCTCGGCAACCTCGACCTCGTGCTGCGCCACGCCACCGGCCTGCCGGTCTCGATCGCCGACGACCCGCTGTCCTGCGTCGCGCTCGGCACCGGCCGCTGCCTCGAGGAAATGAAGACGCTGAAGAGCGTGCTGATCAGCATGTATTGAGCCAGGTTCGGCTCGTTCCGTCATCCAGCAAACGGGGGAAATCATGGCAGGCGCCGTCAAGCGCACCGGCAACTACGAGGTGCTGCACGAGGTCGTGGAGCACGACGGCATCCTCTACTTCGCCGGGCTGGTGTCCGAGAACCTGAAGCTCGGCATGGAAGGCCAGACCAGGGGCGTGCTGCAGCAGCTCGATCACCTGCTGATCCGGCACGGCTCCAGCCGGTCGCGCGTGCTGACGGCGCTGATCTTCATCACCGACATGAAGCAGAAGCCGGCCATGAACAAGGCGTGGAAGGCGTTCTTCGCCGACAAGGACCTGCCGACCCGCGCCACGATCGGCGTCAAGGACCTCGGCCCCGGCGTGCGGCTCGAGGTGGTGTTCACGGCGGCGAGGAAATAGTGCGCTCAGGCGGCGCGGGATTTCCGCGCCGGCTGCACGGCGACGGTGACATCCTGGCCCAAGGCGTGGAGCCACTTGGTCAGGAGGTCCATCGTGACGCTGGCGTTGCGGCCCGACAGCACCTTGGAGAGGGTCGGCTGATCCGTCCCGAGCAATCGGGCCGCGGCGCGCTGTGTCAATCCGCGCGAATCGATTTCTCGCTTCAGCGCGAGCGCAAGGTCGGCCTTTGCCAACAGCAGCGCCGCTTCCACCGGCGGAAAGCCGAGGTCAAGAAACACGTTGCCGCTGCCTTCCGTCACGTCATTCGTCCAGGAGGCGCGCTGTCCGGAGGCGACTCTCGATGAGCGCGACTTCGCGGGCCGGCGTGGCGATCCCCGACCGGGACTTCTTCTGGAAGACGTGGAGGACATAGATCCCTCGCTTCAGCCGCACGGCGTAGACCGCGCGATAGGTTCCGGATTCCTGCCGGGCTCGAAGCTCGAACACGCCGCCGCCGAACCCTTTCATCGGCTTGGCGATCTCTGGCGTGCCGCCGAGCTGTACCTCGTAAAGAGCAAACCCGAAAACGCGCCGCACTTCGTCGGGCATGGCCGACAGATCGTCTCTGCTCGCACCGACCCATCGAAGCGGCCGAAACGATGATGGGTAATTTCCCATCAACCGTCAATGTCCATCGGGCACCTCACAGATACATCGCCGCCAGCTCCGTGATCCCGCCGCCCATGCCCAGCTTGAAGCGGGCAACGCCGGCCGCGCGGCCGTCGATGCCGCCGAGGTCGAGGAAGGCGACGCCGCGGGCCTTCAGCGCCAGCACGCCGCGCCAGAGCAGCAGGTTGTGCGCGTTGGCCTTGCGGCCCGCCTCGCCGGTCCAGCCGACGTGATACGTGGCGCCGCGCCCGTGGACGACCAGGAGGACGCCGGCAACGGGATCGTTGCGCTCGAGCGCGGTCAGGATCAGCGCGTCCTCCCCGGGCTCGACCGCCGCGACCAGCGCGGCTATTTCCCGGCCCGAATGGCCGTGATGGCGCCGGGCGCGGCGGAAGGTCTCGTGCCGCTGCACCAGCAGGTCGAGGAAACGGCCGCCATGCGCCGTCTCGACGCGCATTCCGGACCCTTCGGCGCGCAGGAGCTGGTTGCGCCACTTGCCGTCGAGCCGGGCACGCAGCGCCGCTTCGTCCGGCGAAAGGTCGAGCACCGAGGTCGCATGGCCGCGCACCATCGGTCGCTTGCCCAGCGCGCACATCATCCGGTCGGCCTGATCGACAGGTAGCTCCGGCAGCCAGAACAGCGGGCGCAATCGGCGGATGCGCAGGCGCCTGGCGACGGGTTCGAGCAGCCGGATCATGGTCGCCGGCTCGATCGGCGCGAGCGCGATCGGCCCGCGCAGCGACTTGGTCAGCGTGATCGGCCCGATGCGGCGCGTGAAGACCTGCAGCATGACGACCGGTTCCTCGCCGATCGACCCCACGCCGCGCCGCGCCCGATAGGGCGAGACGGCCTCGATCGCCGCGCCGTAGGCCCAGCTCTGCTCCAAGGTCGGCGCCGCCGCGCGGGCCAGCAGCCCGGTCCATTCGCGCCGGTCGAGATCGTCCCACAGCCAGGAGATGGACGCTTCGTCGGTCATGCGGCTATCTTGCGGCGATGTTCGTCATGAAGTTCAGAAGCGTCGTTCGACAAGCCCAGGACGAGGAAGGAGAGATCGCCTCATGCTGAGCTTGTCGAAGCATGAGGCCGCGGCGAAGCCGCGCGTGCGCGGCCAGGCCCTGCCGCGCCGGCGTTTCACCTTCCATGCCCTGGTCTACTTCCTCGGCCTTGTCGCCGCGCCGGTCCTCGCCGTCGCGCTGGCGCTCGACGCGGCGCTCTGGTTGATGGCGGGGCGCGTGATCCAGGGCTGCTATTCCGTCTTCTGCCTACTCTAGCGCCCGGCCGAGCGCCCAGCGGTGCGACTCGTCCTTCAGCAGCCGGGCCGCCTCGTCGAGCGTCACCCAGTGCGGCGTGTTGGTCGCGATCGACGGCCCATCGGACCTGCCGACCAGGCGGATGGCGAAGAACGACGACCGCTTGATCCAGGCGCGGCCCGAGGCCTTGTCGATCGCGTATTGCCTTGCGGTGCAGAGCGCGCCGATGATCTCGATCGCGTAGCCGGTCTCTTCGATCAGCTCCCGGCGCAGGCCCGTCTCGACGTCCTCGCCCGGGTCGATGCCGCCGCCGGGCAGGTAGAACTCGTCGTCCTCCTCGACCACGAGCACGCGCCCCTCGCCGTCGAACACGATGCCGTAGACGCTGGGCCGGTCGACATAGTCGCGGCCGGGCAGCTTCTCCCCGAACTCCATCGCGCCGGTCACCGCCCCGCGCTGACCGTGATGATCGACGACGTGCAGTAGGACGAGGCGGGCGACAGCAGCCAGACCACGGCCTCGGCCACCTCGTCGGCCGTGCCGGCGCGGCCCATCGGCACCGCCGGCCCGAACTTCTCGACCCGGCCGGGCGGCTGGATGTCGGTGTCGATCAGGCCGGGCTCGACGCCGTTCACGCGGATGCCTTCCTGCGCCACTTCCTTGCCGAGCCCGATGGTGAAGCTGTGCGCAGCACCCTTGCTGGCGGCATAGGGCACGAGCTCGCCCGGCGCGCCGAGCCTGACCGCGGCCGAGGTGATGTTGACGATGGCGCCGCCCTTGCCGCCGTGCCTGGTCGACATGCGCTTGACCGCCTCGCGCGCGGCGACGAAATAGCCGGTGATGTTGATGGCCCAGAGCCGCTCCATTTCCTTCACCGGCGCGTCCTCGACACGGCCGACCGGCCCCAGCACGCCGGCGTTGTTGACGAGGCCGGTGATCGGCCCCAGCTTCTGCTCGGCCTCCCGGAACAGGCGCACGATGTCGGCCTCGACACCGGTGTCGCCCTGGATCGCGACCGCCCTGCCGCCGTTCCGGACGATCTCGGCCACGACCTTGTCGGCCGCCGCCTTCTCCTTGCGGTAGTTGACGGCGACGGCACAGCCGAGCTTCTTCGCGGCGAGCCTGGCCGACGCCGCGCCGATGCCCCGGCTGGCGCCGGTGACGATCAAGGTGCCTGTCATTCCCGAGAATCCCCCGGTGCTTCCGCGCGTTTCACCCCCACCCCGACCCTCCCCCATCAAGGGGGAGGGGGCTGAAGACGCAGTTTCTGTTATCCCCTCCCCCCTTGTGGGGGAGGGTTAGGGTGGGGGGTACGCTTAAGCGAGAATCGAGCGCGAGTCGATCACTCCGCCGCCCGTGCGCGCGGACTCGCGAAGCTGCGCTCCATCTCGCGGCGGAATTTCACGACGTCGTCCGCCTGGTCCGCGGCGACGTCGGCCCAGGTGACGATGGCGCCCTGCTTCACCGGCCGCGTGACCTTGACGCCGTGTGCCAGGCCGATCGGGAAGGCGCCCACGCCAAGCGACTTCTCCGCCGGCAGCAGCTTGCCGCAGACCGTGTAGCCGCCTTCGCCGTCCAGCGTCTCGCCGGGCTTCAGGTCGCGCTTGGCGGCGGCGACCGCGTCGGCCCGGAAGCCGGTGGGCGAGCCGGTCGATTCGCCGCGCAGCGCCACCGAGGCGACGCTGATGCCGAGCTCGAGCCCGATCAGGTGCCAGCGCTTGTACATGACGCCGTAGCCGCCCGAGGCGTCGGTCACCATGCCGTATTCCTTGAAGCAGCGCTTCACGTATTCGTTCGGCGCCTTCATCACGACCCAGACGCCCCAGCGGATGTCGCGCGGCACCGGGCGCCCGTCGCGCTCGAGCGAGGAGACGACCTCGACCTGGCCCATGTGGTCGAGATGCCCGCCTTCGCTCTTCGGGCGCATCACATGCGGCAGGTCCTCGGTGCCGCAGGGAGGAAACACCAGCCCGTCCGGCGCCGGCGTCAGGCCGGTGGCGTTGGCGACCGCCGTGCTCTCGATCGCCGGCTTGGTGCCGTCGAGGAAGGAATTGAACATCTGCGGGTTCATGCCGCCGACCCGGGCCTGCTCGGCGGTCAGGCCGTAATGGTCCCAAACCGTGTCGGGCGTCGACCGCGCGTAGTGGTCGAGCCATTTGTGCCCGCGTCCGGCGGCGCTGACGATGAAGCCCGAGGCGCGCGCCCAGTCGACCAGGTCGCAGATCAGCGCCGGCTGGTCGCCGTAGGCGAGCGAGTAGATCACCCCGGCCTCGGCCGCGCGCCGCGCCAGCAGCGCCCCGACGAAGGCATCGGCTTCGACCGTCACCATCACCACGTGCTTCTTCGCGGCGAAACCCATGAGCGCGTGGCGCACGGCCGAGGGCGGATGGCCGGTCGACTCGACGATCACGTCGATCGCGGGATGCGCGACGAGCGCGCCCACGTCGTCGGTGAGGAAGGTCGTGCCCTGATCGATCGCCTCGCCGAACGAGCGCGCGGCCAAGCGCGCCGCGTCCCAGCCGACGCGGCCGAGCTGCGCGCGCGCGCGCGACGGCGCCAGGTCGGCGATGCCCATGATGTGCAGGCCCGGCGTGGTCGGCGCCTGGGCCAGGTACATGGCGGCGAACTTGCCGCAGCCGATCACGCCGACGCGGACCGGGCGGTTCTCCGCGGCGCGCCGCTCAAGCATCCGGTGCAGGTTCATGTCGCGCTACTCCGCGGCCCCGCGGCCGCTGATTCGGCCGCGCGACTCAAATGTTTGCGCGCGCGGATCAACGCGCGCGTCCCGGGCGAGCTGCTTCAGGCAGTCCTCGCTTATCGGCTTCAGGGGGGCAAAGTCGCGATGCGCGATCCATTCCGGCCGCTTGAAGCGGCGGATCGCGTTGTCGACGCGGTTGAGGCTGACATAGACGATGACGCGGCCCCAGGGCGACATGTTGGGGGCGGAGCCATGCACCAGGTTGCAGTGGAAGAACAGGGCCGAGCCGGGACGCCCCTTGGGCGCGACGATGCCGCCTTCGCCGGCCAGCCGCGCGATCGTCTCGTGGTCGATCGTCCACAGCGGGTAGCTGGTCGTGCTCAGGTCGTGGCCGGCCTCGAGCTTTCCCTTCTGGTGCGAGCGCGGGATGAACAGCAGCGGCCCGTTGAACTCGGTCACCTCGTCGAGGAACACGGCGAGGTTCATGGCGTAGGGGTTCGGCATGTCGTCGTCGGCAGCCCAGGTGCCGTAGTCCTGGTGCCATTGCCAGACGTCGCCGTCGAAGGCCGCCTTGCCGTTGATCTTGAACTGGTGGATGTAGACCTGTCCTCCCAGCATCTGCTCGGCCGGCTCCAGGAACTTCGGGTGGTGCACCAGGCGGTTGAACACGTCGCTGTAAGTGTGCACGGCGAAGGCGGTGCGCACCACGTCGCCGGTCTTCTCGCGGACGTTCTCCTGCCGGCGCTGGGCGAAGACCTTGGGCACCTCGTCCTTCATCACCCGCACCTCGTCCGGGTCGAACCAGTCGGGCAGGAACAGATAGCCTTCCTCGTGGAACTGCTCGAGCTGGGCATCGGTGAGCTTCATGGCGTGGTTCCTCCTTCGATCATGCCGCCGACGGCGCGCGCGCCGCGCCCGCGATCCCGTTGGCCATCTCCGCCGCCGCACGGCCGGCGTGCTCGCGCGCCAGAAGGTCGGCCCGACCCGGGTCCCCGGCCAGGATGGCGCCGAGAATGGCCGCGTGCTCGGACCAGATGCGCTCGAGCGACGTCGCCCGGCGCACGCCCATGCGCATGAAATGGCCCATCGCCCGCCGGATGTGCATCCAGTGCAGGTCGAGCGTGCGGGCGATCATCGGATTGCCGGACTGCTCGTAGACGAAGCCGTGGAACTCGGCGTCCGCGGCGATCATGGCGGCGACGTCGCCGGCCGCGACCGCACGGCGTCCCGCCGCGATCAGCGCCCGGCCCGCCTGCTGCGCGGCCGCGCCGGCGCGCTCCGCCGCCTCGCGCGCGGCCAGGCCTTCCAGCACGCCGCGCACGGCGTAGAGCTGCAGGATGAAGGACGGATCGAGCGGGGCCACGCGCACGCCGCGCCTGCCGTGCTCGACGACGATGCCCTGCCGTCCGAGCAGCGCCAGCGCCTCGTGGATCGGCTGGCGCGAGACGCCCAGCATCTCGGCCAGTCGCTCCTGCCGCAGCGGCTCGCCCGGCTTCAAGCGGCCGTCGCAGATCGCGTCGAAGATCGCGCGATGCACGCGCGCGACCAAGGTCTGCTGTCCGGCTACCGGAGCGATCGACACGCTCCCCTCCCAGCGTCGGCTGTTATTGTATACGGTATACGATAATCAGGAACCCGGAGGTCGTCAAGCCGGCCGCTTCGTGCGAGTCTCTCCGCCCCAACACCGAGGAGACCCGGGATGAACGAAGAAATCTTCAACATGGAGCTGCGCAAGTACCTGAAGAAGGTCGGCGTGACCGCGCAGCGCGAGATCGAGACGGCGGTGCGCGAGGCGCTCAAGTCCGGCAAGCTCAAGGGCGGCGAGACGCTGAAGGCCGAGGTGACGCTGACGATCGGCGAGGTCGGCCTGACCGCGAAGATCGAAGGCGCGATCAGCCTGCAGTAGCACCGGCAATTGGGGGATTGAGCATGGCCAAGGTCGCATTCCTCGGCATCGGCAACATGGGGCTGGGCATGGCGCGGCGCCTGACCGACGCCGGCCATCGGCTGTCGGTCTGGAATCGCACGGCCGCGAAGGCGAAACCGCTGGCCGATGCCGGGGCGCGCGTCGCCGCCAGCCCGCGCGAAGCGGCCGAGGGCGCCGAGGCGGTGTTCGGCATGGTGGCCGACGACAACGCGTCGCGCGCGGTGTGGCTGGGCAAAGACGGCGCCTTGTCGGCGAAGACCGCGCCAAGAGCCTTCGCGATCGAGTGCTCGACCCTTTCGCACGACTTCGTGCTGGAGCTGGCGAAGCAGGTACAGGCGAAGGGCCTGCGCTACATCGACTGCCCCGTGACCGGCGTGCCGGCCATGGCGGCCAAGGGCGAGCTCATGCTGCTGGTCGGCGCCGACAAGGCGGAGCTGGCGGCAGCCGAGCCGCTGTTGAAGCCGCTCTGCACCGAGATCATCCATTTCGGCGCCATCGGCACCGGCACGGTCTACAAGCTGCTCGGCAACACGATGGGCGCGGTGCAGATCGCCGCGCTGGCCGAGGGCCTCTTGATCGCCGAGGCCGCCGGCCTCGACATGAAGACGGTCGACTACGCCATCTCCAAGGGCGCCATGGCCAGCCGCCAGGTCGTGCGCAACGCCGGCTTCATGACCAAGGGCGTCCACGAGCCCCGGACCTTCTCCGGCGCGCTGCGCCACAAGGACGCGCAATGCGGCCTGGCGCTGGCGAAGAAGCTGGGCGTCCGCGTGCCGATCTACGAGGCCGGGACGGCTGCCTTCACCCGGCAGATCCAGGCGGGGCTCGGCGACGAGAACGAAAGCCGCGTGATCGACGCGATGCGGGGGAAATAACCCCTCGCCCGCGCGCGGCGCGGGAGAGGGAAGGGCCCGACGCGAAGCGTCGGGAGGGTGAGAATCACACCTGCCGCGCCACCATCAGCTTCTTGATCTCGGCGATGGCCTTGGCCGGGTTCAGGCTCTTCGGGCAGGTCTTGGTGCAGTTCATGATGGTGTGGCAGCGGTAGAGCCGGAACGGGTCCTCGAGCCCGTCGAGCCGCTCGCCGGTGCCCTCGTCGCGGCTGTCGGCGATCCAGCGGTAGGCCTGCAAAAGGATCGCGGGGCCAAGATAGCGGTCGCCGTTCCACCAGTAGCTGGGGCACGAGGTCTGGCAGCAGAAGCAGAGGATGCATTCCCACAGGCCGTCGAGCCTGGCGCGCTCTTCCGGCGACTGCAGCCGCTCGCGCTCGGGCGCCGGCGAGACCGACTTGAGCCAGGGCTCGATCGCGGCGAGCTGCGCGTAGGGCACGGTCAGGTCGGGCACCAGGTCCTTGACCACCGGCATGTGTGGCAGCGGGTAGATGCGCACCTCGCCCTGCACGTCGCTGATGTACTTGGTGCAGGCGAGCGTGTTGGTGCCGTCGATGTTCATGGCGCAGGACCCGCACACGCCCTCGCGGCAGGAGCGCCGGAAGGTGAGCGTCGAGTCCATCTCGTTCTTGATCTTGATGAGCGCGTCGAGGACCATCGGACCGCACGTGTCCATGTCGACCTGGTAGGTGTCGACGCGCGGATTGCCCTCGCCCTCCGGATCCCAGCGATAGACCTTGAACGCGCGCAGGTTCTTGGCGCCGGCCGGCGCCGGATGCGCCTTGCCCTCGACGACCTTGGAGTTGGAGGGGAGATTGAATTCGGCCATTTCTAGAGCGCCTCACGCAGCATATTTCGCAACGGCGACCTGCTCGCCCTTGCGCAGAACTTCCTCGGCAAGCGCATAGACCGCCTCCGCCACTTCGGCTTCCAGGTAGTACTCGCCACAGGTCTCGCAGATCTCGGCAGGAACGTTCTGGATCACGACGACGGAATCATCCCGCTCCAGGGTCACCGAAGTGAAACCGGGCCTTGGCGTGCCGAACTTGCAGACTGCACAGCTCATTGACGTTTCCGTTTGAACGTCTCGTCCCATATGGCTAGCGATGGAAAGTACGCAGTAACCACGTTGCAGTCGTCTGGATTCGGATCCCGGCTCACCACCACATGCAACGCGGCACCCTCAGGGAAACCTAGTATCAACCACGTACGTCGGTTGTCCTGATCGTACTGCTCCTCGATGATTTCACCCTGCGTCACAGTTACCAAGACATATCGCGGCGGAATTTGGCGTTGGAAAAGACGCCGCATCGCATGTTGGCTGAAGAGTAGGCGCCGGCAATCCATCCGTCCATCGCCCGTCCTCAGTACCCCCGCGGCCCGCCGGATGTCGGTGGATGCTGAATCCTATCGACGACCTTGGAGTGGGCGATGAGATTGAATTCGACCATCTTGAGCCTCCCCGATTTACCGAGGCTCAAGAGACGAAAGCGCAACTCCAGCTTGTCCCAGAGCTTCCTTCTCTATTTCGATCCACGTCATTGGCGGTCGAAACGACACAACGTTCCAAGCGACTTGGATGTCAGGCATCACACTCGTCAATACACCCGCTTCTTCGGCGGGAAGGACTGCACGTCGTTGGTGAGCGGGCGCAGGTGCACCGGGCGGTAGTCGATGCGCGGCTTGCCGTCCTCGGCGCACCAGACGATGGTGTGCTTCAGCCAGTTCTCGTCGTCGCGGTCGGGATAATCCTCGCGCGCGTGGGCGCCGCGGCTTTCGGTGCGGTTGGCGGCGGAGTGCATGGCGACGACCGCCTGGATCAGCAGGTTGTCGAACTCCAGCGTCTCCATCAGGTCGGAGTTCCAGATCATCGAGCGGTCCGTGACGCGGATGTCGCCGGCGCCCGACCAGCATTCCTCGAGCAGCTTCTTGCCCTCCGCCAGCACCTCGCCGGTGCGGAACACGGCGCAGTTGCTCTGCATCACCTTCTGCATGCGCAGGCGCATGGCGGCGGTCGGCGTGCCGCCCTTGGCGTGGCGGAAATGGTCGAGCCGCGCGAGCGCCTTGCCCTCGGCGTCCTTCGGCAGCGCCGGCTGCGCCTCGCCGGGCCTGACGACCTCGGCGCAGCGGCCGGCGGCGGCGCGGCCGAACACGATGATGTCGAGCAGCGAGTTCGACCCCAGGCGGTTGGCGCCGTGCACCGACACGCAGGCCGCCTCGCCGATCGCCATCAGCCCGGGCACGACCTGGTCGGGGTCGCCGTTCTTGAGCGTCACGACCTCGCCTTTGTAGTTCGTCGGCACGCCGCCCATGTTGTAATGGCAGGTCGGCAGCACGGGGATCGGCTCGCGCGTCACGTCGACGCCGGCGAAGATGCGCGCCGTCTCGGCGATGCCCGGCAGGCGCTCGTGGATCACCTTGGGGTCGAGGTGCTCGATGTGCAGGTGGATGTGGTCCTTGTGCGGCCCGCAGCCGCGCCCCTCGCGGATCTCGATCGTCATCGAGCGGCTGACCACGTCGCGCGAGGCGAGGTCCTTGGCCGAGGGCGCGTAGCGCTCCATGAAGCGCTCGCCGTTGGCGTTGGTGAGATACCCGCCCTCGCCGCGCACGCCCTCGGTGATCAGGCAGCCGGCGCCGTAGATGCCGGTCGGGTGGAACTGGATGAACTCCATGTCCTGCAGCGCGAGGCCCGCGCGCAGCACCATGGCGTTGCCGTCGCCGGTGCAGGTATGCGCCGAGGTGCAGGAGAAATAGGTGCGCCCGTAGCCGCCGGTCGCCAGCACCGTCATGCGCGCGCTGAAGCGGTGGATCGTGCCGTCGTCGAGGTTCCAGGCGACCACGCCGCGGCACTGCCCGGCCTCGTCCATGATCAGGTCGATCACGAAGTACTCGATGAAGAACTCGGCCTGGTGCTTGAGCGACTGCTGGTAGAGCGTGTGCAGGATGGCATGGCCGGTGCGGTCGGCCGCCGCGCAGGTGCGATGCGCGATGCCCTCGCCGAAGCGCGTGGTCATGCCGCCGAACGGGCGCTGGTAGATCTTGCCCTCGGGCGTGCGCGAGAACGGCACGCCGTAGTGCTCGAGCTCGATGACCGCCGGCACCGCCTCGCGCACCATGTACTCGATCGCGTCCTGGTCGCCCAGCCAGTCCGAGCCCTTGATGGTGTCGTACATGTGCCAGCGCCAGTCGTCCTCGCCCATGTTGCCGAGCGCGGCCGACATGCCGCCCTGCGCCGCCACGGTGTGGCTGCGCGTCGGGAAGACCTTGCTGATGCAGGCGGTGCGCAGGCCCTTCTCGGCCATGCCGAAGGTCGCGCGCAGGCCGGCGCCGCCGGCGCCGACCACGACGACGTCGTAGTCGTGATCGACCACGGTGTAGGCCTTGCCGTTGATCGCCGGCGCGGCCTGCTTGTTCATGTCCAGCGGCATCGACCTCTCACCCCAAGCGCGTGCTCATGCCCCGTGCGATCTCAAGCCAGGGCCAGCCGCAGCACCGACACGATCGCCGCCAGCGCCAGGATTGCCGAGGCCAGCTTCACCGCGACGATGCCGGCGATCTTCCAGCCTTCCGCGTGCACGTAGTCCTCGATCACCACCTGCATGCCGAGCTGGCCGTGATGGAACGCGACCGCGACGAAGGCGATCATCAGCGCCGCCTGGATCGGCGAGCCCATCCACGCCTTCACCGCCGCCTGGTCGGCGCCGACATGGCCGATCACGCCGACGACGAACCAGAGCGTCAGCGGCACCAGCGCGACGGCGGTCAGCCGCTGCAGCCACCAGTGGTGCGTGCCGTCCTTGGCCGAGCCGAGGCCGCGCACGCGGGCGAGGGGCGAGCGAAGCGACATGCGGTCCTCCCCTAGCGCGCCGCGTAGGCCGCGATCCAGGCGGCGAGCGTCAGCACGCCCGAGCCCACGACCACGGCCCAGCCGGTCGCATAGGCCTCCTTGAGCTCGAAGCCCCAGCCGGCATCCCACAAGAGGTGCCGGACCCCGTTCAGCAGGTGGTAGAACAGGCAGAAGCTCCAGCCGAGCAGCAGGAGCCGGCCGATGACCGAGCTCAGGAACAAGCGGATCGCATCGTAGGTGGCGCCGCCGCCGGCCGCCGCCACCAGCCAGCAGGTCAGCATCAGCGTGCCGACCATCAGCCCGACGCCCGTGATGCGGTGGCTGATCGACAGGACCGAGGTGAGCTGCGGACGATAGACCTGAAGATGCGGCGAAAGCGGACGCGGTCGGGAGGCCATCCGAAGTCCTCGATGCAACGCGCCCCGGGGCGACGCGTCGGAAAAATCCAAGTCTTGATTGAGGTTCGTTTAGACCCCCGGTCCCGACGAGTCAACGCCAGCGGCCGCTTGGTACTGGCATTACGTATTCCACAATACGGGGATGAGAAGACGGGGCCGGCGTTCAGTGATCGCGGACGACGCGGCAACGCGTCCGCCCTTCATTCGATTCCTGACCCCTCTCCTCTGCTACCAGATTCAGCACGCCCCGCGGCCCCTTCCACCACATGCCGCGCGGTGTGGATGGGAACGTGGATAGAGTGTTGATGCATTGTGAGGCGCTCGGCTTTCTATGCACAAGATTCGTTCCCGCGCGCCGTTTTTGCGATGGAAGCGGCGCCAGCGTCTTGAGATGCTTCCTCTCGCAACGCGAAAGCGCCGAAGCGGCGGTCTCTGGATGTGGCGGGCGCGGTTCCTGCGATCAGCGCGCCGATTTCAGGGATACGGCTTCGGGGATGGGCGTAGCGGGCTCCGTTCCCTGCGACGTCCGTCCGGTCCCGGTGGCGGGCTCCGTCCGGAGGGCTGCCATCGGCGACGGGGGTGGAACCGGCTGGTTCCGCGTTCCCCGAGCGGGGCGTCGGCTTCTGCGAGGCCGCAACGCTCCGGTCCCTGCGACGCTGGCCTTCGGGTCGTTGTCGCGGCGGACGTTGCCGACGTGGGTCGCGACACGCGAGTGGCGCGGTGACGGCAACCGGGGGGATGCGTGGATGGTCGGGAAGGCCCTCGGGGCGAGGTTTGGTTCGACCGCGCGCAACGGTCGACCCGTGTTCGGCGGCACCCGTATCTGCCAAGGTGCTTGTGCCGCCCGAACGACAGACCTACCCGGTCGCGTAGCACGGAGCCTGGCCGGCTCCAGAGGCGTCGGGTGTGATCCGGCCGGATCACGTCGCGTTGGGTTCCCGCCAGCGCGCCCGACGCCTCATTTACTATCACCCTGCCGAATCGCGGACAACTAGATTTTGCGGGTCGCTGTCGCAGAACCGCAAAGTTCTTGTAGCGATTCCCCTGCCGATCAGGTCGCGAGGCCGATGGCCAGCCGCGCCAGGTCGGGCGCCTTGCGCAGTTCCGCCGGGGTCCCGCCGGCCGCGACGCGCCCCTGCACGAGCAGCATGGCGCGGGTCGCCACGCCGAGCGCCGCGCCGATGTTCTGCTCGGCCAGCAAGACCGCCGTGCCGGCCTCGGCGACCAGCCTGAGCCGCGCCAGCAGCTCGTCCACGAGCAGCGGGGCGAGGCCGAGCGACGGCTCGTCGAGCAGCAGCAGGCTGGGCCTCGCCATCAGGGCGCGCGCGATCGCCAGCATCTGCTGCTGGCCGCCGGACAAGCGCCAGGCCGGCACGGACCCGAGGGCGGCGAGCTGAGGGAACAGCGCGGCGACGTCGTGCTTGCGCCGCGCCCGCTCGGCGGCGTCGGCAAAGCACGCCACCTCCAGGTTGTCGTCGACCGTCATGCCGGGAAACACGCGCCGGCCCGCCGGGCAATAGCCGATGCCGAGGCGCGCGCGCCGGTGCGGCGGCAGCCCGGCGAGATCGCGCCCCTCGAACAGGACGGCTCCGGGCGGCGCGGCGATCTCGCCGACCACGGCGCCGAGCAGGGTCGACTTGCCGGCACCGTTTGCGCCGAGCAGCGCCACGATCTCGCCGCGGCCGACCGACAGCGACACGCCGCCGAGCTGCCCGGCGGCAAGGTTGCGGATCTCGAGCAGCGCGGTCACGCTTCCGTCCCTTGCCAGCGCGCGCCGAGATAGGCGGCGACCACGCGCGGGTCGCGCACGACGCACCCCGGCGGACCTTCGGCGACGATGCGCCCCTCGACCAGGCAGACCAGCCGCGTGCTGAGCGCGGCGAGAAAGGCGACGGCGTGCTCGACCACCACCACGGTGACGCCTTCGCCGTTCAGCGTCTTCAGCGCGCGCGCGAGCGTGTCCTGCTCCTGCGGCGTCAACCCGGCGGCCGGCTCGTCCAGCAGCAGCAGGCGCGGCGCGCTCGCCATCGCGCGGGCGATCTCGACCCGGCGGCGCAGGCCGCCCGGCAGATCGCCGCAGCGCCGCCGCGCCACGTCCTCGAGCCCGAGCCGGCGCAGCCAGTGCATCGCGCGCCCCGGCGCGGCGTCGTGCTCGCGCACGCCGAGCGCCACGTTGTCGAGCACGCCGGCATCGTCGATGAGCCGCGGCGCCTGGAAGCCGCGCGCGACGCCGGCGCGGGCGATGCGGAAGGGCGGCTCGCCGTCGATGCGCGCCCCCGCGAGCAGCACGACGCCCGCTTCGGGGCGATACAGGCCGGACATGACGTTGACGAGCGTGGTCTTGCCCGAGCCGTTCGGCCCGATGATGCCGAGCATCTCGCCGGCGGCCACGTCGAGATCGACCGCGTCGAGCGCCGTCAGTCCGCCGAAGCGTTTCGTCGCTCCCCTGAGCGACAGGACCGGCCGTGATGGCGGAACGGGCGCCGGCAGCGGCGGCGCGACGGGCACCGGCAAGGGCGCCGGCGCGCCGGGGACCAGCCGGTCGAGCCCGCGCGACAGCGCGCCCACGATGCCGTTGGGCGCGAAGACGATCACCGCCAGCAGGACGCCGCCGTAGACCACCATGTACCAGGCGCCGATGTCGCGCAGCGCCTCGGGCAGGTGCACCAGCAGCATCGCGCCGAGGACGGCGCCGGCGACGCGCGCGCGGCCGCCGATCACCACCATCGACAGGCAGGCGACCAGCACCGGGAACTCGAGCACCTCGGGCGACACCACGCCGAGGAGATGGGCGTGCAGCGCGCCCGCCAGCCCCGCCGCCGCCGCGGCGAACAGGAACGCGCCGAAGCGCAGGCGTCCCGTGTCGATGCCGAGCGCCTCGGCGGCGATCGGATCCTCGCGCAGCAGGCGGAACACGAGCGCGCGCCGCCCCCCGGTCGCGCGCCACGCGAGCCACGCGACGGCCGCGACGGCGGACCAGACGACGGCCAGCAGCGGCCAGCCCTTGGCGACGGCGACGCCGAGCAGCGCGAGCCCCGGCACGCCGGGCAGGCCGTTGGCGCCGCCGGTCATCGCCTCGGCGTTGATCGCCACCAGCAGCGCCAGCTGCGCCAGGCCGAGCGTCGCCAGGGCGAAATAGTGCGATTCGAGGCGCAGCACCGGCGCGGCGACGAGGGCCGCCAGCGCCGCCGGCAGCAGGATCGACGCCGGCGCGGTCAGCGCGCCGTCGAGACCGAGCCGGACGGCGAGGATACCGGTCGCGTAGGCGCCGATGCCGAAGAACGCGCCCTGCGCCAGGCTCAGCGCGCCGGCATGGCCGAAGACGAGCTGGTAGCCGAGGGCGAGGAGGGCATAGATGCCGGCGACGGTGAGCAGGCGAATGCCGTAGCTGCCGCCCGCGACAAAGGGCGCCGTTGCCGCCAGCGCCAGGAGCGAGGACGCAAGCGGCACAAGAGAGCGGCGCAGCGCGTCACGCACGGCTGCCGGCGATCTCGCCGAACAGGCCCTGCGGCCTGAGGAGCAGGATCAGCAGCAGCGCGGCATAGAGCAGCGCCTCGGCCGCGACCTGCGAGACCAGGGTCGCGGCGACGGTCTCGAACAGCCCGATCAGCAGCGCGCCGAGCGCGGCGCCGTTGAGCCGGCCCCAGCCGCCGATGGTGGCGGCGATATAGGCCTTGAGCATCAGGTTGCCGCCCTCGGTCGGCGTGACGAAGAAGCTGTTCGACAGCAGCAGCCCGGCGATGCCGGCGAGCGCGGCCGACAGCGCGAAGGCGACCAGCGTCATCGCCGTGACCGGGATGCCGAGGGCCGCCGCCATGGCCGGGTCCTGCGCCGCGGCGCGCAGCCGGCGGCCGAGCTGCGTGCGCGCGAGCAGGAGATGCAGCCCCACATACGCCCCGGCCGCCACGGCGATGACGGCAAGCGCCTGCCGCCCGAGGGCGAACGGCCCCAGAGCGACCACGCCGCCGCCGACAAGCGACGGCCCGGCGCGCGGCGCGGCGCCGAACCAGGCGGTCGCCGCGTTCTGCAGCATGATGCCGGCGGCGATCGTGCTGACGAACACGGCGACCACCGGCTGCCGCCTGAGCGGCAGATAGGCGACCGCCGCCAGCAGCACGCCGGCAAGCGCCATCAGCGCGACCGCGAAGGGCAGCAGGACGATGCCCGGCAGCTTCATGAGCCCGGCCAGCACGACGGCGAGGAACCCGCCGGCCATGACCATGTCGCCGTGCGCGAAGTTGACCGCGCGCGACGCGTTGAGCGCGAGGACGAACCCCGCCGCCACCAGCGCATAGGCCGCGCCGAGCGCGACGCCGTCGACGCCGAGCTGGAGGAGGGTCACGGAAAGACGCCCATCGACAAGCTCAGGGCGAGGACGTCGCGTGCTCGATCGAGAACACAGGCGCTGCCTCGTCCCGAGCCTGTCGCGCTTCGGCAAGCCCGGGGGACGATGGACAGATCAACTCGTCCCCTGCACGTAGCGCTTGGCGACGCGCGGGGTGCGGTCCTTGCCGTCGAAGCAGATGATCAGCGCATCGTGCGCCATGTTGCCCTTCCCGTCGGAGCGGTAGGTCATGGCGAGGCCGCGATGCGTGGAGCGGGCGAGGTAGTCGCGCACCTGCTCCGGGCTTCGCGCGCCGCTGCGCAATGCCGCCAGCACCATCATCGTGCCGTCGTATTGCGCCAGCGCGAACGCGTCGGGATCGTCCTTGAACGCCGCGCGGTAGGCCTCGGTCCACGCCTCGAGCGCGGGCGCGCCGCCGGAGATCGGCGAGGAGCCGCTTTCGGCGCACACGCCCTTGAGCTCCGCCGGCTCGAGCAGCGCCGCCGTCGCCGGCTGGTGCATCGCCGAGCCCGCGACGATGCGCGGCACGCCGGCCATGCCGGCCGCCGCGCGGATGGCGAGCGCCGTCGGCCCGGCATGCAGGTGCAGCACCAGCGCATCGGGCCTGGCCTCGAGCGCCTTGGCCAGGACCGGCCGGTAATCCTTCACGGTCGGCGCGACGCCTTCCTCGAACGCCACCGTCGCGCCAAGCCGCTTGAACGCCTCCGCGAGCGCCTGCCGGCCGCTCTGGCCATAGGCCGTGGTCTGGTAGATCACGGCCGGGCGCGTCGCCTTCAGCTCCTCGACGACGAAGCGCGCGTGCGCCTGCTTGACCACGGCGTCGCCGGGAAAGAAGCGGAACACGTAGGGATTGCCCTGCTCGGTGATCTGCGCCGTGCCGGAGACCGTCACCAGCGGCACCCTGCGCTCGGCCGCCAGCGGCAGCAGCGCCAGCATCTGGGTGCCGAGCATGGGCGCCACCACGGCCGGCACCGGCCCGGCCGACAGCGCCTTCTCGAACGCGTTCACCGCGGTCTCCGGCGCCGTGGCCGTGTCCTGCACCTCGGGCCGCGCGAGATCGGGGGCGGTCTTCAGGGCCAGCAGCGCGCCGTTGCGCTGGCTGGTGCCTTCGAGCGCAAGGAAACCGGTGACCGGCACGAGCACCGGCAGGCGCACCGGATCGGCGGCCATGGCAAAAGGAGAAGGAAGCGCGCCGGCGGCGGCGCACAACGCGAACAGCGACACGAATCGGGGAAAGCGCATCTCGGGCTCCCTTCGCTGGTACTAACCAGATCAGGTTCGGTGGGTATGATCTCAGTCCCCTTCGCGGGGACACCCCAGCCTCGGCGCGAGTGTACCGGGCGGGTTGCCGCGCTTCAACGACGCCGCGGGTCGCACCGCAGGCCGCGCCGCTGGAAACCCTTTCACCGTCCGGACGGGCGGCCCCCGACCAGTTGGCACCGCGCACACGCTATCCGTAAGCCGTTGAACCACCGTCGATTTCCCTGTTGCGATTTTGCAACAAATGCTGCGGCATTCGCGCGCAACTGCTTCTGTTTGTGGACAGAATCCGGCCTGGCAGGCTACATCCCTCACCATGCGCAAGTCGTTGGTCCCCCTCGCGGCGCTGGGCGCCTGGGTCGCCCTCGCCGGGACGGCCCTCGCGGACACGTGCTGCCGCGGCTTCTACGTCGGCGCCGTGGTCCTGGGCGGCGGCGGGTTCATCGGCGATCTGCGCAGCGTCGGGCCGACCACCGGCCTGCTCAAGGACGACGAGGCCAAGGACTCCGTCGCCGGCGGGGGTGCGGCGATCGGCTTCAACTGGAAGAAGCTGGGCGCGCCGATCCGTACCGAGATCGAATGGGCGCACATCGTGCGCCTGGACTACGACTCGCGCCCGATCTTCACCAACAACCTGTCGCAGGCCGGGTTCGAGGACAACGTCAGCACGACGACGATCATGCTCAACGTGCTGTACGACTTCGACGTCGGCTCCAGCTGGTGGCGGCCCTATGCCGGATTCGGCGTGGGCTATGCGCGCAACAAGTCGGACGTGAACTACAACAACTTCTCCGCGGCGCCCGGGCCGAACGGCGAAACCAAGGTCAACGAGGAATTCACGACCAGCAATCTCGCCTGGGCGCTGACGGCCGGCGGCAACTTCGACATCACGCAGAACTGGTACGCCGAGGCCGCCTACCGATTCATCCATACGGGCGAGATCGAGGCCGGCAACACGGCGGCCGGCGTGCGGATCGAAGGCGACACGATCTATCGCCACGAGCTCCGGTTGGCCTTCGGCTACCGGTTCTAGCAACCGGGCGCCCTGGATCGGCGCCGGGGCCGTCGCCCGCTGCGGTGGGCGGCACCGCGTGATAGTGTAAGGCTTTCCAGCCTGTTGGATCAGGGGGACCGGGTTGAAGGACCGTCCCGGGTCGGTGCTCCGGCTGGCGCAGCCGATCAGGCTGTGGGTCCAGCGCTTCACCTTCCTGCTGCTGCTTGCCGCGGCGGTCGGGCTGATGCTGCTTGGCAAGGCCGACACGGTGCTGGTCGAGCGGTTGCGCGTGGTAGTGACCGATTCCGTGTCGCCGCTGCTCGACGCCCTGTCGCGTCCGACCGCCGTCGTCAACGACCTGATCGAGCACGGGCGCAACGTCTACGGCCTGGCGCTGGAGAACCGCACCCTGCGCGAGGAGAACGCGCGGCTGCTGCAGTGGCAGGCGGTGGCACGCCGGCTCGAGGCCGAGAACGCCGCGCTGCGCGCGCTCACCGGCTACGTGCCCGAGGCCGCGGCCACGGACATCTCCGCGCGCGTGATCGGCGCCTCGGGCGGCGCCTATGTCCGCAGCGTGCTGGTCGCCGCCGGCGCGCGCCATGGCGCGCGCAAGGGCCAGGCGGCCGTGGCGGGCACCGGCCTCGCCGGCCGCGTCACCGAGGTCGGCGACCGCTCGGCGCGCGTCCTGCTGATCACCGACCTCAACAGCCGCATCCCGGTCGTGGTCGAAGGCTCGCGCGACCAGGCCGTGCTGGCCGGCGACAACTCCGACCGGCCGCGGCTGGACTACCTGCGATCGAACGCGCGGGTGACGCCCGGCGACCGCGTGGTGACCTCGGGCATCGGCGGCATCTTCCCGCCCGGCATCCCGGTCGGCGTCGTGGTCGGCGCGGAAAACGGCTTTCGCGTCCAGCCGCCGATCGACTGGGAGCGGCTGGAGTTCCTGCGCCTGATGGATTTCGGCCTCGGCGGGCCGCTCCGGCCGCAAGGCCCGGGCGATCCCGGAGGCCGTCCGTGAACCCCGTCGACGCCCTTCTGGACCGACTGGACGCGGCGGCGCGCGACGCTACGCCCGCGCTTCTGACCCTGGCGCTGATCGTGATCGGCACGGTGCCGCTGCGCCTGCCCGAGTTCGCGACCATCATCCCGTCCTTCGCGCTGATCGCAGTCTATTTCTGGACGCTCTACCGCGCCGACCTGATGCCGGCGCCGGCCGTGTTCGGCCTCGGCGTGTTCCAGGACATCCTGGGCGGCGGCCCGCTCGGCGTCGGCGCCTTCGTGCTGCTGGCGGTGCACGGCGCGGTGCTGACGCAGCGGCGCGTGCTGATGCGCCGGCCCTTCGCCGTCGGCTGGTTCGGCTTCGTCGGCGTGGCGCTGGCCGGGTTCGTGCTGAACTGGCTCGCCATGACGGTGCTGAGCCTGACACTGTTCGATCCGCTCGCCGCCTCGATGCAGTACGTCATGACGGTGGCGCTCTACCCGCCGGTCGCCGCGATGTTCGTCGCGCTCCAGCGTGCCTGGCTGCGCGGAGCGTGAGGCGCACCATGGCCAGCAAGGACGACGTCTCGCGCGAGCGGCTGTTCACCAGGCGCGCGCTGCTGCTGGGCGCCGGCCAGGCGGCGCTGTTCTCGGCCCTGGTCGGCCGCATCTACTACCTGCAGGTGCTCGAGTCGGGCCGCTTCCGCACCATGGCCGAGGAGAACCGCGTCAGCCTGCGCCTCTTGTCGCCGCAGCGCGGACGCATCGTCGACCGCTTCGGCGAGCCGCTGGCGATCAACCGGCAGAATTTCCGCGTGCTGCTGAACGCCGAGCAGGCGCCCAACGCCGACGCGGTGCTCGCCGCGCTGTCCGAGATCATCCCTTTGAACGACGCGGACCGGCGCCGCATCCTGCGCGAGATGAAGCGGCGACGCGCCTTCGTGCCGCTGACGGTGCGCGAGAACCTGACCTGGCACGAGGTGTCGCGCATCGAGGTGAACGCGCCCGACCTGCCGGGCATCTCGATCGAGGTCGGCCAGACCCGCTACTACCCGTTCGGGCCGACCGCCGCGCACCTGATCGGCTACGTCGCGGCGGTGTCGGAGCAGGAGCTGACCGGCGACCCGCTGCTCGAGCTGCCCGGCTTCCGCATCGGCAAGGGCGGCGTGGAGAAGGTCCACGACGTGGCGCTGCGCGGCCGCGCCGGCCGCAGCAAGGTCGAGGTCAACGCCGTCGGCCGCGTGGTGCGCGAGCTCGACCGGCAGGAAGGCACGCCCGGCGGCGAGGTGGCGCTGACCGTCGACATGGCGCTGCAGGAGTTCGCCACCCAGCGCCTGGAAGGGCAGAGCGGCGCGGCGGCGCTGATGGACGTCCATACCGGCGAGGTGCTGGCGCTCGCCTCGGTGCCGGCTTTCGAGCCGAACATGTTCACCTCGGGCATATCGGGCCGCGACTGGGAGGAGCTGCTGCAGAACGAGAAGGCGCCGCTGATCAACAAGGCGGTGGCGGGGCAGTACGCGCCGGGCTCGACCTTCAAGCCGGTCGTGGCGCTGGCGGCGCTCGCGGGCGGCCTGGTGACGCCGGAGCAGCGTTTGTTCTGTCCCGGGTATCTGGAATTCGGCGACAGCCGGTTCCATTGCTGGAAGAAGGGCGGGCACGGGTCGCTCAGCATGCACGAGGCGCTGGCACAGTCCTGCGACGTGTATTTCTACGAGATCGCGCGGCGCTGCGGCATCGACCGGATCGCCAGCATGGCGCGCGCGCTCGGGCTCGGCGAGCGCTCGGGCCTCGACCTGCCGGGCGAGCGCCCCGGGCTGATCCCGACCCGCGAATGGAAGCTGAAGGCGACCGGCGTCGCCTGGCAGCAGGGCGAGACGCTGGTCAGCGGCATCGGCCAGGGCAGCGTGCTGGCGACGCCGCTGCAGCTCGCCGTCATGACCGCGCGCATCGTCAACGGCGGCATCGCCGTGCGGCCGCGCCTGACGCGCGAGATCCACGGGCGCGACGGCGGCTTCGTGCCGCGCCCGCCGGAGCCGCAGCCGATCGGGCTCAACCGCGCGCAGCTCGAGCTGGTGACCAGGGGCATGGACGCCGTCGTCAACGGTCCCCGCGGGACGGCGCATGAGCGAGCGCGAGGCCGGCATGCACAAGCTGGAGAACCGGCCCTGGCGCGAGCGCGACCACGCGCTGTTCGTCGGGTTCGCGCCGGTCGGCGCGCCGCGCTACGCGGTGGCCGTCATCGTCGAGCACGGCGGCGGCGGCTCCAAGGTGGCGGCGCCGATCGCGCGCGACATCATGACCGAGACGCTGAAGCGCGACCCGGCCCGGCGCACCCCGCCGGCGCAGCAGCGCATCGCCGCGACGGAAGGCGGCTGAACCATGGCGACGCGGCGCGCGCGCGGCCTCAACCCGGTCAGCCTGACCTTCGTCGACAAGGCCTGGCGGCTGAACTGGCCGCTGGTCGTCCTCCTGTCGGCGGTCGCGGCGGTCGGCGTCGTGATGCTCTATTCCGCCGGCGGCGGCAGCCTGCAGCCCTGGTCCTCGCGGCACGCGATGCGCTTCATGCTGTGCGTGGGACTGATGCTGGCGCTGGCCTTCGTCGATCTGCGCGTCTGGCTCAGGCTCGCCTACCCGGCCTATGCGCTGGGCTTCGTGCTGCTGGTCGCGGTCGACGTTGCCGGCATGGTCGGCATGGGTGCGCAGCGCTGGCTCGACATCGGCCCGATCCAGATCCAGCCTTCCGAGATCATGAAGATTGCGCTGGTGCTGGCGCTGGCGCGCTACTTCCACGGCATCACGGCCGAGGAGACCGGCCGCATCCTCTACGTCGTCCCGCCGACGCTGATGGTGCTCCTGCCCGTGGGCCTGGTCGCACAGCAGCCGGACCTGGGCACGGCGGTGCTGATGCTGGCGGCCGGCGGCGCCATGTTCTTCGTCGCCGGCGTGCGGCTGTGGAAGTTCGCCGCCGTGTTCGCCGCGATCGGCGCGGCCATGCCGGTGCTCTGGGGCATGATGCGCGAGTATCAGCGCAACCGCGTCCTGACCTTCATCGACCCCGAGCGCGACCCGCTCGGCGCCGGCTACCACATCCTGCAGTCCAAGATCGCCATGGGCTCGGGCGGCATGTTCGGCAAGGGCTTCCTCGAGGGCTCGCAGAGCCACCTCAACTTCCTGCCCGAGAAGCAGACCGACTTCATCTTCACCATGCTGGCCGAGGAGTTCGGCATGGTCGGATGCCTGGCGCTGCTGGGCCTCTACAGCCTGATCATCGTGATCGCGATCGCCATCGCGCTGCGCAGCCAGAGCCTGTTCGGCCGCATGGTCGCCATGGGCGTCGCGGCGATCTTCTTCCTCTACGTCTTCATCAACGTTGCAATGGTCACAGGGCTGATCCCCGTCGTCGGCATACCGCTGCCGCTGGTATCCTATGGCGGCACCGCCATGCTTTCGGTCATGATCGGCATGGGCATGCTGATGGGGGTCGATATCCACCGCGATATGCGCCTGGGCCGTCACGGCGAGGCGCTGACGAGCTGAGCCTCGCTTCATCTGCTTCACGAAAGCGGGAACCATGTTCACCACGCGTCCGGAGATCATCGGGACTTTCGGCGTCGTCGCCTCGACGCACTGGCTGGCTTCGCAGGTCGGCATGTCGATCCTCGAGCGCGGCGGCAACGCGTTCGATGCGGCCGTCGCCACCGCCTTCACGCTGCAGGTGGTCGAGCCGCACCTGAACGGACCGGGCGGCGAGGCGCCGATCCTGCTGCACGCCGCGAAGGAGCAGCGCGTGCGCGTGCTGTGCGGCCAGGGCGTGTCGCCCCGAGGCGCGACCATCGAGCATGTGCGCGGGCTCGGCCTCGACATGATGCCGGGCACCGGCCTGCTGCCGGCCTGCGTGCCGGGCTCGTTCGACGCCTGGATGACCTTGCTGCGCGACTACGGCACGATGACGCCCGGCGACGTGCTGGCGCCGGCCATCTACTACGCCGGCTCGGGCTATCCGCTGGTGCAGCGCATTCCCGACGCCATCGCGCTGGTGGCCGAGATGTTCCGCAAGGAATGGCCGACCTCGGCCGCCGTCTACCTGCCGGGCGGCGCCCCGCCCAAGGCGTTCACGCTCTTCCGCAACCCGGGCATCGCCGAGACGTTCGGGCGCATCGTCGAGGAATCCGAGGCGGCGGGCGGGTCGCGCGAGCGCCGGATCGATCATGCCCGGCGCATGTGGTCGCAGGGCTTCGTCGCCGAGGCGATCGCCGATTTCTGCGCCCGGAACGAGGTCATGGACTCCTCGGGCCGGCGCCATCGCGGCCTCTTGACCGGCGACGACATGGCGCGCTGGCAGGCGAGCTACGAGGAGCCCGCCACGGTCGACTACCGCCGGTACACGATGTGCAAGTGCGGGCCGTGGAGCCAGGGCCCGTCGATGCTGGAGGCGCTGGCGCTGCTCGGCGGCCTCGACGTGGCGAAGATGGACCCGACCGGACCGGACTTCGTGCACGTCGTGACCGAGGCGTTCAAGCTTGCCTTCGCCGACCGCGAGGCCTTCTACGGCGATCCCGACTTCGTCGACGTGCCGATGGAGCGCCTGCTGTCGGCGACCTATGCCGACGAGCGGCGCAAGCTGATCGGCGCCGACGCCTCGCGCGCGTTCCGCCCCGGCCGCATCCCCGGCCATGGCGGGCCGATCCTGGTCGGCCAGGCCCCGGACGGGGCCGCCGCCGGCGTCGGCGAGCCGACCGTGGGCCGCCTGACCGGCCCGGCGCAAGTTCACACGGGCCATGGTGCGGGCGAGGAGATCGCGCGGCGCGCGCGCGCTGCCGGCACCGGCGAGCCGACCATCCAGCGCAACGGCCTGACCCAGGGCGACACGGTGCATCTCGACGTCATCGACCGCGACGGCAACATGGTCTCGGCCACGCCGAGCGGCGGCTGGCTGCAGAGCTCGCCGGTCATCCCGCCGCTGGGCTTCTGCCTCGGCACGCGCGGGCAGATGTTCTGGCTCGACCCTGCCTCGCCCACCTGCCTCGCGCCCGGCAAGCGCCCGCGCACGACGCTGACGCCCTCGCTGGCGCTGAGGGACGGCAAGGCGTGGCTCGCGTTCGGCACGCCGGGCGGCGACCAGCAGGAGCAATGGTCGCTTGCGACCTTCCTGCGCCATGTCGACCACGGCATGAACCTGCAGGAAGCGATCGACGCGCCGAACTTCCACAGCGAGCACATCACGAGCTCGTTCTGGCCGCGCGCGGCGCGGCCGGGCGTGCTGGCGGTCGAGGACCGCCTGCCGCCGGCGACCGTCGCCGAGCTCGAGCGCCGCGGCCACATCGTCGAGAAGCGCGGCGACTGGGCGCTCGGCCGCGTCTCCGCCGCCAAGCGCGAGGACGGCATGCTGAAGGCCGGCGCCAACCCGCGCGGCATGCAGGGCTACGCGGTCGGGCGCTGACCCGCGCCGGCAACGCCGGCGATGCTCGACGTCGTCCTGCCGGTCTTCGGCCTGATCCTTGCCGGCTACGCCGCGGGCAAGACGCCGCTGTTCCAGCCTGCCGTACTGGTCGGGCTCGACCGCTTCGTGCTCTACGCCGCGGTTCCATCGCTGCTGTTCCGCACGCTGGCGAAAAGCGGCGTCGCGCGCGCGATCGAGCCGGGTATCCTGCTGGCATATTTCGGCGGCTGCTTCGCCGCCATGGCGGTCGCCTATGTCGTCGGCCGGCGCGTGCTGCGCCTCAAGGCCGACGCGAGCGGCATCTTCGCCATGGGCGGGAGCTTCGGCAACACCGTGCTGATGGGCATCCCGCTCATCTACACGATCTACGGCGAGCGCGGCCTGGTGGTGATGAGCAACGTCACCGCCTTCCACTCCGCCCTGCTGTTCCCGCTGGCGACGCTGCTGGTCAGTGCCGGGCGCGCCGACGCGGCGGCATCGGCGGCGAAGGCGCTGCAGGCGACGCTGTGGTCGATGCTGCGCAATCCGATCATCATCGCGATCGTGCTCGGCCTCTTGGCCGGCCTCGTCGGGGTCGCTCCGCCGGGCCCGCTCGACCGCATCCTCGAGATGCTCGGCCTCGCCGCCGTTCCCGCCGCGCTGTTCGCGCTCGGCGCCGGGCAGGCGCACTACCGCGTCGCGGGCGACGTCGGCGAGATGGCGGCCGTGTCCGCGATCAAGCTCCTGCTGCACCCGCTGATCGTCTGGCTGCTCGCCGGGCCGGTGCTGGGCCTCGAGCCCGCGACCGCGGGCACCGTGGTGCTCGCCGCCGCCATGCCGGTCGGCATCAACGTCTACCTGATGGCGCGCCAGCACGACTGCCACGTGGCGAGCGCCGGGTCGGCGATGATCGTGACGACGGCGCTGTCGCTGCTGACGGTCGGCGTGCTGCTGGGCTGGCTGCCCGGCGGCCGTTGATCCGGCCGCCGGGCCGAATGCGCGCGCGCGCGGGTCAGCGCGCGCGCCGAAGGGCGGGCTATTCCGCCTTGAGCAGCGCCGGCAGCACCGTGCCTTCCTTCTCGAGGTCGGCGAAGCGGCCCTCCTCGGCCACGCGGCCGTCCGCCATCACCAGCACGCGGTCGAAGCGCCGCGCCGTCGAGGCCTTCTGCAGCGCCCAGAACACGCCCTGGCCCTTGAACTTCGCCAGCACCGCATCGACCACGCGGGCGTCGCTGCCGCCGTCCAGCGCCGTGGTCGCCTCGCTCAAGACGACCAGGTCGGGGCTCTTCAGGATGCCGCGCGCGACCGCCAGCTTCTGGCGCTGCGCGGCCGACAGGCGCGAGCCGCGCGTGCCGACGTTGAAGGCGAGCCCCGCCTCGACGATGGCGTCGTGCAGGTCGAGCTCGACGATGACCTCGGCCATCATGGCGTTGGCGCGCTGCGCGGCCTGCGCCTGGTTCACCGCCACCTTGCCGAACAGGATGTTGTCGCGCAGCGTCAGGGCCGAGTTGAAGCGCTCGGGGTCGAAGAACTCGATCTTGCTCTTGAGCGGCGGCGGCAGCTCCTCGGCGAAGGCGCGCCGCGCCGCCAGCAGCTTCTCGCGGATGGTCGGCCCGATGTCGACATGGCGGTCGCGCGACGGCACCAGCTTGAACGGCACGGACAGGATCATCGCCTGCTCTTCGGCGTTGAGCGCCTTGGCGCCGTCGCGCTTGGCCTTGTCCACCACGGGGCGGAACTGCGGCAGGTCCTCGATGCGGATGACGCTGACCTCGGCGAGCAGCGTGTTGCCGGCGGGCAGGTCGCCGGCCAGCTCGAGCAGGTTGCCGGCGACCGTCAGGCCGATGCCCATGAAGTCGTCGACCAGCTCCGAGCGCTTCAGCACGCTGCGCACATAGTCGTTGCCGCCCAGGTTCTCGGGGTCGAAGGCGGCGGGATCCGGCGTGCCGAAGAACAGGTTCTCGGCCAGCGTGGCGTTCATGATGAAGGCGGCGGGATCGAACGGCTCGACCATGGCCGCGCTCGCCGGGTCGGCCAGGCGCTTGCGCATGGCCGTGCGCGCCTTGAGCAGGCGCTCGACCAGCTCGGGCTGCGCGCGCACGTCGATCGTCACGCGCAGGCCGAGCTGGTAGACGTCATCGATCATGTCGGCGATGGCGAGCGCGGCGATGCTGGCGCGCTTCAGCCCCTGGGCGTCGCCGTAGCCGAGGCCCTCGTAGTCGATCCAGCCCGCGAACACGTCGTCGACCGAGTTGCCGGCGATGGCGTTCTCGGCGAGCGCGCGCCGCCGCGCCGCCGCCTCGGCCGGCGGATAGTCGGCGGGCCTGACCGGCCGGTGCTTCAGCACGTAGTGCAGGTTGTCGCCGACCGTGCCCGACATCAGCCCGGGGTCGGACCCGACATAGGCGATGCGGCGGCCGAGCACGGCCATCGGCAGGTCCAGCACCTCCTTGCCGCCGATCTTGAGCGACCCGCCGCTCGGCCGGGCAAGGCCTCCGACGACCTGCGCCAGCGCGTCCTTGCCGCTGCCGCCGGCGCCGACCACGGCGACGTGCTCGTGCAGCGACACGGCGAAGGCGCAGCGCTCGAGCAGCGTCACGCCTTCGTCGACCAGCGACAGGTCGTGCGCCACGATATCGCCCTCGAGCTTCTCGGCGCGCTCCAGCGGCTTCTCGTACGGCGCCAGCCCGTCGATGTTGAACGCCGTCACGACCTGCTCGTACTTGAGCTGGGAGTCCTGCTGGATCTGGTAGTTGTTCAGGAGCTCGTTCCAGGGCGACAGCAGGTCCTTCTGCGCCGCCAGCGCCGCCACCAGCGCGCCGACGCTGAGCTGCCCCTGGATCACCAGATAGCCGCCGATCGAGAAGAACATGAACGGCGTCATCTGCGTCAGGAAATTGTTCAGGAACTTGACGAAGAACTTCAGGTTGTAGATGCGGAAGCGGATCGTGTAGACGCGGCCCATGCGCTCGGCATAGTCGGCGCGCTCGTAGTCGGCGGTGTTGTGCGCGCGGATCTCCCTTGCCAGGTTGACCGTGTCGCCGACGCGCTCGCTGACCTTGCGCATCTCGCGCACGCGCTCCTTGCCCAAGATGCGCACCTTGCGCTGCAGCTTGGGGATGACGTAGCCCTGGATCGGGTAGAGCGCGACCGACGCCAGGCCCATGCGCCAGTCCTGCATGAAGATGAAGAAGATGGCGGTGAACAGCAGCCCGCCCTGGTACAGCGGCACGACGAAGGCGTCGCCGATGAAGCCGCCGACCGGCTCGACCTCGGCGGTGATCATGTTGATCAGCTCGCCCTCCGAGGTCTTGCGGAAATGCGGCAAGGGGAAGCGCAGGATCGTGTCGTAGAGCTGGTAGCGCAGCCGGCGCAGCATGCGCTCGCCCAGCCGGCCCTTCAGCACGTTGATGTAGAGCTTGAAGCCGCCGTTGATCAGCACGAACAGCAGGAAGATGACGCAGAAGAACGCCAGCAGGCCGAGGCGGTCGCCGGAGAAGATGTCGAGCTCGAAGCCGATGAATTTCGGCGGGCGCAGGTGATCGCGGTGGCTGGGGTCGAGCACCTTGTTGATGATCTGCTTCGGCACGTCGAGCGAGGCGTAGTAGAATGGCAGCGACGCCAGCGTGACGAGGACGATGACGATCTGCGCCCGCCAGCTGTGCCGCAGGATGTACTTGAACAGGCTGGAGTCGAATACCTGGCTCATGCCAAGGGCCCGCCTGCCGACCGGTCCCGGGCGGCCGGCCGGCCCGGCCCGCGCCGCCGCTTCGCCAGGAATGGTTGTGCTGTCACGATCAGGAGCGATCCTTACCCGGGTCGGCCGCGCCGTTCCCTGACGCGTGTTCGGCACATCGGCCGCACGTTACCCGCGGCCTTGATTCCCTTCAAGACCCGCGCCGCTTCCGCTACAGTCGGCTCCGCCCTTCCGCCGTTCCCAGCGAAATCCCGGAACCCGACCAATGGATGACGAGACCTTCCTCAGCCGGGCGATCGCGCTCAGCATGGAGAACGCCAGCAGCGCGCGCGGCGGACCGTTTGGCGCCGTGGTGGTCAAGGACGGCCGCGTCGTCGGCGAGGGCGCCAACCGGGTCACCGATTCGCACGATCCCACGGCGCACGCCGAAGTGGTGGCGATCAGGGCCGCCTGCGCCGCGCTCGGCACCTTCGACCTCGAGGGTGCGGTCATCTATACGAGCTGCGAGCCCTGCCCGATGTGCCTGGCGGCGATCCTGTGGGCGCGCATCGACCGCATGGTCTATGCCTGCTCGCGCGAGGATGCCGCCGCGGCCGGCTTCGACGATGCGTGGTTCTACGAGCAGGTGGCCAAGCCGATCGACGCCCGCGCCCTGCCCGCGCGACGGCTGCTGGAAGAGGACGGGCGCAGGGCGTTCCAGGCTTGGCTCGAGAACCCGGACCGGGTGCCCTACTAGCGCCTCACGCCTCCGCCGCCTTCTGCGCGCGCTTGCGCAGATGCGGGTCGAGGATGGCCTTGCGCAGGCGGATCGACTTGGGCGTGACCTCGACCAGCTCGTCGTCGCCGACATAGGCGATGGCCTGCTCCAGGCTCATCTTGCGCGGCGGCGTCAGGCGCATGGCCTCGTCCTTCGAGGTCGTGCGGATGTTGGTGAGCTGCTTCTCGCGCAGCGGGTTCACTTCCAGGTCGTTGTCGCGGCTGTTCTCGCCGATGATCATGCCCTGGTAGACCTTGACGCCCGGGTCGATGAACAGCGCGCCGCGCTCTTCCAGGTACCACAGCGCGTAGGTCACCGACTCGCCGTTGCCGGTCGAGATCAGCACGCCCTTGTTGCGGCCGGCGATCGGCCCGCGCCACGGGCCATAGCCCGCGAAGTTGCGGTTCATCACGCCGGTGCCGCGGGTGTCGGTCAGGAACTCGCCGTGGTAGCCGATCAGGCCGCGCGACGGCACGCTGAAGCTCAGGCGGACCTTGCCGCCGCCGGACGGCC
Source organism: Alphaproteobacteria bacterium (assembly GCA_023150455.1). Lineage (GTDB taxonomy): Bacteria > Pseudomonadota > Alphaproteobacteria > JAEULC01 > JAEULC01 > JAEULC01. Next base: position 3,566 of record JAKLKW010000048.1, on the reverse strand, counting down.
GCATGTCCTTCATCTCGGCCTTCCGCTGCGACAGCTTCTCGACCACGATTCCGGTAAAGGCCTCGTCGACGTCGACCAGCACGTCCTCGAGCGGCTCGAGGCGCTGGCCGGTCTGCGGATCGGTCTTCATCAGCACGCGCGGGCGGCCGACCGACAGCTCGTAGCCTTCGCGCCGCATGGTCTCGATCAGCACGCCGAGCTGCAGCTCGCCGCGCCCGGCGACCTCGAACGAGTCCTTGTCGGCGGATTCCGTGACGCGGATCGCGACGTTGCCCTCGGCCTCGCGCAGCAGGCGCGCGCGGATCACCCGGCTCGTCACCTTGTCGCCCTCGGTGCCGGCCAAGGGCGAGTCGTTGACGGAGAAGCTCATGGCGAGCGTCGGCGGATCGACCGGCGCGGCCTGGATCGGCTGCTCGACCGCAGGATCGCACAGCGTGTCGGCGACCGTGGCCGTCGGGAAGCCGGCCACGGCGACGATGTCGCCGGCCTCGGCCTCCTCGACCGCAACGCGCTCGAGGCCGCGGAACGCGAGCAGCTTGGTGATGCGCGTCAGCTCGACCTGCTGGCCCGCGCGGTTCAGCGCCTTGATCGTCGTGTTGGCGCGCACCGCGCCGGCATGGATGCGGCCGGTGAGCACGCGGCCGAGGAACTGGTCGCCTTCCAGCAGCGAGACCAGCATCGAGAAGGGCGCGTCGCGCACGACCAGCGGCGGCGGCACGTATTTCAGGATCAGGTCGAACAGCGGCGCCATCGACTCGCGTGGGCCATCCGGCGACTCGGACGCCCAGCCCTGGCGCGACGAGGCGAACAGGGTCGGGAAATCGAGCTGCTCGTCGGTCGCATCGAGCGCCGCGAACAGGTCGAACACCTCGTCATGCACCTGGTGCGGCCGCGCGTCCGGGCGGTCGACCTTGTTGACGATGACGATCGGCTTCAGCCCGGATTTGAGCGCCTTGCCGACCACGAACTTGGTCTGCGGCATCGGGCCTTCGGCGGCGTCGACCAGAACCACCACGCCGTCGACCATGTCCATGATGCGCTCGACCTCGCCGCCGAAATCGGCGTGGCCCGGCGTGTCGACGATGTTGATGCGCGTGTCCTTCCAGACGACCGAGGTGCACTTGGCGAGGATGGTGATGCCGCGCTCGCGCTCGAGGTCGTTCGAATCCATCGCCCGCTCGGCGACCTGCTGGTTCTCGCGGAAGGTGCCGGACTGCCGCAGCAGCACGTCGACCAGGGTCGTTTTTCCGTGATCGACATGGGCGATGATGGCGACGTTGCGCAAATTCATGACGTTGGAATGACTTTTCAAGGGGTTGGGCTCCGCCGGCGCGGAGCCGCGGTGGCCGCTTTATACAGGCAGGCGAAGATATTAACAAGCGGCGTTTTGCAGTGCAGCAAGGAGCTTCGCAACAGCCAGATCAAGCGGGACGCATAATCGACTTGAACTCTCGCAGCATGATTGACTTGAAACTCCACAACATAATAAACTTGAATTCTCGCATCACCATCGACTTGGTTCTCGAAAGATGGCGCGCCCGAACGAGAAGCTTGCGGCGTCGCTCGCCGAGCTTCGGGAGCTTCAGCGGGACGGCAGGCGCGTCTTTCAATCCAAGGAGCTGCCGCGCACGCACCGGGAGCGGCTTCTCCGCCTCGGCTTTCTCCGCCCAATCATGAAAGGCTGGCTCGTTTCATCGAGCCCGACCGTCGATGAAGGCGACAGCACGCCCTGGTTCGCCTCGTTCTGGGAATTCTGCGGCCGGTATTGCGCCGTCCGCTTCGGCCATCATTGGCAGCTCTCTGCCGAGCAATCGCTGCTGCTTCACGCCGAAAACTCCGCTGTTCCGACGCAAGTGATGGTCTACAGCCCGCAGGGCAGCCAGAACGCGACCAGGCTTCCGTTCGAAACATCCCTCTATGACCACAAGGACAACGAAGTCTTGCCGCCTACCGAGGTGATGGTCCGCGACGGGCTGCGCCTCTACGTTCCCGCGGCAGCGCTGGTCCGGGTTCCCGAAGCCTTCTTCGTGCGAAGCCCCGTCGAGGCGCGCACGATCTTGGTGGGAATCAAGGATGCATCGGATGTGCTGAGCCGGCTTCTCTCTGGCGGCCATTCCTTCGTGGCCGGGCGGTTGGCCGGCGCCTTCAGGCGCGTTGGTCGCACCGACATCGCCGATGAGATAGGTGCGGCGATGAAAGCGGCTGGGTACAACGTCAGAGAAAGCGATCCCTTTACGCCCACGCGGACGTTTGCTGTTCGGTCACCCACGGGAGCACCGATCGTCGAGCGCATCAGCGCTCTCTGGGAATCGACGCGCACGATTGTCGCCGAAACCCTTCCGAAGCCGCCGGGGCCGCCACGAGACCGCAAATCCTTTCTTACTTTCATCGACGGCATCTACCAGAGCGATGCGTATCACTCCCTCTCGATCGAGGGATACCAAGTCACCCCCGAGCTGATCGAGCACGTCAGATCGGGGGCGTGGGATCCGGAAAGACGCGACTCCGACCGGCAAAGCCGCGACGCGCTTGCGGCGCGCGGCTACTGGCAGGCCTTCCAGCTCGTGAAACAATTGGTCGGCAAGATCATCGCCGGCGAGAATCCCGGGACACTCACCCGCTCGGCTCACCGCGACTGGTATCGCGAGCTGTTCCAGCCTTGCGTCGCCGCAGGCCTCATCGCGCCGGAGTCCCTGGCCGGTTACCGCGGCCATCCGGTCTATCTGCGCGCCTCGCGTCATATCCCGCCACGGTGGGAGGCAGTGCGCGATGCCATGCCGGCGTTGTTCGATCTGCTCGAGAGCGAACCCCATCCCGGCGTTCGCGCAGTCCTGGGCCATTGGCTTTTCGGCTATATTCATCCCTATCCGGATGGCAACGGCCGCATGGCGCGATTCCTGATGAATGCGATGCTGGCCTCGGGCGGTTATCCGTGGACGGTCATCCGCGTCGAGGATCGCGGCAAATATCTGGACGCTCTCGAAAGCGCCAGCGTACTTGCCGATATTCGGCCCTTTGCCGCCTACCTCGCAGAGCGTGTTCGCTGGTCGATGAGAAAGGCCGGATAGATCTCAGCTACGACAGTGCTACCCGTCGTGCCGTGCAGGGATCGCTGGCCAGAAACGGTCAAAGCACTGCTGCCGGCGAACCTGCTGACCAAATTGAGAAGATGCATGGAATTGATCAACTTATCGATTGGATGGCTTGAGAAGCACGATAAGTTCGCGGCATGGGCCCAGGCCTTCGCTGCGGTGGTTGCTCTATTTCTTGCGATTGCGGTGCCAGTTTTCCAGCGATGGCTCGAAGATCGAGCAGAAAGGAGAAGGCGGCGCCTCGAGGGCGAATTCATTGCCGTTGCGATCTATTCAGATATTCTCGAAATGCGCGCCCGATGGCAACGCGTGAGAGGATTTGCTGGTAGATGGCCAGCGCGTGCGGACATTGCAGAATTGCTCACACACGATGCCGGCGTCCGACGCGGTCTTGCCGAAGAGCTTCGGCAAGCAAGGCTCGATATGCCTCCGACATTCGAAGCTGAAATGCCAAGGTTCATGCTGCTTGGCGAC
>JAKLKW010000047.1 GCA_023150455.1 Alphaproteobacteria bacterium | reverse complement strand
TGACCGAAGCGCCGGTGCTCGCGGTGCGCAACCTCACCGTGGCGCTGCCGCCGGGGGCGGACCGGCGACATGCGGTGGAGAATCTCGGCTTCGACGTCAGGCGCGAGGAGATCGTCTGCCTGGTCGGCGAGTCGGGCTCGGGCAAGTCGGTGGCGGCCTACAGCGTCATGGGGCTGCTGCCGGCGACCTTGAGGCCGACCGCGGGCCAGGTGCTGCTCGCGGGCGAGGATTTGCTGAAGGCGACGCCGGAGCGCCTGCGCGACCTGCGCTGCGCGCGCATGTCGATGATCTTCCAGGAGCCGATGACGGCCTTGAATCCCGTCATGACCTGCGGCGACCAGATCGACGAGGTTTTGCAGACGCACACCCGGCTCGACGCCGCGGCGCGCCGCGCGCGCATCCTCGAGATGCTGCGGCGCGTGCACCTGGACGATCCCGACCGCATGGCCGGCGCCTATCCGCACCAGCTCTCGGGCGGGCAGCGCCAGCGCATCATGATCGCCATGGCGCTCGCCCTCGAGCCGGTGCTGGTGATCGCCGACGAGCCGACCACCGCGCTCGACGTCACGACCCAGGCGCAGATCCTGGCGCTGATCAAGGAGATGCAGCGCCAGTTCGCGACCGGCGTGCTGTTCATCACGCATGATTTCGGCGTGGTGGCCGAGATCGCGCAGCGCGTCGCCGTGATGCAGCACGGCCGGCTGGTCGAGTTCGGCACGACGGAAGAGGTGCTGACGCGGCCGCGCGCCGACTACACGCGAATGCTGATCCGCGCCGTGCCGGGCATGCAGCCGCCGTCGCGTCCGAACGTCGCCGGCGGCCCGGTGGTGCTCGAGACCAGGGGCCTCGACAAGACCTACATCGTCGGCGGCTGGCTCGCCCAGCGCCACAGCGTGCATGCCGCCCGGGACGTGCATTTGCGCATCCGCCGCGGCGAGACGCTGGGCATCGTCGGCGAGTCGGGCTCGGGCAAGTCGACCGTCGCGCGCTGCGTGGCGCGGCTGGTCGACCCGACCGGCGGCGCGATCGTGATCGGCGGCCAGGACGTGGCGCGCCTCAACGCGTGGCGGCTGCGCCCGTTCCGGCGCAAGGTGCAGGTGATCTTCCAGGACCCCTATCGCTCGCTCAACCCGCGCCGCCGCATCGCTCAATCGCTGGTCGAGGGACCGGTCAACTACGGACTCGGGCGCGGCGCGGCGCTCGAGCGCGCGCGCGGCCTCATGGAGCTGGTCGGTCTCGACCCGGCCGCGCTCGACCGCTACCCGCACCAGTTCTCCGGCGGCCAGCGCCAGCGCATCTGCATCGCGCGCGCGCTGATGATGGAGCCCGAGCTCCTGATCGCCGACGAGCCCGTCTCGGCGCTCGACGTCTCGGTGCAGGCGCAGGTGCTCGACCTGATCGAGTCGCTGCGCCGCCGTCTCGAGCTCGCGATCCTCTTCATCACCCACGACCTGCGCGTCGCCGCGCGCGTGTGCGACCGCGTCGCCGTCATGCGCAAGGGCGTGGTGGTCGAGGAGGGCCCGATCGCCGAGGTCTTCGGCGCGCCCAGCCACGACTACACCCGCGCGCTGCTCGCCGCCGCGCCGGGGCGCGGATGGGAGTTCGGCGAGGCGATGGGCGCTGTCCGATAGCCGGCCGAAGGGCCTTAACATTACCGACAGGCCCTCGACATTAACCGATCGTTAACACATCAAAGGTTATAGGCTACGATTCGTAGAGCAGGCCGCACGGCACGTCGCGCTAGATTGGCGCAGCCGACGCGAGGGGAGCAGGACGCGAACCATGCAAGCGGTTTCATCCATCGCACGCGCAGCCAGTGCGAGTGCTTCGCGATCGGCGATCGACGCGTTCATCGCGCGCGGCACGACGGTGCCGTTCACCACGCCGGCGCTGCACCAGGCGCGGCTGCGCGTCGACGCGGCCGGTGGGCTCGAGGCCCTGTTGCCGGCCTTCAGCGGCGCCGACGGCACCTATGTCGTCCCTTTCCGCACATTGCCCAGTGTCGCGACCCTGACGGTGCACGACCGGGCGCTGTTCTCCGCGATCGTCGACCGCAACGCGCGTTCGCCCGACACGCTGCATGCGGCTGCGTTCGAGGTCGCCCGCACCGGGCTTGCCGGGGCCCGGGCGGCCGACACCGCCGCCAAGGCCCTGGCGCGCGAGCAGGACGAGACGGCCATGGCCAAGGCCTGGCTGATCGCCGGCACGATCGCGCAGGCAAGAAGCGAGAAGTCGACGCGCGAGCGGAGCGCGATGCCGGTCGCGCCCGCCGAGCTGATGCGGCCCGACGGTCGCGACAATGCGCGCGCGCTGCTGCGGCCGCTGGCGCCGATGCTCCGCGCCTCGGTTGACGAGGTGCTGCAGCGGCTCGACGATTGGGGCGCGCTGATCGCCGCGATCGGCGTCCGAGGCATGGAGCGTCCGGCGCGACTCCGCCGCACCGCGGGCGCCGTCGGCGAACTGGCGAGCCAGGTCCGGCGCTGGTCGGACGACGACCTGTCCGGCGACGGCGACGTCGGCCGCGAGCTGGTCGTTCTCGCCGCCGGTGTCGCCAAGACGTGCGGCGCGCTCTTTGCGCGCCTCGACGATGAGGCCGACCGCGCGGCGACCGCGGTCGCCGATTGGGAGCATCGGCGCGACGAGATCGGCATGCTTACCGATTCGGTTTCCTGGGTGCTGGACGGCTGGGACTACCATGTCCTGTCCTGGCGCGACGCGGCCGAGCGGTCGCGCTCGGCACAGGGCGCGGCGATCCGCGAGATCCGCTCGGCGTTTCCGCGCAAGCTCGCCCACGTGTTCCAGCCCGCCGCCGACAAGGCGCCGGAGATGGCCAGCCGCAAGGCCGTGCGCCTCAACCAGAGCTGGCGGGGGACCGGCAGCGAGAGCGAGCTCCGCCGCCGCCTCGAGCGCCTGAAGGAACGCACGCTGTGAGCGACGACGCCATGCCCGGGTCCGGCACGCGCCTGACGGAGCTTTCGGACGAGCAGGTCGTCTCGCTCACCGGCATGCTCGACCGGGTGCGCGGTTCGCAGGAAGGCGACATGCTGCGACGCTCCGTGCTGGAGCGGATGCGGCCGCAGCTGCGCGTGGCGCGTCCGCCGCGGCCGCTGACCCTGGATCGCCTGTTCTGCCTGCCGTTCGAGGATCTGCTCCACGACGAAGGGTCCGGCGCGCGCCCGGGCATGATTGCGCGCGTCGCGATCGTGCCGGCGTGGCGCCTGGTCGAGCGGCACGGCGACGCCGCGATGCTGGAAGAACTCGGGCGCGCGGCCGTTCCGCTCACCATGCGCGACCGCGCGGCGGTGGCGGAGATGGGAGGCAGGCTGTGGCCGATGGCGGCCCGCACCATCGCCGCGCGTCGGGCCGGGAGCGGGCTTGAGGACGACGCGCTCGCCGCCGAGGTGGACGAGATCGGGGCGATCCTGGAACTCGCCGACCGCGCCGCGGAACTGCGCGAATTGCTCGCGCCGAAACTGGTCCCTTCCCTCACCGAAGAGATGGCCGACGCCCTGGCGAAGCTGTTCGCATCCGCCGCGGCCGAGCCGCTCGAGCGCGTGGCGCGGCTGGCCCGCCTGGCCGCGGCGCGCGTCGCCGAGCCGGTCGAGCTGCTGCCCGTGCTGCCGGCAAGGACGGCCGGGGTCTTGCGCGGGCAGATCGTCGCCGACATGGAGCGCCGCGTCGCCGCGGTGACCGGCGCCGCGCGCCGGGCCGGTTCGTTGCCGGATCCCGGGCAGGTGGCCGAGACGGCGGAAGCGATCGTGCAGCGCATCCAGCGGCTCGGCGAACTGGGGCAGAAGGTCGACGGCGATCCGGTGCTGCGCGGGCTGATCGGGCGCGTGGCGAGCGTGGTCAAGGCGCGCGTCGTCGACGGATCGGAGGACGCGATCCTCGCCGCCATCCGGTCCGACGCGGGCAAGACGGGGCAGCGCGATCGATCCGGCGCGGACGTCGCGGTGGCGGCCGACGCCGAGGACCGCGCCTGGTCGCTGAAGCGTTGCGAGCGCATCGCCGGCGCCATGGGGATGGCCGCCGACATCGGCAGCGCGGTCAGGCAGGTGGTCGCCTCGGCCGAGCGAACGGCCGACCAGCTGGTCGGGACGCTGAAAACCGCGCGGCCGGCCGCGGCGGACATGGATGCCGCCGGCGAGACCGCCTTCTATCGCACCGTGCGCCTGCTGGAGATTCTCGTCGGCCCCGACCGCGCCGACACGCTGCGCCTCAGGGGCGAGGCGGCGATGAAGGCCGCCATCGCCGCAGGCCTGCCCCGGGAATCGACCCAACGGCCCTGACCGGCCGGCGGGCGCAAACCGCGATCCCGTTCGCGATCTCGATCCCGCCGGTCGCGGCGCGCGGCGGCGACCGCGTCATGTCGCGCTTTGACAAGCCCATGGCGGGGTTCCTATAGCCAAGGGCGGCTGGTCTGGTGCCGGATCGGCCCGGAAGCGCGAACAGGGCAGTGTCCGGGGGGCAACATGAAGGCGCAGGCGCGCGTTGTGATCGTCGGCGGCGGCATCGTCGGCGTGTCGATCGCCTATCACCTCACCAAGTTCGGCTGGACCGACGTGGTGCTGGTGGAGAAGAACGAGCTGACCGCGGGCTCGACCTGGCACGCGGCCGGGCTGCTGCCGCTGTTCAACATGAGCTACTCGGTCGGCCAGCTGCACAAGTACTCGGTCGACCTCTACCAGTCGCTCGAGGCCGAGACCGGCCAGCCGGTCGGCTTCCACAAGACCGGCAACCTCAGGCTCGCGACCAACAGGGAGCGGATGGACGAGTACCACCGCTACTGCAGCACGGCCAACACGATCGGCGTGCCGTTCGAGGTGGTGGGCGTCGAGCGCGTCAAGGACCTCTGGCCGCTGTGCTCGACCGACGGCATCGTCGGTGCGCTCTACCATCCGCAGGACGGGCACGTGGCGCCGGCCGACGTCACCATGGCGCTGGCGAAGGCCGCGCGCACGCGCGGCGCCGAGATCAACCGGCAGACCAAGGTGACGGGCATCGAGCGGCGCCGGTCCGGCGACTGGCTGGTCAGGACCGACAAGGGCGACATCGTCTGCGAGCATGTCGTGACCGCCACCGGCTCGTGGGCGCGCCAGGTGGCGGCGATGGTCGGGCTCGACATCCCGGTGATCGCGGTCGAGCACCAGTACATCGTGACCGAGCCGTGCGAGGAGCTGGTCAGGCGCAAGGAGCAGGGGCTGCCCGAGATGGCGGTCCTGCGCGAAAGCGACCAGTCCTACTACCTGCGCGAGGAGCGCCAGGGTTTGATCGTCGGTCCCTACGAGAAGGGCGCGCCCGCCTGGGCGGTCGACGGGGTGCCGGACACGTTCGGCCAGGAGCTGCTGCCGCCCGACATCGACCGGCTGCAGGTGCATATCGACGCGGCGATCCGGCGCGTGCCGATGCTGGGCCGGGTCGGCTTGAAGGACTGCATCAACGGCCCGATTCCCTATACGCCCGACGGCGGCCCGCTGATCGGGCCCGCGCCGGGCCTCAAGAACTACTGGCTGGCCGAGGGCTTCAGCTTCGGCATCACGGCGGCGGGCGGCGCCGGCAAGCTCTTGGCCGAGTGGATGATCCAGGGCGAGCCGCCGATCGACCCGTGGGACGTCGACCCGCGCCGCTTCGGCGCCTTTGCCAACAAGCGCTACACCAAGGTCAAGAACGAGGAAGCCTACGAGCACATCTTCGTGCTGCACTACCCGCTGGAGGAGCGCCCGGGCGCAAGGCCCGCCAAGACCAGCCCGATCTACGACCGGCTGACCCAGATGGGCGCGGTCTGGGGCCAGAAGTTCGGCTGGGAGCGGCCGAACTGGTTCGCGCCCCAGGGCATGGAGCCGAAGGACGCCTTGAGCTTCCGCCGCGGCAATTTCTTCGGGCCGGTGCGCGAGGAATGCCGCGCCGTGCGCGAGCGCGTCGGCGTGCAGGACCTGACCGGCTTCTCCAAGTTCGAGCTGACGGGTCCCGGCGCCGAGGCCATGCTCGACAAGCTGGTGGCCAACCGGCTGCCGCGCGGGCTCGGCCGCACGCAGCTCTGCCACGCGCTGAACAAGATGGGCGGCGTGGTCAGCGAGTTCACGATCACGCGGCTGGGACCTCACCACTTCTACATCATCAGCGCCGCCGCGGCCGAGGCGCACGACCACGACATCCTCTGGCGCGCCCTGCCGCAGGACGGCAGCGCGACGCTGCGCGACGTGACGCTCGACCGCGGCGTGCTGGTGCTGGCGGGCCCGCGCGCGCGCGACGTCTTGAAGAAGCTGACCGACGCCGACCTGTCGAACGAGGCCTTCCCGTGGCTGTCGGGCAAGCCGATCCTGGTCGGCGTGGCGCCGGTCCTGGCGCTGCGCGTCAACTTCCTCGGCGAGCTCGGCTGGGAACTGCACCATCCGCTCGCCTACCAGGTCGGCCTGTTCCAGGGACTGATGGACGCCGGCCGGGAGTTCGACATCCGCCCGGTCGGCATCCGCGCCATGGACAGCCTGCGCATCGAAAAGGGCTACCGCTACTGGCGCTCGGACCTGACCACCGAGTACACGATCCTCGAGGCCGGCATGGAGCGCTTCGTGCGCCTCGACAAGGGCGACTTCACCGGCAAGGCGGCCCTGATCGAGCAGAAGAAGAAGGGTCTGCCGCGGAACTTCGTCACCGTCGCGGTCGATGCCAGGACCGACAACGATCCCTGGGGCAACGAACCGCTTTATGCCGGCGGCAAGATGGTCGGGCGCACGACCTCGGGCGCCTATGGCTACACGGTGGAGAAGAGCCTTGCGCTCGCCTATGTCGATCCCGCGCACGCCAGGCCCGGCTCGCGGCTGGAGATCGAGCTGCTCGGCGTCCGGTATCCCGCCGTCGTAATCCCCGAGTCGCCGTGGGATCCCAAGAACGAGCGCATCCGGGCGTGACGCCGCGCCTCAAGTCCTGGCTCGCCAACGCGGCGCTGGTCGCGGCCAGCCTGCTGGTCGGCGCGGCGGCGATCGAGGGCGTGATCGCCTACGCGCTGTCGCATCCGGAGATCCTGGCGTCGTCGGACGGCTCGGTCGGAAGGCCGCTGGCGCTGGCGCGCAACTACTACATGCGCAAGGACCGGCGGATCGTGCAGTACCTGGCGGACTGCGCCGTCTGGGATCCCGAGGTCACCTACACGCTGAAGCCCGGCGCGCGCTGCGTCGTGGCCAACCGCGAGCATGCGGTCGAATACGCCGCCAACCGCGCGGGCCTGCGCGATGACGATGCCGCGCTGGCCGACCCGCGCATCGTCGTGCTGGGCGACTCGCACGCCATCGGCTGGGGCGTCGCCGCCGGCGAGACCTTCGCCAAGGCGCTCGGACGCGACCTCGGCATGGTCGTGCTCAACGCCGCGATGTCGTCCTACGGCACGGCGCGCGAGCTGGCGCTGTACCAGCGGCTCAAGCTCGACGGGGTCAAGGCGCTGGTGATCCAGTACTGCGACAACGACTACGAGGAGAACCAGCGCCTGGCCGCGCGCGGCAGCCTCGACATCACGCCCGAGGCGCGCTACCGCCGGCTGGTGCTGGAGCAAGCGCGCGACACGCGCTACTACCCGTTCAAGCATGTCCGCAATCTCTTCAGCATCGGCCGCCTGGCGCTGCCGTGGCGCAAGCTTCCGGCACCGCCGGCGGACAGCAACGTGCTGGAGGCGCGCGCCTTCCTCGACGTGCTGCTGCACTACCGCGAGCTGGTCGCCGGCACGCCGATCGTGGTGCTCGAGCTCAACGAGCACAACCGCAACGACCGCCGCTTCGTCGACGCGGCGGCCCTTCTGCTGCACGAGCCGCGCTATGCGGCGCTGAAGCCGCTGTTGAGCCTGGTCGACGTCGCCCCGCTCTTGGCGCCGGCCGACTACTACGTGCTCGACGACCACATGCGCCCGTCCGGCCACGCCAAGGTGGCCCGGGCGATCGCGGCGGAGCTCCGGCGGCGCGGTGTCGCCGCGCCCTGACGGCGCTTGCTCCGCCTTCGCGGATCGGAAAGGGTGTCGACCTTGCCGCAGCAAAGAGGGAAGGCATGACGGCCGAGCGGATCGAGGCGCAATGCTGCATTGCCGGCGGCGGGCCGGCGGGAATGGTGCTGGGCCTGCTGCTGGCGCGCGCCGGCGTGGAGGTGGCGGTGCTGGAGAAGCACGGCGACTTCCTGCGCGACTTCCGCGGCGACACGATCCATCCTTCGACGCTCGAGGTCATGCACGAGCTCGGCCTGCTCGACGATCTCCTGAAGCTGCCGCATACGCGGGTCGAGCGGATGGCGGGGCAGATCGGCAGCGAGAGCTGGCCCATCGCCGACATGCGCCGGCTGCCGACGCGCTGCAAGTTCATCGCCATCATGCCGCAATGGGACTTCCTCGATTTCCTGGCGCGCAGCGCGGCGCGCTATCCGCGGTTCAGGCTGCGCATGCTGGCCAAGGCCAAGGCGCTGGCCGAGGAGGGCGGGCGCGTCGTCGGCGTCAAGGCGCAGACGGCGGACGGCAGGCTCGAGGTGCGCGCGCGGCTCGTCGTCGGCGCCGACGGGCGGCATTCGACCATCCGCCAGGCGGCCGGGCTCGTGCCCGAGGAGATCGGCGCGCCGATGGACGTGCTGTGGTTCAAGCTGTCGCGCCGCGCGGGCGATCCGCCCGAGACGTTCGGCCGCTTCGCCGAGGGCCGCATCATGGCGCTGATCAATCGCGGCGAGCATTGGCAGCTCGGCTTCGTCATTCCCAAGGGCTCGATCGAAGCGCTGCACGCAAGCGGCCTGCCGGCGTTCCGCGAGGAGGTCGGCCGCATGGCGCCGTTCGCGCGCGACCGGCTGGACGAGATCCGCAGCTGGGACGACGTGAAGCCGCTGACCGTGCGCGTCGACCGCCTGCGCCAATGGCACCGGCCGGGCCTGCTGTGCATCGGCGACGCGGCGCATGCCATGTCGCCGGTCGGCGGCATCGGCATCAACCTCGCGATCCAGGACGCGGTGGCCACCGCCAACCTGCTGGCCGACAAGCTGCGCGAGGACCGCCTGGCCGACGACGACCTGGCGCTGGTGCAGGCGCGACGGGATTTCCCGACCCGCATGACGCAGCGGTTCCAGGTATTCGTGCAGCGCAACGTGATCTCGAACGTGCTGAGCAGCAAGACCGAGATCGCGCCGCCCGTGCCGCTGCGCCTGTTCAAGGCCATCCCGTGGCTGCAGCGCTTCCCCGCGCGCCTCATCGGCATGGGCATCAGGCCCGAGCACGTCGAGGTCGCCGAGGCGCGGTAGCGCGGTCGCCTAGGCCTTGGCGCCGACCGTGCGTTCGTCCGGGTTGCCGCGCGGCAGCAGCCTGACCGCCGCCGCCGCCAGCGAGGGGATCAGGCGCGGGCGCAGGAGCCGCGCGTCGTAGGGCGCGAGGCGCCGCTCGTTCTCGGCCAGGCACAGCTCGAGGAAGGGGCGGAGCGCGAACCCGCCGCCGGCGAAGGCGTCGCGCCGTCCGCTGCCGTCCGTGTCGCCCTCGCTGCCCTTGAGGGAGAAGGCGACCTTGACGCGGCTCCAGACGGAAAGCGCGAGGCCGGCGGCGCAGTGGGCGCGGTGCACCGGGCGATGCGAGAGCGGCCGGTTCGCGCGCACATAGGCGATCCAGTTCTGGAAGAACAGGATGTGGCGCGCCTCCTCCTGCACGATCGGCTCGAACGCCTCGACCAGCGGCTTGGGGAAGAAGCCGGAGCGTTCGGCGAAGCGGAACATGCCGAAGGCGAAGAACGAGTCGAAGCACTCGCCGTAGCCGAGCTTGATGAAGGACCATTCCGGGTTCTTCGGCGGCACGGTCGCGCGCACGGCCCCGACCGGGACGTCGTAGGCGCGCAGCATCCCTTCGATGATGCGGGCGTGGCGGCCTTCCTCGCGCCCCTGCAGTGCGATGGCCTCGGCCAAGAGCGGATCGCTCTGCGTCGCGGCCAGCATCTCGAGCTTGCGATGCGCGTTGCGCTCGTCGAACATCGCGTCGTTCCAGAACGGCAGCTCGGCGATGCGGCGGCGCGATTCCGCGTCGAGCGCGGGCCACGCGATCGTCGCGGGGTCGTACGGATCGTGGGTGTCGATCAGCGTGCGGCAGAGGAGGCGCTTGTGCTCCTCCGAGCCGACCGCCAGGGCGGCAGACATCGTCGCGGGTCCCCCCGAGACCGCAATAACGCAAGCGACACATACCACAGGCCCGGCGCCCGGCCGGAGGAATTTTCGCCGCGGCCCCCCGGGGTCGGGCCGGCGGTCGCGTCTGGCCTGCAAGCGCCGTCTGGACTAGGCTTGAGCGCAGACGCCGCAACCTGATTCGGTCGGATCGCATGCACCGCCGGTTCCTTCTCCTGGCCGCCGTCGCGCTCGCCGCGGGCCTGCCGCGCACGGCCGATTCGGCCACGGCGCTCGACTTCGCCTTCGCCACGATCGAAGGGGCGCCGCTCGACCTCGCCGCGTTCCGCGGCAAGGCGGTGCTGGTCGTCAACACCGCGTCGTTCTGCGGCTACACGCCGCAATACGCCGGGTTGCAGAAGCTGTGGGAGCGCTATCGCGAGCGCGGCCTGGTCGTGCTGGGCGTGCCGTCGAACGACTTCGGCCAGCAGGAGCCGGGCAGCGCCGTCGAGATCAAGCGCTTCTGCGAGGTCAACTACAGCATCGATTTCCCGCTGACCGAGAAGGTCGCGGTCACCGGCGCCGCGGCGCATCCGTTCTATCGCTGGGCGGCGGCCGAGCTGGGCGCGGCCGCGGCGCCGCGCTGGAACTTCCACAAATACCTGGTCGGGCCGGACGGACGCCTGGTCGCCTGGTTCCCGACGCGGGTCGCGCCCGACGACCCGCCGCTGGTCCAGGCGATCGAAGCCGCCGTGCCGCGCTAGAAGTCGCGTTCCCGGAATGACCGGCTACGCCGCGCTGGGCTTGAGCGCGTTCCTCGCCGCGACGCTGCTGCCGATGTCGTCGGAGGCCGTGCTCGCCGGGCTGGTGGCGGCGCGCCAGCATGCGGCCTGGGGCCTGTTCGCGGTCGCGCTCGTCGCCAACACCGCCGGCAGCGCGGTCAACTGGTGGCTCGGCCGCTTCCTGCTGCATTTCCAGGACCGGCGCTGGTTCCCGGTCAAGCGCACGGCGCTGGAGCGCGCGCATGACCGGTTCCGGCGCTGGGGCAGGTGGTCGCTCCTGTTCGCCTGGCTGCCCCTCGTCGGCGATCCCCTGACGCTCGCAGCCGGCGTGCTGCGCGTCGATTTCCGCCTGTTCCTCGCCCTGGTCGGGCTCGGCAAGGCGCTGCGCTACGCGGCGGTCGTGTGGCTCGCGGACGTCGTGGCGCCGCTGTAGGCTGCGCCGGAGGCAAAGCGGAAATCGCCGCGCAGCGGCGCGAACGTCCGGATTTCGCGCGGCTCGGCCAAGAGGTCGGGCAGCCGGTCCATGTAGGGCTGGCGGTAGGGGCGGGCGAGCTGGACCTCGACCAGGTCGGCGCGGTCCACCCAGGTCTCGTAGAGCATGAAGCGGTGCGCGTCCCCGGGATCGCGGTGCAGCACGGCGTTGACGAAGGTCGGCTCGTGCCGCATGGCGTCGAGCACGGGGGCGAGAAGCTCGAGGAATTCCGCGGTGCGGCCCGGCTTCACGCGGAACGACACGGTGACGGCGATGCTGGTGCGGGGCTCCATGGTGCTCCTCGGCTTTGTCTTTCGTGCCGAGAATGGCGGCCGACCGGGCCGCTGCCAATTACCCCCGAGGTAACGCCGCCGCGGCCGGCGCCTCGAATGCTTGGCGCGCGGATCGACGCGCGCCTAGCGCCGCCGCCGGTCCGGCCCGTCGTAGCCTTCGCCGCCGCGCCGGCGGCGGTCGGGGCCGATGAAATCCTCCGCCTGCACGAAGGGACGCGGCCGGCCCATGACGGAATCGATGCGCGAGACCAGGGCCTTGACTGTGATCGGGTGCACCAGCACCTCGTTGACGCCCGCGTCGCGCACGCGCGCCAGCGCCTCGGGCGGCATCGGGTCGCTGACCAGGATGATCGGCAACAGGGGGTTGGGCGACTCCGGATCGCGCCGCACCGCGGCCGCCAGCATCGCGCCTTCGCCCGGCGGCAGCGCGGCGATCGCCATGTCGGCGGGGAACTCCTTCAGCCGCTGGAACAGGCGGACCGTATCGCCGGCCTCGCGGACCATCGAGACATTGAGCAGGTGCAGCACGGCGCGGATCATTTCCAGCCGCCGCTTGGCCGGGTCCGCGTCCACCACGATGACGCGCAGGTTCTCCATCCTGTAGTCGGGCATGCCGCCACCATAGCGAGATTCGCCGGAAACCGGCAACGTCTGGCCACGGGCGGCGTTTGCCTCGGGCGGGCAAGCTGGGGCATGATCCGGCTGCCGCGGCTCCTGACAGGGTTCCTCGACGCCGCAGCAGCCCCCGAACCCGAAGCCACGGCCATGAGCGAAACCCCGCCGACCCGCGTGTTCGTGCGCGACCTGGTGCTCGACGCCAATATCGGCGTGCACGAGCGCGAGCAGGGCAGGCGCCAGCGCGTGCGGTTCAACGTCGACCTCTTCGTGCGCCTGCCCGAGGGCGGGCCCGAGCGCGACCAGCTCGACGATGTGCTGTCCTATTCCGGCATCGTGCAAGGCATCCGAGCGATCGCCGAAGGCGGCCATATCAACCTGGTCGAGACGCTGGCCGAGCGCGTCGCCCGGATGGCGCTCGCCGACCCGCGCGTCGCCCGGGTGCTGGTGCGCGTCGAGAAGCTCGACGCCTATGCCGACGCCACGGTCGGCGTCGAGATCGAGCGCCGGCAGTCCGCCGCGCAGCGGTCGCTGCGGGCGGCGTCGGGCGACTGACACGCGAGCAGCTTCGATCGAGCGTTCGCTTCGGTTACCGAGAATTGCACCCCGCCGAGGCGGCATATGCGACGGTGTCCCGACGAACAGATACCGGGTGTCTCGCCCCATTCCGGTGACGGCGGTGGTCGCGCCGCAGAGCGTGCGCCGCCGCGATAGTGGCTCTACGCAGGCCGGTCGCCTTTTTCGACCTTGAGGGTGCGGTTGTCGACACCGGGGAGCATGTTGGCTGGGTCACGCGTGACGACGACATCGATGACTGTCGGCGTGTTGGTGTTTTCGAGGCCCGCGGCCAGGGCTCTGGGCAGCTCCTCCGGATCCTCGACCCGGATGCCGAGACAGCCATAGGCGCGGGCGACCTCGGCGTAACTGATCTCCAGCAGGTCCGAGGACTGGTATTGGCCGGCCCCGAACAGGGCATGTTGGAGCGCCTTGACGTACCCTGAGGCCGCGTTGTTGACGACGCAGAGCACAAACGGCGCGCCTGCGCGCCGGGCCGTCTCAAGCTCGCCCGCCGCCATGTTGAAGCCACCGTCGCCAGTCAGCCCGAGCACGCGCCGGCGCGGCGCGGCGAGTTGAGCGCCAAGGCTGCCCGGAAGCCCATAGCCGATCGAGGCAAAGCCGCGGTCGGTGATGAAGTGGCGCCCCGCCCGCCTGGTGTCGATCAGGAGGCCCGCCCAGTGCGCGGCGAAGCCGCCATCGGCGACCACGATGGCCTCGGGCGGAAGGGCCCGATTGATCTCGTCGAGAAGCCGTCCGACATTGATGGGTCGCTCGCGGGAGCGCAGGCGGGCGCTCGACTCCTCGCGCCATCTCGTTTGGCGCATTGGTATCTCGCTCGCATACTCGCGGCGAGGGATGGCGGCCATCGCATCACCGCTGAGAGCCGTTGTCAGGTCGCGGAGAGCCAGGCCGGCATCGCCGGCCAGCGCCACCTCCACCCGGGCCGTGCGCCCGATTTCCTCCGGGACGACATCGATCTGAATGACCGGGGTGTTTGCCGGCATGAGCTGGTAGCGCTTGGTGGCGATCTCGCCGAGCTTGCAGCCGACGACGATCAGGAGATCGGCCTCCGCGATCAGATCATTGGCGATGCGGTGGTAGCGACCAAAAAGGCCGGCCGACAAGGGATGTGCGCACGCAATAGCGCCCTTTCCCGACAGAGTGTGAGCAACCGGAATGCTCTGGCCTTCGGCGAGCTCGGCAAGCTCGGCATAGGCCTGCGAGAGATGAACGCCCCCGCCCACGAGCAGGAGCGGCCGCTTGGCACGCGCGATCATGGCTGCCGCCCGCGCCACGTCGCGGGGGTCGGGCCGCACGCGTCTTGACGGCGTCGTCAGCGCGGATGGATCGATCCAAATCTCGTCGGCGCTGAAGCGATACTCGCCGTGGCAGACATCCTCCGGAATATCGAGAACGACGGGACCCGGCCGCCCGCTCGTGGCCACGGCAAAGGCGCGCCGGACAAGCTCAGGAATGCGCCCGATCTGCTCGATGCGGATCAACTCCTTGACGGCCGGCCGCAGGATGTCGGCCTGACGCGCCTCCTGGGTCATGTTGCGCCAGGAGTAGCCGCGGTGGGTATCGCCCACGAGCACGACCTGGGGAATCCCGGCGTTGAAGCTCTCGACGAGCGCGGTGACAAGGTTCGTTGCTCCGGGCCCCAAGGTGGCATCGCACACGCCCGGCCGGTTGGTCACGCGTGCATAGGCATCCGCTGCGAAGGCGCCGCAGCGTTCGTCGTTGACGAGGTGATGCTCGAGAGGAAGCGACCGCACGGCATCGTAGAAGGGCAGCAGCTGGAAGCCGCCCATGCCGAACATCGGCCCGACCCGATGGGCCTTGAGCATCTCGGCAAGGACGGCCCCCCCGGTCATCGGGCGGACGTCATTCGCCCGGTCGGTGTTGGTGGATGTTGTCACCATGCGTTCCCCTTTACCGCCTGTACGCCATAGGGCCCGACACGCAGGCTGATGCGGATCTCGGCCCCGCCTCGCCCGGCGGTGTCGCGAATGACCGGGCGCGAGCCCCTCCCACGCGCACTGGGATGGAGCGTCCTGTCCCACGGGCCAGTACTAGATCCCAACTTGTGGCACTGCTGCGACTGAGAATGACCACCAGCCCGGATGGGGATTCTGGCACTGCGCGATAGACACGCCGCCGCGCCGGCGCGGGCTCGCGGCTGCGGGTGATTTCTTCGGGACTATCGCTCTGCCGCACGACGTAGAACTCCCCTTCCTCATCTCATCTGCTGAGATAATATCTTGACCAATAAAACACAGCAACGTAATCTGCGCAACGAGGTGCCGTTATGCAAAGCAACGACAAGGCTTTCTCAATCCAGAGCGTGGAGCGCGCCCTTGCCGTGCTCGATGTCGTTGCTGCGCGTGCCGACGAGGGTTGTCGCCTGGCGGACGTGGTGCGCGACACGGATCTTGGCCGCGCCACGGGGCATCGCTTCTTGAAAGCCCTCGAGGGCCTGGGCCTTGTGGAACTCGAGGCGCATAGCGGTCGCTACTTTCCAGGCGTTCGTCTCGCCGGTCTCGGTGCCGCCGCCAGCAATCGCTTTGGCCTTGCCCGCCGGGCCCAGCCAAGCATGCGGCGCCTTGCGGAGCGCACCTCTGACACCGTCTATCTCACGCTCCGCGTCGGCGATGAGGCCATGTGCATTGGCCGCGAGGAGGGGGCCTTCCCAATCAAGACCTTGACCCTCAAGGCGGGAGATCGGCGGCCGCTCGGAGTGGGTGCCGGCTCGCTGGCGCTGTTGGCCTTCTTGCCGCTCGAGGAGATGCAACGCCTTCTTGACATTGCGGCGCCGGCCGCCCCGGCCTTCGGCCTCGACGGCGCAACCTTGCGCGAGATGGTCGAGACGAGCCGCCGGTGCGGCTTTGCTCTCAACGACAGCCGCGTGATCCCTGGCATGACGGCCGTGGCCGTGCCGATTTCGACCTCGGACGGGCATCCGATTGCAGCGCTCAGCGTTGCCGCCATCTCATCGCGCATGGAGCCGGCGCGGCGCACGAACGTCGTGGCGTGGATCCGCGAGGAGGTGAGGCTGATCGAATCCGAGCTCGCGCCGGTTCTCGGCTCCATGGCTTCCGGCTCGTGGCGAGCCATCCTGGGCAAGGGATCGGTCGCGTGACGAGCGCGTGAGGCTCCGCCTTCAAAGAGAGGGAGCAGAAATCGAGAAGCGGCCAGCCGGCTGCAAGAATGGCCGGCGGTAACGAGGGGGGAAACACGTCATGCGCGGCATGACGAGAACCTGGGCGCTGGAAACAGGCCGACACGGCTTCACCATCGTGCGCATGCACGGCTCGGCGCGGTCGGTGGGCGTGTTCACCTCGGACCGCTTCCGGCTTCGCAACCGGCCCACGCATCTGCCTCGGCGGAGGGCCGAAAATCGGCTGCGCAAGACTGCTTGAGATCAATCAAAGACCAAAGAGGGGGAAATCATGCTGATGTCGCTTCGACGCTTGCTCGCGATGCTCCTGGCCACGGGCCTCGCCCTCGGCTCGGTGACGGCGCACGCCGCGACCGACTGGCCCACCCGCAACATCACCATCATCGTTTCTTATTCCGCAGGGGGTGCCACCGACATCCTTGCCCGCAAGGTGGCGGAGGGGCTGACCACCCTTCTCGGCAAGACGGTGATCGTCGAGAATCGCCCCGGTGCAGGAGGGACGTTAGGCACTACTCTTGCGGCGAACGCCAAGCGCGACGGCTACACCCTATTCCTCGGACAGGTCTCCTCCCACGGCATCGCCCCCAATCTCTACACGACGTTGAAATACGACCCGGTGAAGAGCTTCGCGCCCATCATCTATCTCGAAAGCATTCCCAATATCCTGGTGGTGAACAAGGACGTGCCGGTCAACAGCGTCGACGAGCTCATCAAGTACGCCAAGGCTAATCCGGACAAGCTCAACTTCGCCTCCTCCGGGATCGGCGCCTCCACCCACCTTTCTGGCGAGATGTTCAAGTCGCAAGCCGGTATTCAGATGACCCATATCCCCTTTCCGGGCAGCGCCCAGGCGGTGACGTCCGTCATAAGCGGCCAGACCCAGCTCATGTTCGACAACATGCCGTCCGCTTACCAATATGTGCTGAGCGGGCATCTTAAGGCCCTGGCGGTGACCACCCCCAAGCGCGTGCCGCAAGCTCCGAACATACCAACACTCGCCGAGGCGGCGACGGTGGCGAAGATGCCCGATTTCGAGGCGACGGCCTGGTTTGGCCTGTTTGCACCCGCCGACACGCCCAAGGACATCATCGAGCGCATCAACGTGGCTGCCAACGAGCTTCTCAAGAAGCCAGAGGTCATCAAGTTCATGCACGATGGTGGCGCGGTTCCTGCGGGCGGCACACCGCAGGATCTCGCAAAGCACGTGGCTTCCGAGTTGGCCAAATGGAAGGACGTGATCGAAAAGGCTGGCGTTTCCAAGCAATAGCCGTCTGCGAGGAGGCGCCGGCCGCGCTACGCGGCCTGCCGCAGCCACTGCGGCAATCGGAACGGAAGCCCGGTCATGACGTCAGCTCGAACCAAGCGCAGTCCGCAAGACCTGGTGGCGGGCGGCATGTTTCTGGTGTGCGGGCTCATCGGCATCTGGGGCAGCAGCTTCTACCCCATGGGCACTGCCCTGCAGATGGGCCCTGGCTACTTTCCCGCCCTGGTCTTTGGCGTGATGGCCGCCCTTGGCGCTGTAATCCTCGCCAAGGGGCTGGTGACCGCCGGACCAGGCATCGAGGGGCGGTCCTGGCGTCCCGTCGCCGTGATCCTCGGGGCGCTCACCGTCTTTGCCCTCGCGGCCACCCCACTCGGCTTCGTCGTCTCCTCGGCGGGCTTGGTGCTTATCGCCACGGCCGCGACCGACGGCCATTCCTTGACCTCGAGGCTGACGCTTGCCGGCGTCCTCACGGCCTTTTGCTGGGCGTTATTCGTGCTGGGCCTCGGGGTGCTCATCCCGACTTGGCCGTGGTTCCTGCAGTGATGGACCTCTTCGCCAACATCGCCATGGGCATGGGCGTCGCGATCCAGCCCGTCAATCTCGCATTTTGCTTCATCGGCACCGTCCTGGGTACGCTGATCGGCGTCCTTCCGGGCATCGGTCCCACCGCCACCATGGCGCTGCTGCTGCCACTCACGTTTGGCCTGCCCACGGAAGCCGCCATCATCATGCTCGCGGGCATCTACTACGGCGCCCAATACGGTGGCTCCACCACTGCCATCCTGTTGAACCTTCCGGGCGAGATGTCGAGCGTCGTGACCACGCTGGAAGGACACCAGATGGCGAAACAGGGCCGCGCCGGTTCGGCACTGGCCATCGCCGCGCTCGGCTCACTTTTTGGAGGAAGCGTCGCCACACTGGTACTGGCGGCGTTCAGCCCTCTCATGACGCTGGTGGCGCTCTCGTTCCAGGCGGCCGACTATTTCGCCCTGATCCTGTTTGGACTGCTGATGTCGGTCGTGCTGGCCCATGGCTCGGTCATCAAGTCCATCGCCATGGTTGTGGCCGGGGTGGCACTTGGCGTCATCGGCGTCGACATCAATACGGGCCAGTTCCGCTTCACCTTCGGCATGATGGAGCTGGCGGAGGGGATCGATTTCGTGCCGCTGGCCATGGGCCTTTTCGGTGTCGCGGAGATCCTGCGGAACCTGGAGAACCGGGGCGGAGCCTCCGCAACGGTGATCGCTCTGTCGCGGCTCTGGCCAACGCGGGACGACGTGCGGCGATCCTGGCCGGCCGTCATGCGCGGCACTGGGCTCGGGAGCCTGCTTGGCGTGCTTCCCGGCGGCGGCGCGACGCTCGCTTCGTTCGCCTCCTATAGTCTGGAAAAGAAGGTGGCAGCCGAGCCCGACCGCTTCGGCGCGGGTGCGGTGGAAGGCGTGGCGGGCCCGGAATCGGCCAACAATGCCGCGGCCCAGACCTCCTTCGTCCCATTGCTTACCCTGGGCCTGCCCACCAACGCGGTCATGGCGCTGTTGGTGGGGGCGTTCATCATCCAGGGCGTGCAGCCCGGGCCCATGATGTTGATGCAGCAGCCGGCATTGTATTGGGGGCTGATTGCGTCGATGTGGATCGGCAATCTGATGCTTGTCATCATCAACCTGCCGCTGATCGGATTGTGGGTGAAGCTGTTGCGGGTGCGGTATGATTACTTGTTTCTGGCAATTCTTTTGTTCTGCGCCATCGGTGCCTACAGCCTGAGCAATTCCGGCTTCGATGTGCTGGTCACGGTGCTGTTCGGTGGCATCGGCTACCTGTTCATGAAGATCGGATGCGAGCCGGCGCCGCTGCTCCTTGGCTTCGTGCTCGGGCCGATGCTGGAGGAGAATCTGCGCCGGGCGCTCATGCTCTCCCGCGGCTCCCTCATGACCTTCGTGGAGCGCCCAATCAGCCTGACCATCCTCATCGTGCTCGCAGCCACCCTTCTCATGCTCGCGCTGCCTTCCATGCGCAAGAAGCGCGAGGCAACGTTTGTGGAGGAAGAGGCGTGAAGCCGCGCGGGAAGCCGGATCGTGGAGGCGGGAACGAGATTATAGAGGGCTCGAACGGCGGGGTTGCAGTGGCGTTCGGCTGCAGCGCGCTGCGGGAGCGCCGGCAAACGCCCGGCAAGTGCTTGGGTACTCGGGTAGCATGCGCAACTATCTGGTCTTCCTCGACCTTCGCGTCCTTCTTGGAACACTTGAATCAAGAGTTGCACGAGGGACACGAAGGCGGGAGGGAAGGTCACGAAGGAAATCGAGATGCCGAAATATCCGGTATGCACGCGCGCAAGCGAGATTCTACGTGCCCTTGTAGCTCTTCTCCTCGACGAGCTCCGACCCCAGCAGCGCGTTGATCCGGCGCTTGAGATCCGCACGCCGGTCGTTGTTGCGATAGACCGAGCGGGCCAGCGCGACGAAGCGTGGCCCGAACTCGCCCTTGGCCTCGCATTCGCGGATGTCGTCCTCGATCGTCCACAGCGCCTCGTTGACCTCGCGCAGCGCGCGCACCAGCGGCGCCAGCCCCTCGGGCTTGGCGCCCCGGTCGCTGACGGCGGAGAGCGCCTCGAGCTCGCGCGCCACGTTGGCGCGCTTGGACGGATCGGCGATGCGTTCCGCCTTGATCTCCAGGATCGTGATCTTGTCGATCAGCTCGCCCCAGGACACGGGCACGACGGGCGTCGACGTCAACGGGTCGCCTCCGATCGCTCCGCCGCCAGGACGGCGGCGACGCGGCGGAACAGCTCGTCCCAGTCGCCGCGCCGCGCCTGGCGGAACAGGCGCAGGGTCGGGTACCACGGCGTGCCGTCGCGATCCAGCATCCAGCGCCAGTCCGGCACGCTCTTGAGCACGATCCAGCACGGCCGGCCGAGCGCGCCGGCGAGATGCGCCGCCGCCGTGTCGGCCGAGATCACCAGGTCGAGGCTCTGCATCGCGGCGGCCGTGTCGAGGAAGGCGTCCGGCCCCGCGTCGAAATCCGCGCCGAGGTCCTCGACGCCGGGCAGCGCGGACAGCTGGCCGCGCCCGGCGCCCTTCTGCAGCGCGATCAGCCGCACGCCCGGCAAGGCGGCCAGGGGCGCGAAAGCGCCGAGCGGCGGCGAGCGGCCCAGGTCGGCGATGCTGTTGGGATTGCCCTGCCACACGATGCCGATCTTGAAGCTGGGCCCGACCTCGAGGCCCGGGCGGCTGTCGACGATCGCGCGCCAGCGCGCCACGCGCTCGGGCTCGGCGCGCAGATACGGCATCGCCGCCGGCACGTTGCCGGCATCGAGCCCGAGCAGCCCGGGCAGGTCGAGCAGCGGCACCTCGAGGTCGAGCGCCGGCGGCGCCGCGCTCAAGGGGAGGATGCGCTCGATGCCGGCAAGCCCCGCGAGCAGCCGCACGAGCGCCGGCTGCGCCTCCAGCGTCACCCTGGCGCCGCGCGCCGCCAGCACGGCCGCCAGGCGGCTGAACATGATCGTGTCGCCCAGTCCTTGCTCCGCGTGCAGCAGGATGCGCTTGCCCGCGACGTCGCCGCCGTCCCACGCCGGAAACGGGAAGCGGCGGCGCGGGTGCCAGCGCGTGCGCCAGCGCCAGCGATACTCGGCCCAGCCCTCGGCGAAGCGGCCCAGGAGCAGCAGCAGCATGCCGAGATTCCGGTGCGCGTCGGCATAGTCGGGCCGGAGCGCCAGTGCGCGGCGATACTCGGCCTCGGCCTCGTCGAGCGCGCCGAGATCCTGGAGCGCGAGGCCGAGGTTGCCGTGCGCCATGGCCTCGTCCGGCTTCTGCGCCAGCGCGGCCCGGTAGGTATCGGCCGCCTCGTCGGGTCGGCCCGCCTGGCGCAGCGCGTTGCCGAGGTTGACGAGCGCGGCCAGCGAGCGCGGGTCGACCGCGAGCGCGCGGCGATGCGCGGCGATCGCCGCGTCGACCTGGCCGAGCTCGAGCAGCGCGCTGCCGAGATTGTTGTGTGCGGGCACGAGATCGGGCTTGAGCTCGATTGCCCGGCGCCAGCACGACGCCGCATCCTGCATGTGCCCCAGGGCGCGATGCGCGATGCCCAGGTTGTAATGCGCCTCGGCGAGGCCGGGCTCGGCGGCGATGGCGCGCTCGTAGGCGCCGACGGCCTCTTCCAGGCGTCCCTGCCGCGCCAACTGGACGCCCTGCTCGACCATGGCGCGGCCGCGGTTCACGTCGCGGCGCCGGTGTCGAGTGTGAACAGCTCCTGCGGTCGCGCCACGCCGCGCAGCGCAAAGCGCCCGAGCGAGGCGAGCCTGACGCCGCCCTCGGCCGCTTCGCGCGCAAAGGCCGCGGACAGGATGATCTCGCGGTCGATCGAGCGCGACAGCGCCTCGATGCGGCTGACCTCGTTGACTGCCGGCCCGACGACGGTGAAGTCGAGCCGATTCTGCGCCCCGATGTTGCCGTACAGCACCTCGCCGACATGCAGCGCCATGTAGAACGTGGTCGTCGCCAGGCCCGCGGCGGCGCGCCGCTGGTTTAGCGCACCGAGGCGCTGGTACGCCGCGGCGGCGGCATCGAGCGCGCGGCGGCAGGCGGCACCGGGGTCCTGGCCGCGGTCGATCGGATAGATCGCGAGCAGCCCGTCGCCGACGAACTTCAGCACCTCGCCGCCATGGTCGTGGATGGCGGCAACCTGGCATTCGGCGTAGTCGTTGAGCAGCGGCACGATCTGGTCGGCCGGCACGGTGTCGGCGATCCGGGTGAAGCCCACCAGGTCGCTGTACCAGAGCACCGCGTCGATGCGCTGCGTGATGCCGCGCTCGATCTGGCCGCGCAGGACGCGCGTGCCGGCGTCGCGGCCGAGGTAGGTCGCCAGCACGTTGCCGGCGCTGCGCGCGATCGCGCGGTTGCGGAACGCCAGGCCCAGCGTCGGCACGAGATGGTCGAGCATCGCCAGGTGGTCGTCGCCGAAGCCCTCCTGCCGGTCGCTGGTCCACGAGGAATAGAGACGGTCCTGCTCGGTCGCGCGCGCCGCGTCGTTGTAGGGGATGGCGTAGGCGACGTAGTCGCGCGCGCCGGCGGCGAAGAGCTGGTCGACCATCTCGAACTCGCCCTGGCGGTAGTTGTCGCCGATGCGGCGGCGCATCCGCGTCTGGTCCTCCGTCAGGAGCCGGTAAAAGGGGGAGCGCAGCCAGTCGTCCGCCTTCTCGGCCCATACCTGGCGGTCGTATGGCCGCATGGCGGCGTTGCCGACGTCGCGCCGCCACTCGACGACATGGCCCTCGACGGTCGGATGCAGCTCCTCCATGCCCATGACCGCGCGCCGGACCGGCACGCCGAGCGCCGTCAGCCGCTCGCACACCGCATGCAGCAGGGCCCTCTCCTCCGCCCCGGACAGGGCGGAAGCGATGATCATCTCGTGCAGCTCCAGCAGGCGGTCCTGGTCCATCGTGTCCTCGGCGCATCCGGCGCCACTATAGCGTTCCCCGCGGGCGGCCGGCAGCGTGGTGATGGCCGGTGCAGGCGTTATATGATCGCGGGCCGAATGAAACCGCGGGAGGAGACGCCGTCATGGGCGCACGGGCGAAGGAACGCACCTACAGCGACCCCGAGATCGAGGCGCGCCTCAAGGCAGAGCTGCCGCAGTGGTGGCTGGAAGCGGGCTTCATCCGCCGCAAGTACCGCACCCATTCCTGGAAGGGAACGCTGATGGTGATCAACGCGGTCGGGCACCTGGCCGAGGCGGCGTGGCACCATCCGGACATCCACGCATCCTATGCCTGGGTCGAGGTGCGGCTGCAGAACCACGCCGCCAAGGGCATCACCGACAAGGACTTCGAGCTGGCGCGCATGATCGAAGAGGTCGTGCAATGGCAGCCGGCCAAGGCGGGCGGCGCGCTGGAGGGCCCGCCGGCGGGGGATCCCGTCGCCGCCTATCTGCACTACGATTGACGCCGGCCGGTCGATGACCGAGATCTGCCTGGCGCTCGGCAGCAACCTGGGCGACCGGATGGGCAATCTGCGCGCCGCGCTCGTCGCGCTCGCGCCCGATGTGCGCGTGACCGCCGTGTCGCCGGTCTACGAGACGGCGCCCGCCTATGTCGAGGACCAGCCGCGCTTCCTCAATGCCGCGCTGCGCGGCGAGACCGTGCTCGATCCCCCGGCGCTGCTCCGCCACGTGAAAGCGGTCGAGCGGCGCGTCGGCCGCCGCCCGACGCGCCGCTTCGGGCCCCGCGTGGTCGACATCGACATCCTGTTCCACGGGTCGACCGTGCTGGACACGCCCGAGCTCGCGATCCCGCACAAGCTGATGGCCGAGCGCCGCTTCGTGCTGCAGCCGCTCGCCGACATCGCGGGCGACTGGCGCCACCCGGTCCTCGGCCGCACCGTCGCCGAGCTTCTCGCCGTGCTGCCGCCCGACGACACGATCCGGAAGATCGACGACGCCCTCGACTAGGTTCACGCGGGGACGCGGAGGACGCGGAGGAAGAAGACCTGCTTTCCGCGCCCTCCGCGTGAGATCGATCGATCAGCGGCTTCGCCGCACGATGGCGTCGGTCATGCGGGCGACGCGGGTCATCTCGCGCACGTCGTGCACGCGCACGATGTCGGCGCCGCGCGCGATCGAGATGGCGACGGCGGCGGCGGTGCCTTCGACGCGCTGGTCGGGCGGCAGGTCGAGCGTGTAGCCGATGAAGGACTTGCGCGACGGGCCGCTGAGCAGCGGATATCCCAACGCGCGGAACTCGTTGAAGCGGTCGATCAGCTCGAGGTTCTGCTGCGTGCCCTTGCCGAAGCCGATGCCGGGGTCGAGCACGATGTTGCCGCGGGCGATGCCGGCGGCGAGTGCAGCCTCGGCCATGGCGGCGAGCTCGCGCTTCACGTCGCCGATCAGCTCGCCGTAGCGGGCGCCCGTGTAGCGCCTGCCCAGGCGCTCGGCTTGGACCGGGTCAGCCGGCGTGCTGCGGTTGTGCATGAGCACGACCCCGGCACCGCGCCGGGCGACGAGGCCGGCCATGTCGGGATCGGCGCCGAGCGCCCAGACGTCGTTCACGATCGCCGCGCCCGCGTCGAGCGCGGCCTCGGCCACGCGCGCCTTGAACGTGTCGACCGAGATCGCGGTCCCGGGCAGCGCACGCGCCACGGCGAGCACGGTGGGCGCCACGCGCGCGATCTCGTCCTCGACCGCGACCGGCGCGGCCCCGGGGCGGGTCGATTCGCCGCCGATGTCGATGATGTCGGCACCGTCGGCCACGAATCGCCTGGCCTGGGCCACGGCCGCGTCCAGCCAGTCGCCGCCCGCGCGCACCACGCCGTCGCCGGAAAAGGAATCCGGCGTGACGTTGACGATGCCCATCACGAAGCTGCGGCTGCCCCAGGCGAAGCGGTCGGAAAGCGTTGCCATGCGGCCATTCTGCCGCAAGGCCGCGCGGGCGTCAGTCTCTCGGCGCGCGCGGCCGCGGTCTCAGTCCAGCACGCCCATCCAGCGCGGCAGCCACAGGGCCACCGACGGGAAGATCATGACCAGCGCCAGGCCCGTCAGCTGCAGCAGCACGAAGGGGATGATGCCGCGGTAGATGTGCGCCATGGTCACGCCCGGCGGCACCGTGCCCTTCATGTAGAAGAGCGTGAAGCCGAAGGGCGGCGTCAGGAAGGCGGTCTGCAGGTTGGTCGCGCACAGCACCGCGAACCAGGTGAGGAAGGCGCGCTTCTCGCTGCCGATATAGTCGGCGAAGCTGACCTTCTGCAGGATCGGCGCGAAGATCGGCAGCACGATCAGGCAGATCTCGACCCAGTCGAAGAAGAAGCCGAGGAAGAACACCAGCACCATCAGGAAGGTGAGGATCTCCCAGCCGGTGTTGATGCCCATCCGCTCGAGCAGCTCGACCACCAGGTGGTCGCCGCCCAGCGCGCGGAACACGTAGGAGAACACGGTCGCGCCGAAGAAGATGAAGAACACCATCCCGTTGGTCAGCGCCGCGCTTTCCAGCACCTCCTGCAGGGACTTCAGGCTCAGGCGGCGCTTGGCGGCGGCGATGATGAGCGCGCCGAGCGAGCCGACGCCCGAAGCCTCGGTCGGCGTCGCGAAGCCGAAGAAGATGGAGCCCAGCACCATGAAGATGAGGAAGGTGGGCGGCAGGAAGCTCTTGCCGATCATCGCCCAGAACTCGCCCGTCGTCTTCGGCCCGATGTCGGCCGGAAGCGGCGGGGCGAAATGCGGCATGAGGAAGCTCAGGATCAGGATGAAGACGATATAGAGCAGGGACAGGCTCAAGCCCGGCAGGGTCGAGGCGGCGAACAGCGCGCCGACCGGCACCTGCAGCAGGTCGCCCATGATCACCAGCATGATCGAGGGCGGGATCAGGATGCCGAGCGTGCCGGCCGAGGCGATGGTGCCGACCGCCAGCTCCTTGTTGTAGCCGCGCGCCATCATCGCCGGCAGCGCGATCAGCGTCAGCATCACGACCGACGCGCCGACGATGCCGGTCGACGCCGCCATGATCGTGCCCATCAGCGTCACCGACATGGCGAGCCCGCCCGGCACGCGGCGCAGCAGCACCTGCAGGCAGTGCAGCAGGTCGTCGGCGACGCCGGTGCGTTCCAGCATGGTCCCCATGAAGATGAACATGGGCACCGCCACCAGCACCTGGTTGGCGGCGACCGAGCCGAAGATGCGCGGCAGGATGTTGAAGAACTGTACGGCGTTGAAGACGTCGAAGTACATGCCGACCACGCCGAAGCCGAGGCCGACGCCGCCGAGCACGAACGCCACCGGGTACCCGCAGAACAGGATGAACGCGAGCACGAAGAACATGATCAGCGACAGATGGTCGATGATGAAATCGGTCATGGCGAAATGTCCCGTCGGGGCCTTGCCGGGCTAATGCTTCTCGACCGCGGGCCTCAGCGCCGACGGCCCGAACAGGTAGACGATCCGCCGGATGGCGACCGAGATCACGCCGGCGGTCAGCAGAATGAGCCCCACGAACAGGACCAGCTTGATGATCCACCGCATCGGCAGGCCGGTGGGCGCGTCGGACGCCTCGTTCTGGTCGTAGGCGCGCAGGAAGAAGTCCCAGCCGAAATAGATCACGACCGCGCAATAGGGCAGGGCGAAGACGAAGCAGCCGACGAGCTCGATCCACTGCCGCGTGCGCTCCTTCAGGCCCGTGACGAATACGTCGATGCGCACGTGGCCGTCGCGCACGTAGGTGAGGCCGAGCCACATCGCGAACAGCGCCGCATGCAGGTGCCATTCCAGTTCCTGCAGCCGGGTCGACCCCATGTCCGGCAGCTGATAGCCGATGCGCCGGGTGATCACGTCGAAGCAGATCACGACCATGTTGGCCAGGAACAGCCAGCCCGCGATCCGGCCGATCAGGGCCAGAGTCGCATTGATGCCGTCGCTCGCCTTCAGCAAGCCGTGCATGAGATCCCCATGATTCCCCTCTTGACGCAGTCCGGCGGCGGCGGGACTTGCGCTTCGGGTCCCGCCGCCGCCCGTTTGCGGGCGTTCTGTTCTTGCTTAAGCGCCGGCTACTGCTTCAGGTAGCCGATGTCGCGCCAGATCGCGTAGTTCTTGCGGAAGGCGGCGTAGGAGTCCCACGCCTTCTTGAACTCGGGGCTCTTCGCCGACTGCTCGGCGACGACCTCGTCCCAGGCCTTGCGCATGGCGGCCAGGATCTCGGGCGACCACTGGTGGATCTGCACGCCCTTGGCCTTCAGCTCGTCCAGCGCCTTCACCTGGATGGCCTCGCCCTCGGCGAGGCCCTCGCGGATGTTGTCGCCGCAGACCATCTGCAGCTGGAACTTCTGCGTCGCCGACAGTTCGTTCCACTTCTTCTCGCTGATCATCAGGTCGAACAGCGTCGACTGCTGGTGCCAGCCCGGGAAGTAGTAGTGCTTGGCCACTTGGTGGAAGCCGAGCGACAGGTCGATCGCCGGCATCGAGAACTCGGTGGCGTCGATCGTGCCGAGCTGCAGCGCCTGGTAGATCTCGCCGCCGGCCAGGAGCTGCGTCGACACGCCCAGCTTCTGCATGACGTTGGCGCCCAGGCCGAAGAAGCGCATCTTCAGGCCCTTGAGGTCCTCGACGGTCTTGATCTCCTTGCGGAACCAGCCGGAGGCCTCGGGCGCGATCACGCCGCAGATGAGCGACTTGATCTTGTACTTGGCGTACAGCTCGTCGAGCAGCTGGTGGCCGCCGCCGTAGTAGATCCACGCGAGGTATTCGCCGGCGCTCGGTCCGAACGGCACCGAGCTGAATATGGCGAAGGCGATGTCCTTGCCGGTCCAGTAGCCCGGCGTCGACCAGCCGGCGTCGAGCGCGCCGGTCGAGATCGAATCGAAGATCTGCAGCGCCGGCACGAGCGCGCCGGGCTCGTTGAACCGCATCTCGATGCTGCCGCCCGAGACCTTCGACAGCTTCTGCGTCATGGCGATGCCGAGCGTGCCAAGCTGCGTCATGCCGCCCGGGTAGGTGCTGGCGAGCGCGAGTCGGACCTTCTTGTCCTGCGCGTCGGCGCCCGCGGCGCCGAGCGCCAGAACCGCGGCGCCGGCCAGCGCCGCCGACAGGAATCCACGACCAAGTCTCCGGAAACTCATCAATCCGTCCTCCCCTTGACGCCGGTCTTGGCGACCCGTGCGGTTCTTCCGCCTTCTCGACGGCCACGCGTTCAAGTCGCGCGAGCCCGGCATGGAACGCAATGCATCCCACATCGAGACAACGCGATCAAGCACGCGCGGCGCCGCGCGCATGCGCGCGACTTTTAGAAACGATCAAATAGTGGGCTTCAGGGGGCCGCCGATCCGGCCCGCGTCCTGGAATTTGCCGCGCGGCTAGGCGGCGGCGGAGCGCGGCAGGTCGGACATCTTGGCGAGGAAGTACTCGAGATTGCCCGAGCCGAACTCGGGGATCAGCTCGACCTGCGTCACCATGCGCTCGATGGCGCGCCGGGCGCGGCGCTCGCGGTCGGCCTCGGCACCGTCGAAGTCGGTCTCGCGGATCACCAGCAAGCCGGCATGGAAGGCGGGGTAGAGGTTGTCCGGCATGCCCGCGGCGCGGCACAGGGCGGCAAGGCCGCGCGGGCCGGCGTCGTGGATCAGCCGGCTGGCGTTGAGCCAGGGAATCCCGGCCAGCGCCGCCATGGCGGCCTCGAAGAAGCGCAGATCGCCCTCGCACAGCGCGCGCAGCAGCAGCGACGGCGTCAGGCGGCCGTTCGTGCGCAGATGATCGACGATGCTTTCGACCTCGGCATCGTCGATGCCGGGGGTCAGCATGCCGACCGTGACCTTCTCGCGGCTGTGGCGAGCCAGCTGCTCGGCCAGCCAATCGGCCAGGTTGTGCCGCTCGACCAGGCGCCGGCGCATCTCCTCCGAGGCGCGGTGCACCAGCTTCTCGGCCACGGCCAGCGGCAGCTCGCTGCGGTCGATCAGCGAGTGCATCACCGTGTCGTCGGCGCCGTAGACCTCGACCAGCTTCAAAAGGTCGTGTTCCTGGATGGCGGCGCCGTGATTGGAGACCAGCTGCACGGCCACTTCGGCGTCGCCCTGGTCCACCAGCGCGGCCGAGACGGCGGTCGACACCAGCGACCGGCGCGCGATGGCCCGCTGCTTGGCGCGGCTGAGGCTCGCGATGATCTCGATCAGGTCGGCGTCGGTCAGGACCGTCGAGAACTCGAGCATCGGCACGGCGACCTGCTCGACGTCGTCGGCCAGCGTGCGCGCCACGTCGCGCGGCAGGTCGGCGCAGCATTTCAGCTGCTCGGACAGCGTCAGGCGGACGCGCAGCTCGGCGTCCTGCACCATGATGCGGAATATCTCGATCGCGAGCGCCCGCTCGCGCGCGCCGAGATGCCCGGTCACGAACTCGCCCGCGATCTTGCCGGCGGTCACGACCCGTGTCTCGGCAGACCGGTCCGTGAGCAGACGGGTTACGTCTGCTTCGCTGAGAATATGCTCCGTCAACAGAGACATTCCCGCTTCAGCCCTCCTGGCAAACCGCGGCCGGTCGATACCGGCGGGCTCGGCGGTGTCGGCTGGTGTGAAGCCCTCGCATCGATTGCATCCTCGAGATGCTACCGGTTGGGGTCTTAATGAAGGTTTAAACCCGCGCCAACGGTCACGGGGAGGGGCGGGGGCACCCGGCATGGCCCGCGCCCCTCGGGTGCGCCGGTCGCGGCCAGCCTTGCCTTGCCAGGGGCCGTTCTCGATAATGCCCGCCGAATTCCGGGGTGAGGGTTGAAAATGAAGACTTTTCTGATTGGAACGGTGGCCGGCGTGGCGGTGGGCGCGGTGGTGGGAATGGTGGTCCAGAGCTCCGGTGCGCACCATGAGATGCATGTCTACGGCAAGCCGCCGGAGATGCTGGCAACGGCGGGCCTCAAGCCCCTGTCGCCGGACGCCACGAAGCAGGTCTTCGCCAAGCCGGCCGCCAGCCCCG
>JAKLKW010000262.1 GCA_023150455.1 Alphaproteobacteria bacterium | reverse complement strand
GGGGGAGGGGGCTTACGTGCGGGAGCGCGGAGACGAGGCGTTCGCTCTTCGCGAGGAACCGTGCGCGATGATCGCAAGCCATTGCCTCTTGGTGCCATACCCCTCCCCCTATCCCCCTCCCGCAAGGGGAGGGGGGACCAGAAGAGGTGGGATCAATGACGACGACGTTGTCGGCCAAAGCCGAGTCGTTTCCGATCCGCGGCACCTTCACCATCTCGCGCGGCAGCAAGACCGCGGCCGACGTGGTGCTGGTCGAGGCGCGCGACGGCGCCGCGGCCGGGCGCGGCGAGTGCGTGCCCTATCCGCGCTACAACGAGACCGTCGAGGGCGCGCTGGCCGACATCGCCAGGCTGCCGCCGGGCGTCGACCGTGCCGGCCTCGGCCGGGCGATGAAGGCGGGCGCCGCGCGCAACGCGGTCGACTGCGCGCTGTGGGACCTGGAGGCGAAGCGGAGCGGCACGCCGGCTTGGAAGCTGGCCGGCCTGCCCGAGCCCGGGCCGGTCGTCACCGCCTATACGCTCAGCCTCGACACGCCCGAGGCCATGGGCAAGGCCGCTGCCGGAAACGCGCATCGCCCGCTGTTGAAGCTCAAGCTGGCGGGCGAGGGCGACATCGCGCGCGTCGAGGCGGTGCGCCGCAACGCGCCCAAGGCGCGGCTGATCGTCGACGCCAACGAAGGCTGGAAGCCCGAGATGCTGCCCGAGTACGTGGCGGCCATGGCGCGGCTCGGCGTCGAGCTGATCGAGCAGCCCCTGCCCGCCGGCAAGGACGATGCGCTCGCGGGCCTGAAGCGCGACGTGGTGATCTGCGCCGACGAATCCTGCCACGGCATCGATTCGCTCGCGGCGCTGCGCGGGCGCTACGACGCCGTCAACATCAAGCTCGACAAGACCGGCGGCCTGACCGAGGCGCTGGCGGTCGCGCGCGAGGCGCGGCGCCTCGGCTTCAAGATCATGATCGGCTGCATGCTCGGCACGTCGCTCGCCATGGCGCCGGCGCTGCTGGTGGCGCAGCTCGCCGATTTCGTCGACCTCGACGGGCCGCTGCTGCTGGCGAAGGACCGGCCGGACGGCATCGAGTATCGCGACGGCCTGGCTTTCCCGCCCAAGCCGGCGCTGTGGGGCTAGCGGCGACATGAGCGGCCACGGTGGCATCTTTATCTATATCGGCCATGCCGACGACAGCGACATCCACGTCCTGCAGCTCGACCCGTGGCACGGCGACCTCGAGCCGGTCGAGACGGTCGTCGTGCCCGGCATCGCCAAGCCCGGCAGCTCGATGCCGCTGGCGGTGAGCCCAGACCGCCGCTTCCTCTATGCCGGCCTGCGCGGCGATCCGCTGGTCGCGGCGAGCTTCCGGATCGACCCGCTGACGGGGCGGCTGGCGCATCTCGGCAACGGCAGGCTGGCCGACAGCATGGCCTATATCGCGACCGACCGCACCGGCCGGTTCCTCCTGAGCGCGTCCTATGGCGGCAACAAGATCGCGGTCAACCCGATCGGGCCGCAGGGCTTCGTGCTGCCGCCGCAGCAGGTCGTCGCCACGCCGCCCAACGCGCATTCTATCCTGCCCGATCCGGCCAACCGCTACGTGCTGGCGGCCTGCCTCGGCGGCGACGTCGTGATCCGGCAGCGCTTCGATGCCGCGACCGGTCGGCTGACGCCCGGCGATCCGCCGTCGACGCCGGTGAAGGCAAAGGCCGGCCCGCGGCACATCGTGTTCCACCCGAACAACAGGCACCTCTATCTGCTCAACGAGCTCGACGCCTCGCTCTCCGTGTTCGACTACGACGCGGCCGGCGGCCGGCTCGCCGAGAAGCAGGTGACGAGCGCGCTGCCGCCGGGCTTCGCCGGCAAGCCCTGGGCAGCCGACCTGCACATCACGCCCGACGGCCGCTTCCTCTACGGCTCCGAGCGCACCAGCTCGACGCTGGCCGGCTTCGCGGTCGACGCGGACGCCGGCACGCTGGCGCCGATCGGCAGCTTCGAGACCGAGACGCAGCCGCGCGGCTTCGGCATCGACCCGACCGGCCGCTATTTGCTGGCGGCCGGCCAGCGGAGCCACCACCTGTCCTGCTACGCGATCGACCAGGCCGGCGGCAGGCTCAGGCACCTCAGGCAATACGCGGTCGGCAAGGGGCCGAACTGGGTCGAGATCGCAAGCCTGCCCTGACCGGCGTCGCTCCGGCGTGACACGCCGGCGCGGCCCGGGGCATCCTCGGGTCGCACCAACCACTGGAGAACAGCGCCGCCATGATCCGCCCGCTCGACGGCATCCTGGCCGTGTCGCTGGAGCAGGCCGTGGCCGCTCCGTTCTGCTCGTCGCGCATGGCCGATGCCGGCGCGCGGGTGATCAAGATCGAACGCGCCGAGGGCGACTTCGCGCGCGGCTACGACCGCTTCGTCAAGGGCGGCAGCACCTACTTCCTGTGGCTCAACCGCGGCAAGGAATCGCTCGTCCTCGACATCAAGAAGTCGGACGACGCGGCGCTGCTGCATCGCATCCTCGCGCGCGCCGACGTGTTCATCCAGAACCTGCTGCCGGGCGCCGCGCGGCGCGCCGGCTTCGGCTCCGAGAGCTTGCGCGCGCAGCATCCGCGCCTCGTCACCGTCGACATCTCCGGCTACGGCGACGAAGGTCCTTACGCCGAGATGAAGGCCTACGACCTCTTGGTCCAGGCCGAGTCGGGCCTGGCCGAGGTGACCGGCGCGCCCGCCGAGCCCGGCCGCGTCGGCGTGTCGGTGTGCGACATCGCCTGCGGCCTCTACGCCTACAACGCCGTGCTCGAGGCGCTGATCAAGCGCGGCCGCACCGGGCAGGGCAGCGGCATCGCCGTCTCGCTGTTCGACGGCATGGCGGACTGGATGACCGTGCCGCTGCTGCAGTTCCAGTACAGCGGCAAGGCGCCGGTGCGCATGGGCCTCAACCATCCCTCGGTCGCGCCCTACGGCCTCTACCGCGCCGGCGACGGCGGCGGCGTGCTGATCTCGATCCAGAACGAGCGCGAATGGGCGCGCTTCCGCGACCAGGTCGTCGGCCGCCCCGACCTCGCCGGCGACGCGCGCTTCGACAGCATCGTCGCGCGCGTCGCCAACCGCCCGGCGCTCGACGCGATTCTGAACGAGGCGTTCCAGAAGCTGACCCGGCAGCAGCTCGTCGACAGGCTGCACCAGGCGCAGATCGCCTACGGCGCGCTCAACGGCGTGGCCGACCTCTTGAAGCACCCGCAGCTCCGCCGCGCCGTGGTCGACAGCGAGTACGGCCCCGTCGAGCTGGTCGCCGCCCCCGCCCGCGTCGCCGGCGACCGCCCCGCCTACGGCCCCGTACCGCGGCTCGGCCAGCACAGCGACGCGATCCGGCGCGAGTTCGCGGCGTAGATCCGGTCGACCTGCGACAAGATCGTCATGCGCGGACTTGTTCCGCGCATCCACGTCGTGGCAGCGGCGGACGGCTGCGAGGTTCGCGCCGACAAACCTGGACGTTACGGCTCGAGGCCGGCCATGCTGCCGGACTCCAGCAATTCGATGCCGAGATGCTCGAGCAGCGTGTCCTTGCCGCGCTCGCGCGCCTGCTCCAGCGGGAAGGGCTTGAACCAGATCGCCACGGCCGCGACCCTAGCCTAACTTCGCCGATTGGGGCGATGTTCTCCGGGTAAGTTATTGGAATTGCGTGCGGGGACCCAGCAAGGTCGGCACTACAGGGCGGGGACTGGTTGGCTGGTCTCGGCGGTTATCTTGGGCGGCGGCTGGGCG
>JAKLKW010000046.1 GCA_023150455.1 Alphaproteobacteria bacterium | reverse complement strand
GCTGAAACGACGCCGGCCGCGCGCCGCGCGTCCAGGCGCGCGGCCTCCTTGTTGATGCCGGAAAAGCGGCGGATAGTGGCGCCACGTTGCGGCACGCTGGCGTGGGGCGGTTCGCGAGATGGGCGACAGGGGCTCGCACGCCTACGGCGTTGCGCTGGTGACGGCCGCGGCGGTGCTCTGGAGCACCGCCGGGCTCTTCGTCCGTTATCTCGATCTCGATGTCTGGACCATGCTGGGGTGGCGCTCGCTGTTCGCCGCGCTTGCCCTCACGCTGGTCGTCGGCGTCCGCAACCGGTGGCGGATGATCCGCGCCGTGCGCGCGATGGGCTGGCCCGGTATCCTGGCCGTCCCGATCGCGGCCGTCTCGATGGGCGGGTTTGTCGTCGCCCTCAAGCTGACCACCGTCGCCAACGTGATGATCGTCTACGCAACGGTGCCGTTCCTCGCGGCCGGGGTGGCGTATGCCTGGATCGGCGAGCGCGCGGCGCCGCGCGGCCTGCTGGCGAGCGCCGTCGCCCTGGCGGGCATCGCCGTGATGGCCGGCGCCGCGACGCGGCCGCAGGACCTCGCCGGGAACGCGCTGTCCTTGCTGATGACGCTCGCCTTCGCCATCCAGCTCGTCATGGTGCGACGGTTCCCGGCGCTGGCCATGGCGCCGGTCAACGCGATCGCCGCCGCGCTGTGCGCCGTCGTCTGCTGGCCGCTGATGGCGGCCGCGATCCCGAGCGCCCATCAGCTTGCCGTCCTGGCGCTGTTCGGCGTCACGACGACCGCGCTGGCCTATATCCTGTTCCTGACCGGCGGACGGCACGTTCCGTCCGGCGAGGCGGGGCTGATCGGCCTTCTCGACGTCGTTCTGGCGCCGCTGTGGGTATGGCTCGCCTTCGCGGAACAGCCCGGCCGCGCCGCGCTCGTCGGCGGCGCCCTCGTGCTCGCCTCGGTGCTCTGGTACCTGTCGGGCCAACGCCGCCGGATCTGAGATGCGGGCCTCGTGTCGCAGTTGACGGCGGACGGAAGCTGCGCGAGACAGGTAGTCGTCCGCAGCATCGATAGCCGATTTCATGCGCAGAACAGCCCTGCTTGCCGTCGCCGCCGGCCTGGCGCTCTCGGTGCCGGTCCGCGCGGAAATCTATCCACGCCAGTTCCACAACGACTACGTGCGGGTCTGCGCCGCCTCGGAGGGGCTGCAGCAATACGGCCTCGCGCTCGCGTTCGAGATCTGCCACTGCGTCGTCAAGTTCCTCGAGTTCCGGCTGACCTACCGGGAGATGACCGAGGAGTTCCGAAAGTCCGAGCGCGGCCAGGCCAACCGCTTCGACGCGGTGATCGGCGAGGGCGGCCGCTTCTGCGAGAAGCTGATGAGCGAGCCGCGCTGAGGTGCGACCGGTCACAGCAAGCGCCAAAGGCGAATGATAACCTGTCGCGACCTGCCCTGCGGCAAAAGTCGCATTGACTGTATCCCTCCTTTCGAGAGGATGCGTCGAATGACGGTTCGGCCGATCGTCAGTCGATCTGCGCGGCAAGGATAGCAGTCGCGAGCCTGATCGCTTCGGGATTCCGATTGACGGCTGGCACGCGTGCAGGCGGTCGGCGCTGGCGATGACCATGACGCGATCATGGTTTCGTCCCATGGCGGACTCCGGAAACCCGCTCATACGCGAGAGCGACGGCTGCTCGACGCGACCGCCCTGCGCCGGCTTGACGAGCGTGCCGCGGAATGAGGAATGGGATGAAGAGACGCACTCGCTATCTGCTGGCCGTAGCCGCGACGGGTATCGCCGTCGCGGCCATCTTCCTGTGGGTCGAACTTCGTCCTTTGCCGGTGACCGTCGCCGGAGTCGAACGCGACGTACCGGTACGGGTATTCGGGCTCGGCACGGTCGAGGCGCAGATCGTTTCGAAGATCGGCTTCGAGGTCGGCGCCGCGCTCGAGGAACTGACCGCCGATCACGGTGACCGGGTGAAGAAGGGCGATGTGCTCGCACGCCTCTATGCCGCCGACCAGCGGGCCAAGGAGGCGAAGGCGAAGGCGGTCCTGCTGAGCGCCGAGGTCGACGTGCGAAAAGCCGAGGCCAACGTTCAGAAGGCCCGTGCCGATCTCGCCCAGAAGCAGACGGCCAACAGGCGCAAGCAGGCGCTCGTCGGCCGCAACATCGTGTCCGAGCAGACGGCGGAGGAGGCCAAGCGCGACGAAGACGTCGCCGCTGCGGAACTAGCCGTGGCGATCAGTGAAGTCGACGTAGCCAAAGCCCGCCTTGCCGAAGCGCGGGCGAGCTTGAGCTACGAGAAGGCGGTTCTCGACCGCCATGCTCTTCTCGCGCCATTCGACGCCGTCGTCGTGGAGCGGCACCGCGAGCTCGGGACCGTGGTCAAGGCGGGCGACCCGATCTACACGTTGCTGGCGTCGGAAACCGTATGGGCGCTGGCCTATATCGACGAATCGCGCGCCGGGCCGATCCACGAGGGCCAGGCCGCGGAGGTCCGGTTGCGCTCGCTGCCGCAGGAGACCTTTCCGGCCCGGGTCGTGCGCATCGGCATCGAGAGCGACCGTGTCACCGAGGAACGCCGCGTGTGGGTCAAGTGCGACCGATGCCCGCCGCGCATCCATCTGGGCGAGCAGGCCGAGATTCGCATCACTGTGGCCGAGCTGGCGGAGGCCCGGCTGGTCCCGGAGGCCGCCGTTGCAGGCTTCGACGGACGGACGGGCCTCGCGTGGACCGTGGAGAACGGCCGCCTGCGCCGCCGTAGCGTGTCATTCCGGCATCGTACGGAGGACGCGCGCCTGGAGGTTTCAGGCGGTCTTCCACCAGGCGTGGAGATCGTTGCCGAAATCGTGCCCGGACTGCGCGAGGGCCGTGCCGCCCGGATCGTCCCGTCGGGTGCACGATGAACCTCGCCTACCGCGACATCCGCCATGGCCTGCTGCGTTTCCTGCTCACCTGCGTCGGCCTCAGCCTCCTCATGGCGGTCGTGCTGTCGATGATCGGCATCTACAACGGCCTCGTCGTCGACGCACTCACCATCGCGCGTGCGCCGGCGACCGACCTCTGGGTCGTCGAATCGAACACGCGCGGGCCGTTCGCCGAGGCGTCGCGCGTGCCCGGTGATACGCGCGAGGCTGTCGCCCGCCTGCACGGCGTCGTCGCCGCCGGCAGCGTAACCTACCAGACCGTCGAGGCCGAGCATGCCGGCGCCAAGCTGCGCCTCTACGTCGTCGGTTTCGAGCCGGGCCGGCCGGGGTCGCCCGCCCGCCTCAAGGCTGGCCGGCCGATCGCGCAAAGCCATTACGAGATGATCGCGGATTTCCGCACCGGCCTTGCGCTGGGTGACCGCATCCGCTTGGGACGCAGCTCGTTTTCCGTCGTCGGCCTGGTCGAGAACCACGTCAACACGGGCGGAGACCCCGCCGTCTACATCAGCCTGCTCGACGCACAAAAGCTTCAGTTCGAACTGTCGCCGTCCGCGTCGCGTGTCCAGATCGCCAAGGGCGGACTGCCGCAGACCAAGGACACCGTGAACGCGGTCGTCGCTCGCGTCCACCCGAACGTAGCGCCGGCGGCGGCTGCCGACGCCGTGCGCCGCTGGAAACACCTCTCGGCGATGACGCAAGCCGAGCAGGAGTTGATCCTGACCCGCTCCGTCGTCGACCGGGCGCGGCGGCAGATCGGGCTGTTCATGGCCATCCTGCTCGCCGTGTCGGCCGTCGTCATCGCGCTCATCATCTATACGATGACCATGGAGAAGCTGAAGCAGATCGCGACGCTGAAGCTGATCGGCGCTCCGGACCGCACCATCGTCGGGCTCATCGTGCAGCAGGCGCTGGCGCTCGGCGGCATCGGATGGAT
This sequence comes from Alphaproteobacteria bacterium, assembly GCA_023150455.1. GTDB lineage: Bacteria > Pseudomonadota > Alphaproteobacteria > JAEULC01 > JAEULC01 > JAEULC01. The sequence goes on along the minus strand of JAKLKW010000046.1, from coordinate 26,305 downwards.
GTTCGGGCTCGTGCTGGTGCTGGCGGTCAAGGACTACTTTCCCCGGCGCGTCGTCCTCGATCCCGAGAATGCGATCGTCCTCGGCCTCATCGTTTTCATGGTCTGCGTGGCGTCGAGCGGTCTCGGCGTGCGCGCCGCCCTGCGGGTCGACCCGGCGACGGCTCTGGGAGGCTGAGACGATGGGGAGCTCCGCCGCCACGCCGCTCATCGAGCTCAGGGACGTCTCGAAGCACTTCGGCGAGGGCGAAGCGCGCGTCGACGCCCTCAAGGAGGTATCCCTGTCGATCAGCGCCGGCGAGGTCGTCGCCCTTCTCGGCCCCTCCGGCTCCGGCAAGACTACGCTCCTGAACGTGATCGGCTGCATTCTCGAGCCGGCAAGCGGCTGGATGCGGCTTGACGGCGACGTCGTCTACGACAATCGCTGGCTTCGGAGCGATCTGCGCCGGCTGCGGCTCGACAAGATCGGCTTCATCTTCCAGTTTCACAACCTCCTTCCGTTCCTGGATGCGACCGACAACGTCGCACTGGTCCTGGAGTTGGCCGGCGCCGAGCACGCGGAGGCACGCCGCCGGGCGGCGGCGCTGCTGGAGTACCTGGAGGTCGCTCACCGCAGGAACGCCATGCCCTCGCATCTGTCGGGCGGCGAGGGGCAACGCGTCGCGATCGCCCGGGCGCTCGCCAACCGGCCCCGCATCATCCTGGCGGACGAGCCCACGGCCGCGCTCGATTCGAAACGTGCCGGCATCGTCATGGACCTGCTGCGCAAGCTGGCCCGCGAGCAGGACGCCGCCATCGTGGCCGTGACCCATGACGAGAAGATCTTCGACCGGTTCGACCGCATCTTTCATCTTCGCGACGGCCGCCTGGACGACAAGGGGGAGGACTGACGTCGCAAGAGCCGTGCCGCCGGCGGACCCGGGACCTGGGTCGGGCTGCTAGTCGTTTCCCAGCCGGCCGAACACGTGCAGCAGGTGCTCCTGGGCGGCGTCGGCCAGCAGGTCGCGCTCCATGCGCGTGTCATCGTCGAAGAAGGCCGTACCGACCCGGCGGTCGACCACGATGGTCGCAAGCAGCGCCAGGGCGTCCTCGGGCGTGCGCAGGTTCTCGGCGTAGATCAGCCGGCGCCCGGCCGCCTGCGGGCCCATCGCCTGGACGAAGTACGAGAAGGCGAGGTTGCCCTCGCGCGGCTGCCGCCCGCCCATCACCAGGACGAAGAGCCGCCGCCATTCCTCGTCCGCCATCCGGGCGCGCCAGCGCTGCACCGGCGCATGCAGCCCGTCGAGCTGCGCGCGCGCGGCGTCGGTCGCATTGGCGAGCAGCAGCGGGCCGAGCGCCCCGGCATAGGCGTCGAGCGCGTCGGCGGACGGCACGCCTTGGGCCAGCGCCGTGTCGATGAAGGCGAGCGATTCCGCAAGGACCCGGTCGAGCCGCGCCTTCTGCCTGTCGCTGAAGCCGGCATTGGCGAGCGTGGGCGCGATCGCGCGCGCCCGGTCGCGCAGGGCTTCCAGCTTCTGCCGCTACGGGCCGGTGCGCCCGCCGGACGCTTCGGCCGCCAGCAGCGCGACCGTGCCGAGCGGTATGTGCGACACGGACTTGAGCCGGTGATAGAGCGGCGGCGTGAAGGTCTCGCGGCTGCGCTTGCCGCCGCGCTCGAGGACCAGGTCGTCGAAATGGACGACGATCACCGGCGACACGCGCGCCGCCATCGCGTCGCGGCCATGGACATAGGCGTCGCGCGCCGCGGCGTTCAGGGTCTTGAGGGCGTCATCGGGCGTCTGCGCCAGGGCGGGCGCGAAGGCCAGAACGGTCGCGAGCAGGAGGGCGGCAAGGCGTTTCATGGCGACAACTCCCTGTCATGCGCCGCGGCCCGGCCGAATTTCCGATCTAGCGCCGGCGCCAGGCCTGCGTCGTTCGCTCCAGGCGGTGCGTCAGCAGCACGTGGCCGATCTTCACGGCGGCCGAGGTGGCGACGATGGTCATGGCCATGGCCGCGGCGGCGGCGGTGAAGCCCGCCTCGTCCATGTTGACGATGGTGACCGACGCCAGCTTGGTGTCGGTGGAATAGAGGAAGATCACCGCCGAGACCGTCGTCATCGCGTTGACGAACAGGTAGATGGTGATGTCGAGGATCGCCGGCAGGCAGACCGGCACGGAGACGCGCGCGAAGGTGCGCCAGAGCGAGACCTTGAGCGACGCCGAGACCGCCTCGAACTCCGGGTCCATCTGCTTCAGCGCCGTCGTCGCGGTCAGGTGGCTGACCGTGTAGAAATGCGTGACCGAATTGATCACCAGGATGGCCAGCGTCGCGTAGAGGAAGCCGAGCGGGTTCCATTTCGCGTTGAAGAAGAAGATGTAGGCGAGGCCGAGCACCAGGCCGGGGACCGCCATCGGCAGCATGGCGAGCAGCTGCGCGACGCCGCGGCCGACCGCGAAGCCGCGCGACTTCTCGAGCAGCCAGGCGCCGGCGAAGACGATCACGGTGCCGATGACCGCGGTCCAGGCGGCCATCAGGACCGAGTTCCAGTAGGCGTCCCAGCCGTTGGTGTCGAAGTCGCCGAAGGCGTAGTTCTTCAGCGTCAGGCTCAGGTTGTAGGGCCAGCGCATGATGACCGACGCCCAGGCCGACATGGCGAGGATGCCGAAGATCAGCCCGCCGATGACGGCGCAGAGGACGAACAGCGCCGTGTCGCGGCGCGTATCGGGCTTGGGCAGAAGCGGCACGGCGCGCGCGGAGAGAAGGGCCACCTGGCGGCGCTGGATGATGCGGTCGGCGGCGAAAGCGACCACCGCGGGAATCAGCAGGATCATGCCGACCACCGCGCCCATCTCGAAGTTCTGCTGGCCGATCACCTGCTTGTAGATGTCGGTGGCGAGCACGTTGAAGCGCCCGCCGATCACCTTGGCGATGCCGAAATCGGTGATCACCAGGGTGAAGACCACGAAGCCCGCGCTGATGACGCCGTATTTGGCGCCGGGGAGGGTGACGGTGAAGAAGACGCGCGTCTTCGACGCGCCGAGCGCGTCGGCCGCCTCGTAGAGCCTTGCATCGGCCGTCGACAGGGCCGCGACCAGGATCATGAGCGCGACCGGGAAGCAATAGAACACCTGCGAGACGATGATGCCGCCGGCGCCGTAGATCGATCCGCCGAGCAGCAGGTCCTTGAGGAAGCCCTGGTTGCCGAACAGGTAGATCAAAGAGATCGCCGGCAGGAGCGACGGCGCCAGGATCGGGATCAGGGCGAGCGCCTGGAACAGGCCCTTCAGCGGCATGCAGCTGCGCGTCAGCGCGTAAGCGTAGACGAAGGCCAGCGGCAGCACGATCACGGTCGAGGTGATCGCCACGTACAGGCTGTTCCACACCGACTGGAACAGCGCCGGCGTCGAGAAATAGCGGATGTAGTTGGCGAGCCCGATGAACTCCCCGTGCTGGTTCTGGAAGCTCTTCGACAGGAGCGTCCAGAGCGGCAGCGCCATGGTGACGATGAGCCACGCGATCAGCACGCAGATGCCGATGCGCATCAAGAGGTCGTCGCGGTCGATCCGCGCGCGCGCGGCCGGCGCGACGGCGGGGGTGGGGAGCGCGGTGGCGGTCACGGCGGGCAGGTCGTCACGGCAGCGATGACTGGCGCGGGAAGACCCTCAAGCGGTCGGGCGGCAACGCGATCGGCATCTCCTTGCCCTCGGCGATGCCCAGGTCGCGCACGGCGTTGATCGAGAAGTCGGCGAGGAGCGCGGGGTCGCCGCCGTTGACCGCGAGCCCGACGCGGCAGAACGAGCCGAGGAACTCGATCTCCGCGACGCGCGCGGTGAAGGTGTTCGGCGTCGAGGGGGCGATGTTGCGCACCACCACGTCCTCGGGCCGGATCGCCAAGGTCACGTCCTTGCCCGGCCCGAACTGCACGTCGAGGTCGCAGGCGAGGTTGATCGCGCCGAAGCGCACATGACCCGGCCCGGCGACGATCGCGGGCAGGAAGTTGGTGGTGCCGACGAAGTCGGCGACGAAGGCCGAGGCCGGCCTGCGGTAGACCTCGGTCGGCGTGCCGACCTGCTCGATCACGCCGTGGTTCATCACCACGATGCGGTCGGCCATGGTCAGCGCCTCTTCCTGGTCGTGCGTCACCATGATCGTGGTGATGGCGAGGCGCTGGTGCAGGCGGCGGATCTCGACGCGCAGATGCGCGCGCACCCGCGCGTCGAGCGCGCTGAGCGGCTCGTCCAGCAGCAGCATTCCGGGCGACAGCGCCAGCGCGCGCGCCAGCGCCACGCGCTGCTGCTGCCCGCCCGAGAGCTGGGCCGGATACTTGCGCCCGGATTCCGGCAGGCCGACCAGGCGCAGGAGGTCGTTGACCCGCGTCTCGATCTCGACCCTGGCCATGCCGCGGCTGACCAGCCCGTAGCCGACATTGGCCGAGACCGTGAGGTTCGGGAACAGCGCGTAGGACTGGAAGACGATGCCGAAGTCGCGCTGCGAGGAGGGCAGGTTGGAGACTTCCTTGCCGCCCTGGAAGATGCGCCCCGAGGTCTGGATGTCGAGCCCGGCGATGGCGCGCAGCAGCGTGGTCTTGCCGCAGCCCGAGGGTCCCAGGAAGCAGACGAACTCGCCCGGGAAGATCTCCAGCGAGATGTCCTTGAGCGCGGCGAAATTGCCGAACAGCTTGGTCAGCCGCTCGATGCGCAGGTATGGCGCGGTTGCCCCGGATCCGGTCATGGCACTAAGGCGCGGCCCTTGCCCGCTTCCGCCGGAAGCCGGGCAAGGGCCGTCGCGTTTCGGCCGAGCGTCGGCTTACTTCGGTGCCGACTTGCTGTCGTAGCGCTTGGTCCATTCCTTGAGGATCTTCTCGCGCTCCTGGCCCATCTTGATGACGTCGATCTTGGCCATGGCGGCGTCCGCGCTGGGCGGATAGTTGGGCGGTGCCGGGTTCAGGCCGGGATATCCCACGATCGCGTAGTACTTGCCGTACAGCTCATAGGCCTTCTTGCTGACGGCCCAGTCGGCGACCTTCTGTGCCGCGGCGAGGTTCTTCGTGCCCTTGACGATGGCGGTCGCCTCCATGTCCCAGGGCGCGCCTTCCTTGGCCAGGATGATGTCGATCGGCGCGCCCTGCGTCTTCTCGCGCGCGCCGCGCATGTCGAATCCGATGCCGATCATGCGCTCGCCCTTGGCGGCCTGCACGCAGGGCGCCGAGCCCGAATGGGTGTAGACGGCGACGTTCTGGTGCAGCTTGTCCATGAACTCCCAGGCCGCCTTCTCGCCCATCAGGTTGATCCAGGCATAGACCGCCTGGTAGCCGGTGCCCGACGAGGCCGGGTTCGGCATCACGATCTGGTCCTTGTAGGCGGGGTTGGTGAGGTCGGTCCAGGAGGCGGGTTTCGGCGCCTTCTTCTTGCCGGCCTCGACCGTGTTGTAGCAGATCACGGCCAGCCATGCGTCCATGCCGGTCCAGGCGAGCGGCGCCTTCGGGCTCCGGAACTGCGGCTTGATCTGGTCGACGCCCTTCGGCGAGTAGGCGTGCAGCAGGCCCATCGAGTCGAACAGCGCGATCGAGGACGCGCCCAGGCCCCAGATCACGTCGGCGCGCGGATTGTCCTTCTCCGCCAGGAAGCGGGCGGTGACGACGCCGGTCGAGTCGCGTACCCAGGCGATCTCGACATCCGGGTTGTCGGCCTCGAAGGCCTGCTTGTAGGGCCCGAGCTGGTCGTTCTCGAGCGCGGTGTAGACCGTGATCTTGGTCTTCTGCGCGAAGGCCGGCCCCGCGAGCAGCGCGGCCGCGGCGACCGCGACAGCGCCGGTCAGGAGGCGGCGAAAGGAAAGTCGTGACATGGCGATTGTTCTCCCCAGGCAGTGGCAGAAGGCGTTGGTGTCGCTTGGTTCCTGGATGTCAGCCGAAGGCCTTGCCGCCGTCGACCGGTCCCCGGGCGTGTTCTTTGGATCGGACGCCCGCCTTGAAGCTCCCCCACGGGACATTCCACCCGAAACCCGGGTTGCAGTAAAGGGCTTTGATGACAGTTATGTGACAGATACGTCTGTCTTGCGTGACGCACGCAATAGCGTGCGCTGTGCCCGCTACTGGGCCGCGGCGGCCTGCGGCTGGAACCGGGGCACGACATAGGGGCCCTCGGGAATGACTGCGACATGCCGGTCGCCCGAGCGCGCCACGCTGGCGCTGACCGCCGCGCCGAGGTCGGCAATCATGTCGACGCCGGTCAAGGTCCGCTGCGCATCCTTCAGCCCATCCGTGAACAGCTTGATGGCGCCGATGCGCATCGGCTTCAGCTGCATCTCGGTCTGCCATTCGTCGATCGCAGCGAAGTGCTTGGCCTTGATGCCGTCGAGGAAGCCGTTGGGGCCCTGCGCCAGGAGGCGCTGCTGCGCCTCGACGAACTCGTTGCTGCCCATGCCCTCGGAACAGGCCGAGGCGATGATCAGCTCGCCTCGGGGCGCCAGGATGTCCATCGGCGCCACCATGCCTTTGACGGTCTGGTAGTAGGTCTTGTCGAGCGGATAGCCGGCCGAGCTGGTGAGCACGGTGGCGAAGCGCCGCGGCACCGGCACCTGGGCGAAGCCGCGGACATAGGCGACCGCCGCCTCGTGGCTGGCGATGATCTCGCCGAAGTTCACGTAGGACAGCCGCCGGTGGTCGTCGATCACGGTGTTGATGGCGACCGCTCCGCCCAGCATGCGCACGATCTCGATCAGCTCGCGGTGCAGCGGGTTGCCGTCGAGCGTGCAGTTCGCGGTCTTCTCGTCCTCCATGAAGGCGGCGCTGTGCAGCCGCGTGATGGTCTCGGCATGCGCCACGCCCGGCGCCACCACCTTGCGGCCGCCCGACCATCCCGCCATGAAATGCGGCTCGACCAGGCCGGTGACGATGCGCAGGTCGGCCTCGACCAGGCGGCGGTCGAGCCTGACGCGCGTGCCGCGCAAGGTCGTGCCGAGGTCGACATGGTCGGCGTCGTTGCGGGCAAAATGGTTTGCCACCTTGACGGTCCGCATGACCCAGGGGTCGCCGACCAGCTCTTCCAGCTCGGCGCCCTCGTTCGGCCGATGCAGCCCGGTCGCGACCAGCACGGTGATGCAATCGGGCTTGAGGCCATAGTCGAGCAGGGCGCGGATCAGCACCGGCAGGACGGTGCCGTTGGGCACCGGGCGGGTGATGTCGCAGATCAGGATGCAGGCGGTCTGCGGCCCGCGCGCCAGCGCCGAGAGCGGCGAGGAGACGACCGGGTTCTCCAGCGCCCTGGCCACGGCGGCCTTGGGGTCGGGCAGCACGGGCATGGCGGGCTTGCGGATCACCGTCACGTCGAGGTCGTCCGGCAGCTCGACCGGCAGCAAGCCCCGTCCATACATCAACTCGACGCGCATCGTTTTCCTCCCGCGCACGCGCCAATTCGCGCGCGCACCGATTCGAGTCGGCGGCCGGATCAACGGCCGCCTGCCCCGCGGCCTCAACGTAGGGCGCTGCCGGCTGGCCGGCAACCCGTCAAAGCCCGAGCAACCAGCGCGTGGCGTAGGCCAGCGCCGCCGTCGCCGCTATTCCCAGCAGCCAGAGCCCGGCGAACCAGGCTAGGCGCCGCGGCCACTGGCGGCGCGGCGTCAATGGTATCCGGAGTCGGCGCGGACCTTGCCTCGGAACACCCAATAACTATAGCCGGTGTAGCCGAGGATGACCGGGATCAGGATGGCCATGCCGACGATCAGGAAGCGCTGCGACTCGGGCGCGCCGGATGCGTCCCAGATCGACACGTCGGGCGGCACGATGTCGGGCCACAGGCTGATGGCGAGCCCGGCATAGGACAGCACGAACAACCCGAGCGTGTAGAGGAACGGCCCGCTCTCGTGGCGCCGGCGCACGGCGCGCACCAGGCCGAGGCCCAGGAGCGCCACCAGGATCGGCACCGGCGACAGGTAGGCGATGTTGGGCCAGGAGAACCAGCGCGTCATGATCTGCGGGTCGTGGAAGGGCGTCCACAGGCTGACGCCGGCGATGAAGGCCAGCACGACGAGGCCGATCGGCCGCATCATGGCGAAGAGGCGGTCGCGCAAGCCGCCCTCGGTCTTCATGATCAGCCAGGCGCAGCCGAGCATGGCATAGCCGGCGACGAGCGCCGCGCCGGTGAACAGCGCGAAGGGCGTCAGCCAGTCGAACGTGCCGCCGGCGAAGCCGCGGCCGGATACCTTGATGCCCTGCACGAAGGCGCCGAGCGCCAGGCCCTGGCAGAACGTCGCCACGGTCGAGCCGGCGGCGAAGGCGAAATCCCACAGCGGCCGCGTGCGCGCGGCCTTGAAGCGGAACTCGAACGCCACGCCGCGGAAGATCAGCGCGACCAGCATGAGCATCAGCGGCAGATAGAGCGCCGGCAGGATGACCGCGTAGGCCATGGGAAAGGCGCCGAACAGCGCCACGCCGCCCAGCACCAGCCAGGTCTCGTTGCCGTCCCAGACCGGCGCGATCGTGTTCATCATCACGTCGCGGTCGCCGCGGTCCTTGAAGAACGGATAGAGGATGCCGACGCCGAGGTCGAACCCGTCCATCACGACATACATGATCACGCCGAAGGCGATGATCGCGGCGAAGACGAGCGGCAGGTCGATGCTCATCGCGCGCGCCCTCCGCTTTCCACCGTTCCGCCGGCTGCCGAGAGCGGCCGCATCGGCGCCGCCCGGACGCCTTCCGGCACGGGGACGTGCACGGTCTCCGGCCCGGCGCGCATCAGCCGCAGGATGTAGAAGACGCCGACGCCGAACACGATCAGGTAGACCACGACGAAGGCGGCGAGCGACACCGCAACGTTGTGCGCCGGCACCGGCGACAGCGCGTCCGACGTGCGCAGCAGGCCGTGGACGACCCAGGGCTGCCGGCCCATCTCGGTCGTGATCCAGCCGCACAGGATGGCGACGAACCCGGCCGGCGCCATGGCGACCGCGGCGTGGTGGAACAGCTTCGTGTCGTAGAGTTGCCCGCGCCAGCGCAGCCAGAGCGCGAGCAGGCCGGTCAGCGCCATCAGCATGCCGAGCCCGACCATGGCGCGGAAGGTCCAGAAGATGACGGTCGAGGGCGGGCGCTGGTCCTTCGGCCACTCCTTCAGGCCCCTGACCTCGCCGTCCCAGCTATGGGTCAGGATCAGCGAGCCGAGATGCGGGATGCCGAGGGCGAGGCGCGTCTCCTCGCGCTCCATGTCGGGCCAGCCGAACAGGAAGAGCGGCATGCCGCGCGACGTCTCCCAGTGCCCCTCGATGGCGGCGATCTTCTCGGGCTGGTGCTCCAGCGTGTTGAGCCCGTGCGCGTCGCCGGCAAAGATCTGCACCGGCGCGACCAGCGTCGCCATCCACATCGCCATCGAGAACATGACGCGCGCGGCCTCGTTGCGGCCGTTCCGCAACAGGTGCCACGCGCCGACCGCGCCGACCACGAAGGCCGTCGTCAGGTAGGCCGCCAGCACCATGTGCGCGAGGCGATAGGGGAAGGACGGGTTGAAGATGACCTGGAGCCAGTCCTCGGGAAAGAACCGCCCGTCGCGGATCGCGTGGCCCTGCGGCGTGTGCATCCAGCTGTTGGCCGACAGAATCCAGAAGGTCGAGATCAGCGTGCCGACGGCGACCATGCAGGTGGCAAAGAAATGCAGGCCCCGGCCGACGCGGTTCCAGCCGAACAGCATGATGCCGAGGAAGCCCGCCTCGAGGAAGAACGCCGTCAGCACCTCGTAGGAGAGCAGGGGGCCGAGCACGTTGCCGGCGACGTCGGAGAAGCGGCTCCAGTTCGTGCCGAACTGGTAGCTCATCACCACGCCCGACACGACGCCCATGCCGAACGACATGGCGAAGATGCGCGACCAGAAGCGCGCCAGCGTATGGAACACCTCGCGCCCGGTCCACAGCCACAGGCCCCCGAGCACGGCGAGGTAGCTCGCGAGCCCGATCGTGAAGGACGGGAAGAGGATGTGGAACGAGACGGTGAAGGCGAACTGGATGCGGGCAAGGTCGAGGGCGTCGAGGCCAGACATTCGTGTCTCCCGCGGGCTCAGCCGTGGAAGGCACTATAGGTGCGACGGGCAGAGGCGGGAAGCGGGAAGGGCGCGGCCCGCGCTCGCGTCCGCCGCCTTCCGCACCCGCCCCCGTTTCGCCTCGTTCTACGGCAGCTCCACCGCATACTGGTCGAGCGGCGGCAGCGACTTCACCAGGCCCTTGTCCTTGAGGAACGCGGCGAAGCGCTCGTAGCGCTTCTTGTCCATCGCCGCCGGGCGCTTGTCGAAGCGGGGCAGCGTGTCGCGCCAGGCGCGCTTGTTCAGCTCGTCGTCCAGGTCCTTGTGCCGGGCGACGAACAGCTTCCAGCTCTCCTCGGGATTGTTGGTCAGGTACATGACGCCGCGCTCCAGCGCGTCGACGAAGCGGCGCAGCTTCGGGTCGGCGAGCTTGGCCTTGTTGGCGACGACGATCAGCTCGTCGTAGACCGGCACGCCTTCCTCCTCGACGTAGAAGCAGCGGCCCTGCTTGCCTTCGAGCGCGAGCTGGTTGAGCTCGAAGTTGCGGTAGGCGCCGGTGACCGCGTCGACCCGGCCGGTCAGGAGCGCCGGCGTGAGGGCGAAGTTGACGTTGATCATCTCGACGTCCTTCAAGCCGATCCCGTGCTTGGCGAGGATGGTGCCGAGGATCGCCTCTTCCGTGCCGGCGACGGAGAAGCCGATCTTCTTGCCCTTGAGGTCCTTGATCGACTTGATGGGGCCGTCCGCCAGCACGACCACGCAGTTGAGCGGCGTGGCGATCAGCGTGGCGATGCGCACCAGGGGCAGGCCCTCGGAGACGTGGATCTGGTGCGACGGCTGGTAGCTGACGGCGAGATCGGCCTTGCCGGCCGCCACCAGCTTGGGCGGGTCGCTCGGGTCGGCCGGCGGCACGATCTCGACCTCGAGGCCGACCTCGGCGAAATAGCCCTTCTGCGCGGCGACGATGATCGGCGCATGGTCCGGGTTGACGAACCAGTCGAGGATCAGCGTCAGCTTGTCGGCGGCGTCGGCGCGGCCGGCAAGCAGCAGCAGGGCTAGCGAAAGCAGCAGGCGTTTCATGGTGCAGCTCCTAAGTTGACTCGTCCTTCGACAAGCTCAGGACGCGGACTCCCTGTCTTGGTCCCGAGCTATTCGATCGACCTCGTCCCGAGCCTGCCGAAGGACGTGGGCATGCCCGTTCAGTCGTCATCAGACAGGCGCTCCGGCGCCCAGGCGATCAGCCGGCGCAGCAGCGCATCGACCAGCGCGTAGAGCGCCATCGAGAAGGTCGCGAGCAGCAGCAGGGCGGCGAACAGCATGTCGATCTGCATGCGCGCGTTCGACTGCAGCATCAGGTAGCCGAGGCCGCGGCTGGCGCCGACCCATTCGCCGATGATCGCGCCGACCGGGGCATAGACGGCGGCGACGCGCACGCCGGTCGCGAGCGAGGGCAGGGCGGCCGGGACGCGCACGAGCCAGAGGATCCGCATCGGCGTCGCCGACATGGTGCGCGCGAGGTCGAGCCAGCCGGGCTCGGTGCGCCGCAGCCCGTCGTAGAACGACGAGGCGACGGTGAAGAAGATCACGATGATCGCCATCACGATCTTGGAGCCGAGCCCGTAGCCGAACCACAGGACCAGGAGCGGGGCGATCGCGAAGGTCGGCATGGCCTGGCTCGCGATCAGGATCGGCATGAGCCAGCGCCGGGCATAGCGCGAGGCGGCGAGGGTCAGCGCGCAGGACGCGCCGAACAGCACGCCGAGCACCAGGCCCAGCGCGATCTCGAGCATCGTGATCTGGGTGTGATGCCACAGGATGTCCCAGCGCGCGACCAGCGCCCGGGCGACGCGCGTGGGCGCCGGCAGCAGGTAGGGCGGCAGCCCGGTCGCCATCACCAGCGCCTGCCAGGAGACGATCAGCCCGGCCAGGGTGACGAGGGCGCGCAGCGCGGTCATGCGGCCGCCGCGGCATGGGCCAGGCGGTCGAGCAGCTCGCCTTGCAGCGCCAGGAGGCGCGCATCCTTCAGGTCGCGCGGCGGATCGCCGGGCGGCGTGATGGGCGCGCCCAGGATCGCGGGCCGGCCGGCCATGACGTGGACGACGTGGCCGAGACGGAGCGCCTCAAGCGGGTCGTGCGTGACCAGCAGCACCGTGCGTCCGGCCAGATGCCGCGCCGCCTCCTCCTGCAGCGCGAAGCGGGTGATGGCGTCGAGCGCGGAGAACGGCTCGTCCATCAGCACGAAGGGACGGTCCTCGAACAGCGTGCGCGCCAGCGCCACGCGCTGGCGCATGCCGCCGGACAGGGTCGCCGGGCGGTCGCGCTCGCGGCCGGCTAGCCCGACGCGGGTCAGCAGCGCGTCGGCGCGGCGGCTTGCGGCATCGTATCCGCCTTCGCCGCGCAGTCGGGGCCCGATCGCCACGTTGCCGCGGGCGCTGAGCCAGGGCATCAGCGGCTCGGTCTGTCCCATCCAGGCGACGCGGCCCGTGACCGGCGCGCCGTCGCCGCCGATGACCTCGCCGCCGGCTCCCGGCGGCGCCAGGCCCGCGATCAGGCGCAACAGGCTCGACTTGCCCACGCCGCTGGGGCCCAGCAGGCAGGTGCAGCGCCCGCCGGGAAATCGCGCGTCGAGATGGTCGAACAGCAGGTCGCCGCCGTAGCTGAGACGCGCGGCATGCACCAGGATGTCGGGAGAAGGCGTATTGTGGGATTGAGGCGCCGGCGCGCTGAAAGTCATCTCACCCGTCCCTACGGCGGTACGAACCGCATCAGGTTCTGGGGTCGTCCCCTAAAGGGACCTCTCAGCCGGTACGCCGGCTCCCCCCAGTGAAGGCGCGGACTATGGGACAGGCTCGACGCGAACGCAAGGGCGATACAGATGTCAGAGGCCAGAGGCCAGAGGCCAGAAATGGGTTGACCTTCTGACATCTGTCCTCTGACATCTGACCTCTGATGCGGCGCCCCCTCTTCATCGGCAGCGAGATCTATCGCGGATCGATCCACGGACGGAATCATCCTCTCTCGATTCCGCGCGTCTCCAGCACGATCGACCTGTGCCGGGCGATGGGCTGGCTCGGCGACGGCCAGTATGTCGACAGCCCGCGCGCCACGCCCGCGCAGCTGGCGCGGTTCCACGACCCGGACTACATCGCGACGCTCATGCGCGTCGAGGCCGAGCAGCGTGCGGAGCCCGAGGTTCGCGCGCGCTACAACCTCGGCAAGCTGGAGAACCCGATCTATCCGCAGATGTTCCGCCGCCCGGCGACGGCCTGCGGCGCCTCGATCCACGCTGCGGCTCTCCTGGCCGAGGGCGGCATCGTGCACAGCCCGGCCGGCGGCACGCATCACGGACGGCGCGACCGCGCCAGCGGATTCTGCTTCTTCAACGACCCGGTGCTCGGCATCTACGCGCTGCTCGACCAGGGGCTGGCGCGCGTGTGCTATGTCGACATCGACGCGCATCACGGCGACGGAGTGGAGATCGCCTTCGCCGGCGATCCGCGCGTGCGCACGATCAGCGTGCACGAGGACGGGCGCTGGCCCCATACCGGCCGGGCCGGGGACCGCGCCGGCGGCAGTGCGCGCAACCTGCCGGTGCCGCCCGGGTTCAACGACAGCGAGATGGCTTTCGTGGTCGACGCGGCGCTGGTGCCGCTGGCGCGCGACTTCGCGCCCGCGGCGCTGGTCCTGCAATGCGGCGTCGACGGGCTGGCCGACGATCCGATGAGCAAGCTCCGCCTGTCGAACCGCGCCTACTGGTACGCGGTCGAGCGCCTCATGGGCGTCGCGCCGCGCCTTCTGGTGCTGGGCGGCGGCGGCTACAACCCGTGGGCCGTGGCGCGCTGCTGGGCCGGCGTCTGGGCGACGCTCAACGGGCTCGCGATTCCCGACGGCGGGCTGCCGGAGGCCGCCGAGGCCGTCCTGCGCGGGCTCGCCTGGTCGCGCAGCGAAGGGCGCAACCCGCCGGCGCATTGGATGACGACGATCGCCGACAAGCCGCGCCTCGGCGCGGTTCGGCCCGCCGTGCGCGAGGTCGTGGCGCGCGCGCTGGCCGACGATCCGGCCCTTCCGCCGCTCGCGCCGTTTGCGCTCGATTCCGCCGGCCCGTAAAATCCGCCGCCATGAACCGTCGATTCCTGCTCGCCTTTGCCGCCATGTTGCTGCCGATCGCGCCGGCGCTGGCGCTCGCCACGTTCGAGAAGTCCGAGCTCGTGATCGAGAGCGGCGGGCAGACGCATCGCTTCGTCGTCGAGATGGCGCGCACGGTCGAGCAGCAGCAGCAGGGGCTGATGTTCCGCAACAGGATGGAGCCGAATGCGGGCATGCTGTTCGTCTACAAGACGCCGCAGCCGATCTCGATGTGGATGTACCAGACCAACATCCCGCTCGACATGCTGTTCATCGCCGCCGACGGTCGCATCGTCAACATCCACGAGCGCGCGGTGCCGCATTCGACCGCGACGATCGCGTCGGACGGGCCGGTGGTCGCCGTGCTCGAGCTCAACGGCGGCACGGCCGCGCGGCTGAAGCTGAAGCCGGGCGACCGCGTGCGGCATCCCGAGATCGGCAAGTAGGCGCCGCGCGCTGCGACACGATCCCATCGTGCGGCACGGAATATGTGCCGTTCTTAGGCATTGCTTAAGCTTCCCTTAGCGCCGTCTTAAGGCCTGCGGGCGCAGCCTCTGGAGGATCGCGAAGGTATCGCGTGGTCCCGACAAAGGAGGTCACCATGGCGTACCGCTTCATCCCCGTGGCCTTGGCGCTGGCAATGATGGCCGGTCCGGGCTTTGCGCAGCAGCCCCCGACTGCGTGCGGCGACCGCGGCGATCTGCTGACGCAGCTCCGGGACCAGTACAAGGAAGACCCGGCCGGCTTCGGCCTGACCGGCAACGGCGCCGTGGTCGAGCTGATGACCTCGGACAGCGGCAGCTGGACGCTGATCCTGAGCTTCCCCAACGGCCGCTCGTGCCTGATGGCCACCGGCGACGGCTGGGAGCTGTGGAAGAACATCAAGAAGGCCCAGGGCAAGGACGCCTGAGGTCGGCCTGCGTCCCGACGCTGCCGGGTCGGAAGCGGCGGCGGCACAGCATCAGCCCGTCGCCGATCGGCACCAGGCTCGCCGTCACCCGCGCATCGTCGCGGATCTTCCGGTTCAACGCGCGGATCGCGACCGTGTCCTCGTCCGACTTGGCCGGATCGGCGACCGCGCCGCCCCACAGCATGTTGTCGAGCGCGATCAGCCCGCCCGGCCGCACCAGCTCGAGGCAGCGTTCGTAGTACGCGTCGTAGTTCGGCTTGTCGGCGTCGATGAAGGCGAGGTCGAACCGCGCGGCGGTCCCAGCGGCCAGCATCGCGTCGAGCGACTGGCGCGCGTCGCCCAGGCGCAGGTCGATCTTGTGCTCGACCCCGGCGTCGCGCCAGTGGCGCCGGGCGACGTCGGTCCATTCCCGGCTGCGGTCGAGCGCCGTGACGCGGCCGTCCGCCGGCATCGCCAGTGCCGCGCACAGCGCGCTGTAGCCGGTGAAGGTGCCGATCTCGAGATAGCGCCTCGCACCCATGAGCTCGATCAGCAGGGCCATGAACTGGCCCTGCTCGGGCGATATCTGCATGGCGGCGAGCTCGATCGGCTCGGTCGCCCGGCGCAGCGCCGCCAGGGCCGGCGCGTCGCGCAGCGCGGATTCCATCAGGTATTCGTGGACACGGTCGGTCATCCCCAGGGTGCGGCTGGCCATGGGAACTCCTTGTATACGGTGTCGGCCGCATGATATCGGAAGCGCGGAGCGCGGGCGGGGTGTAGCTCAGCCTGGTAGAGCACCTGCTTTGGGAGCAGGGGGTCGCTGGTTCGAATCCAGTCGCCCCGACCAGTCGCCCCGATCGGTGGCCTTGGCGTTTGCTGGAGATGTCGCGACCATGACCGTGAGGATCTACCGGCCGGCGAAGACGGCGATGCAGTCCGGCCGCGGCCTGACGCATGACTGGGTGCTCGAGTTCGAGCCGGGCGCCCGCCGGCCCGAGCCGCTGATGGGCTGGAGCAGCGCGGACGATACGCTGAACCAGGTCGCGCTGCGGTTCCCGACCAAGGCGGACGCGATCGCCTATGCGACGAAGCACGGGCTGATGTATATCCTGGAGGAGCCGCAGGAGCGGCGGATCAGGCCCAAGGCCTATGCCGACAATTTCCGCTTCGACCGCTTGAGACCCTGGACGCATTGATCCTGGTCCCCGTCCGCAAGCGTGCGCCCTTAGCTCAGTTGGACAGAGCACGAGCCTTCTAAGCTTGGGGTCGCTGGTTCGAATCCAGCAGGGCGCGCCAATTACGACAACGATTTTGCATCAGGTCGCTCCGGCGACGAAATCGAAGCTGGCAGCATTCGACTGCACGTGATCGGATCCCTGGAAGATATTCCGCACCGGACGGTCGGGAGCCGTCCCCTTCGATCGTCCTCGGGTCGCGCAGCTCGCCGCAGCGGGAAGGGTCGCGCGATGAAGGTCACGCAGCATCTGTGGTTCGAGAAGGGGATGGGAGCGGCCATCAGCTTCCATGCCGCGCTGATTCCCGGGTCCTCGATCGGCTCGATCTCGACCATACCCGCCGATACCCCGAGCGGCCCCGCCGGCAGCGTCAAGATCGCGGCCTTCACGCTCGGGGACCAGCGCTACATGGCGATCGAAGCTGGGCCTCTCGACCCGTTCAATCACAGCTTCTCGATCATTCTCCAATGCGACGACCAGGCCGAGATCGACCGCCTGTGGGACGCGCTCAAGGAGGGCGGCTCGGTCGAGCAGTGCGGCTGGCTCGAGGACCGGTGGGGCTTTCCTGGCAGATCGTTCCCAGGCGCCTCGGCGAGCTGATGAACGACGCGGACCCGCAGAAGTCCAGGCGCGTCGCGGAGGCGATGCTCAAGATGGTGAAGCTCGACATCGCCCGGCTGGAAGCGGCAGCGAACGCGGCCGCGTCGTCAACGGGAACGGTCGTCGCTACTTCGCATCCAGCAGGGTACGCCACCCTTTCCACCCGGTCAGCTCCTGCCACACGTCCGCGTAGGCCGACTCCGAATCCGCGCCTGTCTGCGGTCCTGACAAGCGGCAGGCGCGGGACGGACCGAGGTCGCCCGCGTCGGCCTGGCCGGTCGGCGCCGTGCGAATCGCGGCTTCCGCCGCGTTCACATGCGCGACGATCAGCGCGTTCACGGCGGCGGCGTGGGTCAACGGGCCCATGTGCCCGGCGCCGTCGAGCACCGTGAGGCGCGCGGCCGGCAAGACGCTGGCCAGCAATCCCGCGACGAGGCGCGTCGGGCGCGGCGCGTGCTCTCCGCGCATGACGAGCGTGGGCATCCTGAAGCCGGCATAGGCGGCGATCGGAGTCGGCTCGGCCATCAGGGCATGGAAGTCGAGCGGCGCCTTGGCGATCCAGCGGACAAGCGCGGCCTGCAGCGACGGACGCAGTGCCGCCCAGGCGCCGTTTCCGCCCCAGTAGACGACGAACGCGATCGCGGCGCGCGTGAAGTCGCCGGTGATCACGCCGCGCCCGGTATCGCGCGCGCGCGCGGCGGCCGGCGGCGGGCGTTATTGGCCGCATAGCCAAGACGGCAATACGGCGATCGGGCGGGCCGCACCCTGTGGCGGGGGCGGCCCGCCGCGATTCCCGGCGGCGGTGCGCCGCTCTTCCGGCAGGAGGCCTACGCGCGTCCGGCCTTGCCCCACCGGTCGGCGATCGGCTTGGACAGCATGTTGAGCAGGTAGGCGAACATCGCCGCCGACGGCTCGTACAGGCTGATCATGACGGAGGCGAGCGCCGTGGCCATGAACAGCAGCGTGCGGACCAGCGCGGACCGGGCGAGGGGCCCGCGCTCGGGCGCGACCTCCAGCACGCGCAGCGGAATCGAAAGCCCGGCGACGACGAGCATGTTGGCGGCGTAGAGCCAGACCGCGGGCGCCATGTCGCCATAGTGGCCGACGACGCTCGACGAGAACGGGACGCTGGTGACGAAGAAGAGATAGACGAGCCACAGGTGCAGCAGGCGGAACGACATCTGCTCGCCGGCGTGGCGGAACTCGATCGACGCGCGCCACTGCGTCGCCAGCACGAAGAAGCTGATCAGGTAGGTCACGTATTCGGGCACCAGCGTGCGCAGATGCGCGATCAGCTCGGCGGCGTTGCGGATCGGCAGATCGGGCGGCAGCCGGATTTCCAGCACCAGCAGGGTCATCGCGAAGGCGAAGATGCCGTCGGTCAGCGCATCGACGCGGGACTTCGGAAACGTCCTCATCGCGACGACCACGGCGTCATGGCTCGACGGCTCCTCGAAAGGGGCGGCGACCGCGGACGGCATGCTAGCACAAGGCGGCGGCGCCGTTTCCCGGCGTCGATGCATCCTGCCGTGTTCCGCGCCATACTCCGCACCGCATGCTGCGCATCGCCACCTTTAACCTGGAAAGCCTGGACGACCGCCCGCGCGGCGGCGTCGATTTCGCGGCGCGCATCGCCGCGCTGCGCCCGGCGCTCGACGCCATCGACGCCGACGTGCTGTGCCTGCAGGAGGTCAACGCCCGGCGCGAGCAGCCCAAGGCCGAGCGGACCTTCGGCGCGCTCGACCGCGTCCTCATCGGGACGCGCTATGCCGGGTTCCATCGCGCCCACACCACGCATCGCGACGGGACGCCCCTCGATCGCCACAACCTGGTGACCCTCAGCCGCTTCCCCATCCGCTCCTGGCGCTCGATCCATCACGACGCCGTGCAGCGCATGACCTATCGCCGCGCCGGCAGCGCGGGACTCCGGATCGAGTGGGACCGGCCGATCCTCCAGACCGAGCACGCGGTCGGCGCGCAGGTGCTGCACGTGCTGAACCTGCATCTGCGCGCGCCGCTGGCCTCTTCCGTGCCCGGCGGCAAGAGTTCGGCCTCGCGCTGGCTGCGCAGCGCCGCGTGGGCCGAGGGATTCTTCGTCTCCGCGGTCAAGCGCAGCGGGCAGGCGCTCGAGGCGCGGCTGGCGGCCGATGCCATCTTCGACCGCGATCCCGGCGCGCTGGTGGTCGTCGCCGGCGACCTGAACGCCGACAGCTTCGAGATGCCCATGCGGCTCTTGCAGGCGCCGGCGGAGGAGGCCGGGAACCCGGCGCTCGCCGGCCGCGCGCTGACCGCGGTCGAGCAATCGGTGCCGGCGGATAAGCGCTTCACGGCGATCCATGCCGGGCGGCGGATGCTGGTCGACCATATCCTGGTGTCGGCGCGGCTGGCGGAGCTGTGTCGCGACGTGCGCATCCTGAACGCCGGCGTGCGCGACGACATGGTGGACGGGCGATACGTGGCGCAGCCGGCCGGGTCGTTCCATGGCGCGATCGTCGCCGTCTTTGCGCTCGACACGCCGGACGGCGCGTCTTGACAGGGGCGGGGCGACGCGCGCCAATCGGCACGCGTCGCTGCAGGTGAAACGGGGAGGAGTCGACGATGGTGGCGGTCACGCCGGATGTTCCCGGACAGGAGAAGCTGCCGCAGAGCGCGTCGCGGCCGGTCCAGGTCGACGCGCTGCCCTGGCACGCGACGCCGTTCCCCGGCGTCGAGCAGAAGCTGCTGCTGCGCGACGAGGAGCGGGGCCTCATCACGGCGCTCATCCGCATGGCGCCGGGAGCGCGCCTGCCGCTGCACGAGCATGTCGACATCGAGCAGACCTACGTGCTGGAAGGAAGCCTGGCCGACGACGAGGGCAACGACATCACGGCGGGCAACTACATCTGGCGCCCGAAGGGCCACACGCATGTCGCCTGGTCGCCGAAAGGCGCATTGTTGATAGGGATATTCCTGCAGCCGAACCGGTTCCTCGATTGAGGACCGCCAGGACATCGTCGAGGGAACGAATTTCACAAGATCGCCCCGCGGACCGCACCATGGCGCACGATCGCGTGAGACCAGGGAGGCTTGTGCTGGACGCGCGCCGGCGCGTGTCCTAACTAACACCGCGCTCAACCATCCGGTCATGCGAGGAAACGATGCTCGATCTCTATGTCTGGCCGACGCCGAACGCCTACAAGATCTCGATCATGCTCGAGGAGATCGGGCGGCCGTACAAGGTCATCCCCGTCGACATCCAGGCCGGCGACCAGTTCAAGCCCGAGTTCCTCAAGATCAGCCCGAACAACAAGATGCCGGCGATCGTCGACCATGACGCGCCCGACGGCAAGCCGCTGGCGGTGTTCGAGTCCGGCGCGATCCTCATGTACCTGGCCGAGACCAGCGGAAAGTTCATGCCGAAGGACCTGCGCGGCCGCTACAAGGTGATCGAGTGGCTGATGTTCCAGATGGGCGGCGTCGGCCCGATGCTGGGCCAGGCGCACCACTTCCGCCAGTACGCGCCGGAAAAGCTGGAATACGCGATCAACCGCTACACCAACGAGGCCACGCGCCTCTATCGCGTCATCGATCGCCGGCTGGGCGAGGTGCCGTACCTGGCGGGCGAGTACTCGATCGCCGACATGGCGGTGTTTCCCTGGCTGCGCTCCTATGAGCGCCAAGGCCAGAAGCTGGAGGACTATCCGAACCTGAAGCGCTGGTTCGAGACGATCAATGCGCGGCCGGCCGTAAAGAAAGGCCTCGAGCTCTTGGCCGACAGGCGCCGCACCGGGCCGATGGACGCCAAGGCGAAGGAAATCCTGTTCGGCAAGACGCAGTACGCGGCGCGGTGAGGCGGCGTCATGGCGGACACGGCCGTCATTGTCGGCGTCGGGCCCGGCCTGGGCCTGGCGCTGGCGCTGCGCTTCGCGTCGGCCGGCATGAACGTGGCGATGGCGGCGCGCCGGCGCGACAGGCTCGACGCGCTGCTGCCCGCGGTGCGCGGCGGCGCCGCGCGCGCCTATGCCTGCGACGCGACCGACGCGGGCGCGGTCGCCGGCCTGTTCCAGTCGGTCGCGAAGGACCTGGGCGATCCGCTGGTCGCGGTGTACAACGCCAGCAATTTTCCGCGCGGCTCGATCCTCGATCTCGATCCCGCGGCGATCGAGGCCGCGTGGCGCATCTCCTGCCTGGGCGGCTTCCACGTCGGACAGCAGGCGGCGCGGCGCATGGTGGCGAAGGGCGGGGGGACGATCCTGTTCACCGGCGCCACGGCCAGCTTGCGCGGCGGCGCCCAGTTCGCCGGCTTCGCCATCGGCAAGTTCGGCCTGCGCGCCCTGGCGCAGAGCATGGCGCGCGAGCTGGGGCCCAGAGGCGTTCACGTCGCGCACGTGATCGTCGACGGCCAGATCGCGTCGGAACGCTACCGCGAGCGCGATCCGCAGACGATGCTTTCGCCCGCCGCGATCGCCGAGGCGTACTGGCAGCTCCACGCGCAGGACCGCACCGCCTGGACGCAGGAGCTCGATCTCCGCCCTGCGGCCGAGAAGTTCTGATCAGATGTCGGATGCCAGAGGTCAGATGTCGGAGGAGCTCGGTTCCTTCTGACATCTGTCCTCTGGCATCTGACATCTGACTACCGGCACGGATAGAGGGCCTGCATCGCGGCCTTGATGCCGACCGGCGGTCGTTCCGCGTGCACCTGCTTGTTCTTCTCGGCCCAGGCGCGGAACTTGCGCGACACCTCGGCGGGGAAGTCGTCGGTCAGGATGCGCTCGCGCGGCAGGCAGATGCCGTCGAAGGCGTGCGGGTCGCGCAGGTTCTCACGCATCCTGCGGTACTCCTCGCGCCGGGCAAACTCCTCCACGCGCACAGCCAGGTAGCGCTGGACGTAAGCCAGGAACTGCTCCTCGCAATAAAGCGAGTCCTCCTTGCATCGGGTCAGGAACTCGCCCGTGTTCGTCGGGCGCATCGGGCGGTAGATCGGCTCGCGTTGGCGGTTCTCCGTGTCCGCGTCGGCCATGACGGTGGCCGGGGCGGCGAGGAGGGCGAGAAGGAGCGCGAGCGCGACCGCGGGCCGCCATCGCCGACCGCAAAGAAAATCGGCCGGGGCGCTTTCGCGTCCCGGCCGTTGAAGTTCAGGGAAGGGTATGAGACGAACGCACACTATCGGAATCCCCCAGGCACACATTGATCCAGATCAAATTGCGACCGGTTTCGGCAGAATTTCGCGCAAGGTCCCGCCGCGCGGCGCGCGGAAGAAGCAGCTCCGCCGCCCGGTATGGCACGCCGGTCCTTTCTGGTCGACCTTGAGCAGGATCGTGTCGCCGTCGCAATCGACAATGAAATCAACTAGATGCTGCGTATGTCCTGATGTGTCGCCTTTGCGCCAAAGAGCTTGGCGCGAGCGTGACCAATAGCATACGCGCCCCGTCATCAGCGTCTGCGCTACCGACTCGCGGTTCATCCAGGCAAGCATCAGCACCTCGCCGGTGTCGTGTTGCTGCGCGACCGCAGGCACGAGGCCCAACTCGTTGAAGGCAATGGCGTCCAGGACGGCCCCGATCGCCTGCTCGGGGGCCGGCACAACGAGTTTGTCCAATCCGGTCATGAGCTTATGCCCTTTCCCTTCGGCCCGGCGATAGCGATAGCTGCGCCGGCGGCAGTGTTATACTATTTCCTTTGGCAGCGACGAGGACAATCGATGACCGAACCGGCGCCCGGGCCCACGGCCGGGCAACACGACCACAAGGCCTGCGTGAGCAACGCGCTGGCCATGGCAAGCGCGCTTTGCCAGCGCCGGGGCGTACGCCTGACGCCCTTGCGCCAGCGCGTGCTGGAGCTGGTCTGGCGCTCCCACGTGCCGGTCGGCGCCTACGAGATTCTGGATCGGCTCCGGGTCGAGGACGGCCGCTCCGCCGCGCCGCCGACCGTCTACCGCGCGCTCGAGTTCCTGATGGAGCAGAAGCTCATCCATCGCATCGAGTCGCTCAACGCCTTCGTCGGCTGCATCGATCCCAGCCGGCCGCACGCGGCGCAATACCTGATCTGCCGGCAGTGCGGCACGGTGACGGAGCTGGACGACGGCGCAGTCGCCGCGGCGATCCAGGAGCAGGCAAGGCGGCAGGGCTTCTCGATCGACCGCCAGTCGGTGGAGGTCCATGGCACATGCGGCCACTGCGCCGACCCTGCCGGCGCCGCAACGAACCACGCGGAGACCGCGACCGCCTAAACCTCGTAGGCGACCTGGATCAGCCGGCGGGTGCCGGCATCCGCGTCGTAGATGTTGAAGCTGTTCATCTCGCGCCCGTAAAGGTGCAGGCTCAGGACCGGCGGGGCATCGTCCGGGACGCCTGTCACGTGGATGTGGTCGGGATTGGGCACGAAGGTGCTGACCGAGCCGGGAGCGAGCAGGGTGATCCCGCCGCGGCGCAGCTCGATGCCGCTGGCGCGGCCGTGGTGGCCGTCGGTGCGGCTGTAGTTGCGCTCCTGCAGCACGCCTTCGACGACGCCGACGACGCCCCAGGTGCCGTGATCGTGCACCGGCGTCCACTGGCCCGGCTGCCAGACCAAGGCGAAGAGCGAGATACCGTTGCCGGGCGAGATGTGGACGGCGTTGCGGGCATAGTGCGCGGGGTCGGCGCGCCGATGCGCCGGGGTGAGGAAGCGCGGCGCCTCGGCGAGCAGGCCGCGCATCCTGCCGGCGATCGATAGCACCAGGTCGGCCAGCTCGGTGGATTGCCGCTCGGCCCGGCGGCACTCGTCGATGAAGCTTTCGACGAGCGCGCCGCCGGCCCGGGCGGCGCCGGCGTGCGTGTCCGGCGCCATCATGCGACGCAATCCGGCCTAGCCGAACATGTCGTGCGTGATCGACTCGTACCAGCCTTCGGCGTAGGTGGCTTCCTGGCTGCGCACCTGGGCCGGCGCGTTGCTCGGGCTCACGCCGCCGCCCGGGGCAGCCACCAGGCCCTTGTCGGTCACGCGATACACGTTGGCGACGGAGATGCCGTATTTCGGCGCGATCAGGCTGTAGCAGGTGTTGGCGAAGGCCGGCGCCTCGGACTTGCCGCCGTTCAGGGCCGCGACGATCGCGAGCGCCGCGACCTTGGCCTGGCTGTTGGCCGAGAAGCCCGACTTGGGCATGGCGCCGGCGATCGCGGCGTCGCCGACGATGTAGACGTTCGGGTCGACCTTCGACTGGAAGGTCGTGAAGTCGACTGCGCACCAGCCCGCAGGCGTGGCGAAGCCGGCCGCGCGCGCGACCTCGCCGGCCGTCTGCGGCGGGATGACGTTGATCACCGCGCCCTTGTGGTCGCCGAACTCCGTCTTGACGGTCATGGACTTGGCGTCGACCTCGGTCACCTTGCCGCCGGCCTTGCCGGGCAGCCATTCGATCATGCGGCCATAGACCGCCTGCCAGCCTTCCTGGAACAGGCCCTGCTTCGAGAAGCTTTCCTTGGCGTCGAGCAGCATGATCTTGGACTTCGGCTTCTTGGTCGTGAAGTAGTGCGCGATCATGCTGGCGCGCTCGTACGGGCCGGGCGGGCAGCGGTAGGGATTGTCGGGGCAGACCATGATGAAGGTGCCGCCGTCCGGCATCGCCTCGAGCTGGCGCTTCAGCAGCATGGTCTGCGGGCCGGCCTTCCAGGCGTGCGGCAGGCGCTCGGCGGCCGCCTGGCTGTAGCCGGGCAGGCCGCCGTAGTTCAGGTCGATGCCCGGTGACAGCACCAGCTTGTCGTACAGCACCGGGTTGCCGGTCGACAGCGACAGGCGCCTGGCGCCGGGATCGATGCCCTGCACGGTCGCGTGGATGACGCGGACGCCGCCCTTCGCCAGCCCGTCGTAGCCATGGGTGATGTTGTCCATGGTCCTGAGCCCGCCGAGGACCAGGTTCGAGAACGGGCAGGTGACGAACTGCTTGTTGGCCTCGATCAGCGTGACGTTGAGCTGCTTGTCGAGGCGCTTCAGGTAGCGCGCGGCCGTGGCGCCGCCGAACCCGCCGCCGACGACGACCACGCGCGCCGAGGCGCCGAAGGCGAGATTGGGCCGGGCCAGCGCCGTGCCGGCGGCGGCGCCCGCCATCAGGGCGAACGATCGGCGTGAAAAGGTCTTCATGATCATTCCCCCTTACTTCCGCTTCGAGAAATAGGCCGCCAGGGCGTCGATGTCCTGGTCGGTATAGCCTTCGGCCAGCCGCTTCATCACCGTCGACGGGCGCGTGCCGGACTTGAACGCGATCAGCGACTCCTTGATCTCCTTGGCCGATCGTCCGCCGATGGTCGGAATGGAGCCCGGGCTCTTGCCGTCGGTGCCGTGGCAGGCGGCACAGCTGAGCGCAAGGGCGAACGGCTTGTCCTGCGCTGCGGCAGGCAAGGAACCCATGCTGGCACCGATGACGATTGCCATCGCCGCCAGCGGAAAGCGGCCGGTCATAGCGGTTGTCCTCCCATCCCTACTCGGGGCCCTGCTGCCAGGGCTCACCGCAAGCAATATCATGTTCGTTCCTCGCCATAATACAGCGTCACCGTGTGCTTCGCCTCGGCGAAAAACAGCCAGCGCTCGATCAGGGTGCCGATCAGGGCGCAGATCGCCGCCGTCAGCGCTACGCCGGCGGCGAGGCGGCCGACCACGGCGACGGTCAGGCCGGCGAGGATGAACGGCACGAAGAAGCCGAAGGACAGGCTGATGCGGCGCAAGCGCCAGGCGTGCTTGCGCGCCACGCGATAGCCCATTTCGCGCAGCAGGAAGTTCTCCTGCGTGTGCGGCGCCTCGAGCAGGCGGACGCGGCCGAGCCCGCCCAGGCCGGTCGCGCTTTCGGCGGTCGAGCGCGCCCGGCCGTGGTCGACGAAGCGCCAGTAGCCGATCTTCAGCGCCATCGCGACCAGCGCCGCTGCCGCCGCGATCCCGGCCACGGTCGGGCGCGACAAGCCGCGCAGCTGCAGCAGCGCGTTGACCCACAGCGCGCCCGACATCAGCGCGATCACCAGGTAGGCCGGCGTGACCCAGGCGCTGTTCCATTGGCGGATCGGCTTCAGCGTCGAATAGATGCGACCGGTGGCGAACACGGTCGCCGCCGCGAGCAGCGCGGCGATCGCGCCGCACAGCGCGAAGAAGCCGGTGTTCACGCCGAACAGCGCCCAGGCGGCGGCGAACGGCGCCGCCGGAATGTACGTCAGGATCGCCAGCAGCCCTTCGCGTGACAGCCAGGACGACCGCCACTGCGAGGTCGCGCGCCAGGCGCGCTCCGGGCGGCCGAGATGGAGCAGCGACGACAGCAGGCCGATCGTGATGAAGCCGAGCGACAGGCCGAAGGCCGCGAGGCCGAAGACGCGGTCCGGCGGCAGCAGGCGGATCGCCGCACCGTAGCCGAGCATGAACAGGATGCCGTAGCCGGTGCCGGACAGGACGGTGAAGATGATGACCGAGGCGGAGGGATGCATGCGGGCGTGTCAGGGACGGTTAGGCGGCCGCTGATCCGGCCGCCGACTTGAATGGAAGC
>JAKLKW010000261.1 GCA_023150455.1 Alphaproteobacteria bacterium | reverse complement strand
CTTCCGCCGCCTGGTCCTCGATCAGCTTCAGGCTCGCCGCCGTGTCGCCGAGCGCGATCTTGAAGTCGCCGAGATCGGCGATGCTCTGCTGCGCCAGCTCGATCCGGGCCACGGGATGGGCACCGTCGACCAGCATGCGGCTGGCGTGGCGGATGGCATGCGGCCCGAAGCGCGCCCCGCTGCGGTTGGTCGTGCCGATGTCGAACGGCACCCCCGCCACGCCGAGCGCCGCGTCGCGCCCGCGGCGGGCCGTGCCGAGGAACGTGGCGGGGACGGAGAAGGTCGGCGTGCCGGTCATCGGCGGCGCTCCGCCACGAACCGGCCAACGCCCGGGGCAAACAGGCAGCGCCGGTCGTCGTATTTCCGCCCGCCCTCGCCCTCGTGCATCCAGGTGAACTTGAGGCAATGCGGCACGTCGCGGCAGGGGAAGTCGATGCGCTCGATGCCGTCGCCCTCCGCGCGCACGGCAAACGCCTGCCTGACCGTGCCCTCGCGCTTGCCGGTGCGCCCGCCGGTCGCCGCGTCATAGGCCGCGTCCCAATGCGCCAACGGGCCGAGGCGTGCCTCCGGCCACGGCTCGGCGAAGGCCGGAGCGGCGAACAGCGCGGCGAGCGCGAGAAGGAATGGCATGGGCGACACGGTCCGACCCTGTGGCACCGTCCTCTGCATCGCGGACCGGCCCGGTATAGGTCGGAATCCGCTGCGACGCCAGGATGCTCTATGCTGGCAGGCGTTCGCTACGAGGGGACGTTCCATGACCACCGCCAGCCAACGCGACAACCAGCGCATCATCCGCGCGCCGCGCGGGCCGACTCTCTCGGCCAAGTCGTGGCTGACCGAGGCGCCGATGCGCATGCTGATGAACAACCTCGACCCCGAGGTGGCGGAGAAGCCGCAGGAGCTGGTGGTCTATGGCGGCATCGGCCGGGCGGCGCGCAACTGGGCCTGCTTCGACCGCATCGTCGCGTCGCTCAAGATGCTGGAGGGCGACGAGACGCTGCTGGTGCAGTCGGGCAAGCCGGTCGGCGTGTTTCGCACCCATGCCGACGCGCCGCGCGTCCTGATCGCCAACTCGAACCTGGTGCCGGCCTGGGCGAGCTGGGAGCACTTCAACGAGCTCGATCGCAAGGGCCTGATGATGTACGGGCAGATGACGGCCGGCTCGTGGATCTACATCGGCAGCCAGGGCATCGTGCAGGGCACCTACGAGACCTTCGTCGAGATGGGCCGGCGCCACTACGCCGGCGGCCTCGCCGGGAAGTGGATCCTGACCGGGGGCTTGGGCGGCATGGGCGGGGCGCAGCCGCTCGCCGCGACCATGGCCGGCGCCTCGATGCTCGCGGTCGAATGCCAGCCCTCGCGCATCGAGATGCGCCTCAAGACCCGCTACCTCGACCTCAAGACCGACAGCCTGGACGAGGCGCTGGCGGTGATCGAGAAGTCGGTCAAGGAAAGGAAGCCGGTCTCGGTCGGGCTGCTCGGCAACACGGCGGAGATCCTGCCCGAGCTGGTGCGCCGCGGCGTGCGGCCGGATGCGGTCACCGACCAGACCTCGGCGCACGACCCGGTCAACGGCTATCTGCCGGCCGGCTGGACCCTGGCCGAATGGGAGGAGCGCCGCCAGCGCGATCCCAAGGGCACCGCGCAGGCCGCCAAGGAGTCGATGGCAGTGCACGTGCGCGCCATGCTCGCCTTCCACGAAGCGGGCGTGCCGACCTTCGACTACGGCAACAACATCCGCCAGATGGCGAAGGACATGGGCGTCGAGAACGCCTTCGACTTCCCCGGCTTCGTGCCGGCCTATATCCGCCCGATGTTCTGCCGCGGCGTCGGTCCGTTCCGCTGGTGCGCGCTTTCGGGCGACCCCGAGGACATCTTCCGCACCGACCGGCGGGTCAAGGAGCTGATCCCCGACAACCCGCATTTGCACCACTGGCTCGACATGGCCAAGACGCGGATCTCGTTCCAGGGCCTGCCGGCGCGCATCTGCTGGGTCGGACTGGGCGACCGCCACCGGCTCGGCCTCGCCTTCAACGAGATGGTGGCGAGGGGCGAGCTGAAGGCGCCGATCGTGATCGGCCGCGACCATCTCGACTCCGGCTCGGTCGCCAGCCCCAACCGCGAGACCGAGGGCATGATGGACGGCTCGGACGCCGTGTCGGACTGGCCGATGCTCAACGCGCTGCTCAACTGCGCCAGCGGCGCCACCTGGGTCAGCCTGCACCACGGCGGCGGCGTCGGCATCGGCTACTCGCAGCACGCCGGCATGGTGATCGTGTGCGACGGCACGAACGAAGCGGCGAAGCGGATCGAGCGCGTGCTGTGGAACGACCCCGCCTCGGGCGTGATGCGCCACGCCGACGCCGGCTACGAGCTGGCCAAGGACTGCGCGCGCCAGTTCAAGCTGAACCTGCCGATGCTGGGCAACTGAGCCGCCGCAAGGACGTCACTGCCGCCATCCCGCCCGGGCCAGGTGCAGGGCGAGGTGGTCGAGGAACAGGCGCGTGCGCGCCGCCAGCTCGCGGCCGCCGGCATGGACGGCCTGGATCGGCACGGGGCGGCTCGACCAGGCCGGCAGCACCTGGACCAGCGCCCCGGCGGCCAGCGCCGGCGCCACCATCCAGTTCGGCAGGAACGCGAGCCCCATGCCACCGATCGCCGCCGCCAGCAGCGCCTCGCCCGCATCGGAGCGCAGCGCCGGCCGGATCGCGACGCGGCGGCTGCCGCCGTCCGGACCGGTCATATGCCACGCCGCGCGCCAGCCGAGCGGCGTGAACTCCAGAGCGTCGTGGCGCTCGAGACCGCCGGGCGTGGCCGGCGCGCCGCGACGCTCGAGATAGCCGGGCGCGCCGCAGACGACCAGGCGCTGCACCGCCAGGCGCCTTGCGACCAGGCGCGAATCCGGCAGCCGGCCGATGCGGATCGCGAGGTCGAAGCCCTCCGCCACCAAGTCGATCGCGTGGGTCGCCACCGACAGCTCGACCGATACCTGCTGGTAGCGGGCACGGAACGCGGGCAGCGCCGGCACGATATGCAGCGGCGCGAAGGTGGTCGGCGCGGCCACGCGCAAGGTCCCGCGCGGCTCGGCGTGCAGCGCGCCCGCCGCCCGCATCGCCGCCTCCGCCTCGGCCGCCATGCGCTGGCTGTGCGCGTGGCAGGCCTCGCCGGCGGCGGTCAGCGACAGGCGCCGTGTCGTGCGATGCAGCAGCCGTGCGCCGAGCGCGGCCTCGAGCCGCCGCAACCGGTCGCTGACCGCCGCCTTGGACAGGCCGAGCCGCCGCGCCGCGGCGCTGAGGCTGCCCGCCTCGACCACGGCGGCGAAGACCAGAAGCTCCTGTGCCGGGACCACCCGCCGATTGTTCGCTTTTCCGAACAATAAGTCCAGCATTGTCCGCCTACCGCCGCGGACGCCCTTCGCCTATCACGGGCCGCCATCGCGCAACGCCATCCATCGCGCAAACGAAGGAGCACCGACCATGTCCCCGCCCGCGCTGATCCACCGCGCCGCCACCGCCGGAACCGCACACAACGTGCTCGGCATGACGCATGTGTACAAGGCCGGCCCCGAGGAAACCGGCGGCGCCTTCCTGCTATTCGAGCTGCTCGTGCCGCCGGGATGCGCCGCGCCGTTGCACCGCCACGAGAACGACACGGAATGCTTCTTCGTGCTGGACGGCGCGCTCACCTTCATGTCGCCCGGGGGCGCGCGCATCGCGGGCGTGGGCGAGACCTGCCTGCTGCCCGCCGGCGGCGCGCACGCGTTCCGCAACGACGGCGAGCGTCCGGCGCGCGCGCTGGTCGTGGCCAGCCCCGGCCGCGAC
>JAKLKW010000045.1 GCA_023150455.1 Alphaproteobacteria bacterium | reverse complement strand
ACACCGACGCGCTGGGGCCGCTGCGGCTGCTCGAGGCCGTGCGCATCCTGAAGCTGCAGGACCGCGTGCGCTTCTACCAGGCCTCCACGTCCGAGCTGTTCGGCAAGGTGCTGGAGACCCCGCAGCGCGAGCTGACGCCGTTCTATCCGCGCAGCCCCTACGGCGTGGCCAAGCTCTATGCCTATTGGATCACGGTGAACTACCGCGAGGCCTATGGCGTGCATGCGTCGAACGGGATCCTGTTCAACCACGAGTCGCCGATGCGCGGCGAGACCTTCGTGACGCGCAAGATCACGCGCGCGGCCGCCGCCATCGAGCAGGGGGTGCAGCAGCAGCTCTACCTGGGCAACATCGACGCCAAGCGCGACTGGGGCCACGCGCGCGACTACGTGGAAGGCATGTGGCTGATGCTGCAGCAGGACGAGCCCGACGACTACGTCCTGGCAACGGGCGAGTGCCACACCGTGCGCGAGTTCGTCGAGATGGCGTTCAAGTGCATCAGGCGCCCGATCGTCTGGAGCGGCAAGGGCGTGGACGAGCGCGGCCACTGCGAGCGCACCGGCGAGCCCCTGGTCCTGATCGACCCGCGCTACTACCGGCCGACCGAGGTCGAGTACCTGCTCGGCAACCCCGAGAAGGCGCGCACCCGCCTGGGCTGGCGGCACAAGATCAGCTTCGAGCAGCTGGTGTCCGAGATGGTGGAGAACGACCGCGCGGCCCTGCATCGCACGAGGTTCTTCAATGCGTGAGCACGCGCTCTACCCGCTGGCCGGCAAGCGCGTCTGGGTCGCCGGCGACCGCGGCCTGGTCGGCTCGGCGCTGGTCCGGCGGCTGGCCTCGGAGGATTGCGACATCCTCACCAGCCCGCGCGAATGCATCGACCTGCGCTCCTCCGTGCAGGTCGATCGCTGGGTGCGCCAGGCCAGGCCGCAGGCGGTGTTCCTCGCCGCCGCCAAGGTCGGCGGCATCTACGCCAACAACATGCGGCCCGGGGAGTTCATCTACGACAACCTGATGATCGCCGCGAACGTGATCGACGCGGCCCGGCGCCACCATGTCGAGAAGCTGATGTTCCTCGGCTCGACCTGCATCTACCCGCGCCTGGCGCCGCAGCCGATGCCGGAAAGCGCTCTCCTGACCGGGCCGCTCGAGCCGACGAACCAGTGGTACGCCGTCGCCAAGATCGCGGGCCTGAAGCTGTGCGAGGCCTATCGCCAGCAGTACGGCTGCGACTTCATCTCGGTGATGCCGACCAACCTCTACGGCCCGGGCGACAATTTCGACCTGCTGAGCAGCCACGTCGTGCCGGCCCTCGTCGCCAAGGCGCACCACGCCAAGGTCGACCGCAAGGAGACGCTGGTGGTGTGGGGCTCGGGCGAGCCGCTGCGCGAATTCCTCTTCGTCGAGGACGCCGCCGACGGGCTGGTGTTCCTGATGAAGCACTACTCCAGCGACCAGACCATCAATCTGGGTACCGGGAGCGAGATCAGGATCGCCGACCTCGTCGACGTGGTCGCCCGCGTCGTCGGGTTCGCGGGCACGATCTGCTACGACGGCAGCAAGCCCGACGGGACGCCGCGCAAGGTCACCGACGTCTCGCGCATCAACGCGCTCGGCTGGCGCGCGGCCACGCCGCTGGAAGAGGGCATCCGGCGCACCTACGCGTGGTACACCGAGCACCTCGACCTGATCCGCGAACGCGAGCGCAAGCGCGCATAAGGCGGCGGGGCGCCCGTCACGCGGAGCCGATCGGCGTGCCGTCGTCGTCGGCGCCGGGCCGGCCCTTCTTGATGCGCAGCCGGCCGTCCCGGGCGACCCACAGGCGGTAGTCGCCGAGCTGCATCAGGTTGCGGCTCCGCCAATCGGCGCCGAAGCGCACACCGCCGCCCGGGCCGCCGATCTCGAGCCCTTCGAATCCGTCCGCGTACGCGACCGCGCCGGTGCAGCCGACCAGGATCGCGTTCGCCGCCGAGCTGCCTGCCAGCTTGGCGAGCGACGCCGCCTTGGCGCGGCCGCCGCCGCTGCCGCTGCAGCCGACCATGGTGAGGCGGCCGGCGACGAAGGCTCGCAGCAGGCGGGTCTGCTTGAACATCGAATAGGCCGTGCAAGCCACCAGCGTGGCGAACCCTTGCAGCCGCATCCCGGCGTCGCCCCGCTCGAAGTCGGGCGCGCCCTCGTGGTTGTTCTCGAAGCCGCAATGCGACAGCAGCGTGACGCCGTTGCCGGCATCCAGCCCGAACTTCTTGTTGAGCAGGAAGTAGCAGCCGAAGAAGCTGACGTCGTAGCACTTGTTGATCATGGCGACCCCGTGCACGCCGTTCTGGCCGAACACGCAGCCGAACACGTGGATGGCGGACAGGATGCCGCCGCGGTCGCCGTGGCCCAGCGTCATGCCGTTGCCGCGGTTGTCGCGCAGATAGCAGTTGAGCACCTGGCCCTCGAAGATGTTGCCCAGCATGCGGCAGCCGTCGCCGCCGCAGTTCTGCACCACGATGTCGCGCAGGCAGAAATTGTAGATGTACTTCCCGCCCTTGTGCTCGCACTCCATGTAGATGCCGTGGCCGTCCCGGCCGCTGCCGCGGATGTCGAGGCCCTCGAGCACGACGAAGCGCACCGTGGAGTCGCTGACGAGCTCGATCACGTTGCCGCCGTTGTCGATCTGCGACGCCAGCCGGGCGCCGTGGGCGACGATGCCGGAGAGGCGGGTGACATGCCCGGGCTTGCCGTCCCTGCCGCGCGGCGCGATGCGCAGCGTGCGCGTCACCTTGTAGGTTCCCGGCCGGATGCTGAGGATCGCAGCGTCGGGCGAGACGAAGGCGGCGTCGATCGCGGCCTGCAGCGCCCTGGTGTCGTCGGCCACGCCGTCGCCGACCGCGCCGAAATCGTGGGCGGAAATCAGCCGGCTGCGCCCCTTGCCGGGCATGTCGTCGGCCCTGGCCAGCGCGGCGCCGGCCCAGGCGCCGGCGGCAAGCCCGGGTGCCGCCGCCAGCAGATGCCGGCGCGCGAGCCTGGGACCGCTCATGACCGCCATACGCCGCGATGCGGCGACGGCGCCCAGACGCCGGCCAACACCGGCCGTTCCGGGACGGCGACGGCCCGCCGCCACCAGACGGGCTCGCCGCGCACCTTCATGGCCAGCGCCAGGGTCAAGAGCAGGACCGTCCAGGTCTTGGGGCCGACATAGGCGCCCGACGCCTGGCCGAACACGACCCACGCCGCCCAGGCGAACAGCGTGTCGGACGGGGCAAGCACGCGCAGCCAGGCGGCCACCGCCGCCAGCGTCAGCACGCCCCACACCAGTCCCAGATAGATCCAGTGCAGCCAGAAGTAGTTGGTGAGGACCTCGGCCACGCGGTCGAAGCGCCATGCCGCCGAATAGCTCGGCGAGCCGACATAGACGTCGAGCACGTCGTTCGCGATGAACGGCTCGCCGGTCAGGCCCGCGCCGGCCCAGGGGTAGCGCTCGATCACGTCGAACGCGACCAGCGCCGGTCCGATCACGCGGTAGAAGAAGCTCGGGTCCTCGCCGCGCAGGATGTGGGTGATGCGCTCGGAGTACACGGCCGTCGCCAGGTAGCCGAACGCCGCGACGAACACGACCGACAGCACGCCGGCCTTGATCCAGTGCGTCGCCCAGTCGTGATGCGGCCGCGCGTCGGACTCCGCCAGCAGCAGGTAGTAGGGGACCAGCAGGATGACCATCAGCAGCAGGGTCGGGCCCGCCATCGCCAGGAGCCCGGCGGCGACGAGCGCCAGGTAGGCCGGAATCTTCCAGCGCCAGGGCGAGGCCACCAGCCACGCGAAGCCGAACAGCGTATAGGCGAAGGTGACGGACGAGGGCTCGGACGTGAACAGCTTCGGCCGCACCTTGCCGTAGAGGATCTCGTCGCGCAGGTCGGACTGGTAGACGCCGAAGCTGTAGATCTGCTGGCGCACCGCGTCGCTGACCTGGCGCAGGCCGGCGTAGGTTTCCAGCAGGCAGCCGACGACGATGGTCAGACAGAGCGCCAGGAACAGCGCGGCAAGCTGCAAGCGGGTCGACAGCAGCACCGTGAGGAACAGCGCGTAGCCGAGCACCATCGAATAGACGAGCTGCATCCAGCCGGTGAACCGCTTGCTGAAGAACCCGTAGTCGGTGGCGGAGAACACGGCCGCCAGGTAGACGACCATGACGATCATCAGCGCCGCCACGTGGTTGGGCGCCAGCATGTCGCGCCGGCGCCACAGCAGCACGACGCCGGCGATGCCGGACAAGGTGCAGGGGATCGGCACGGTCGGCGTCAGCCGCAGCTCGTAGTTGGTGTAGATGCCGAGCAGGAACAACACCACCAGCGCCACGTCGAGGACGCCCAAGCCCGACGCGGGCAGGCGATCGGCGACGCGCTCGCTCATGCGGCCAGCGCCGAGAGCAGCAGCTGGCCGCGGCTCTGCCAATCGAACTTGTCGTGGCATTCCTCGAAGGCGCGGTCGTGCAGCCGGTTGAGCCGCTCGAGGTCGTCGATCAGCTTCAGCACGCCGCGCGCCAGGTCCTCGTACGAGGAATAGAGCATGATGCTGTCCTCGTGGCGCAGCGGCACGCCGGCGACGGACCCGTCGATCGCCAGGATCGGCATCCGGTTGAAGACGTAGTCGAGCACCTTGAGCTTGAAGCCGCCGCCGTGCTGCTCGGGCACGATCGCGACCCGCGCCTGCTCCATGTAGGGATCGACGCCCTTGACCTTGCCCGTGAACCGCGTGGCCTTGACGCGGTTGCGCCACTGCGCGAGGAACGCCTCGTCGGCGCTGCCCACGACGTCGAGCTGCGCGCCGGCGGCGGCGAACAGCGGATCGGCGGCCTTTACGAACTCCTCGAGGTTGATGCGCTTGGCGATCCAGTCGTAGCTGCCGACGATGATGGCGCGCCGCGGCATCGAGCCGGTGATGCTGCGGCTGGCCTGCAGCCGGCCGCCGTATCCCGGCGTCAGCACGTCGACGCGCTTGCCCGGGTAGGAGTCGAGGTAGAGCGCCCGATCATAGGGCGTGATCGCGGTGACGACGTCGACCGCGTCGAACAGCGCGTTCTCGAGCCATTCGACCTTGGCCGCTTCCCAGTGGCGCACGAGGCGCATCGCCGGGTTCGTCTGGATCGAGGCGATCTGGCGCCGCAGGCTGGCCTCGTGATTGTGCGAGATGTAGACCATGCGCGGCTTGAGCGTCGTCCTGCGGAAGTGCCGCCGCACCTGGCCGAGCGCCCAGCCGGAGGAGATGCCGTCGAACACGATGCCATCCCAGTGCCGCCCCGAGAGCAGCTCGTCGAGCTTGCGCGCCTTGGCCGGCGAAGCGGCGCGATGCGCCAGGTGCGGAAGAAGCGAGCCGATGCTGCTCCATGCCGGCCGCGGCGGATGGTCGATCACCCACCAGCAGACGTCGCCGTCGACCTGGCCGTACTCGCGCGGCGATCCCTGCCGCGCGCTGGCGAGCACGTCGATCCGGGCCCCGGCCGCCGACACCGCGTCGATCAAGCCGCCCGAGTAGATGAGCTCGCCGTTGTGGCGCGGCTCGGGGTCGGTCAGGGTCAGCCAAAGGCAGCGCATCGTTGAGGCCACGAGACGGTGGTCTAGAACGCGTTGCGCCCGGTAAAGCCGCCGAGGATCGTGCGCAGGACGATCCGCAGGTCGAGCGCGACCGACCAGTGGTCGATGTAGAACAGGTCGTGCTCGACGCGCCTCTCGATCTGCTCGACGGTCTCGGTCTCGCCGCGCCAGCCGTTCACCTGGGCCCAGCCGGTGATGCCCGGCTTGACCCGGTGCCGCGCGTGATAGTCCCTGACGGCCTCGGGGTACAGCAGCCCGCCGGCCTTGGCGGCGAGCGCATGCGGCCGCGGACCGACCACCGACATCTCGCCGCGCAGCACGTTGATGAATCGCGGCAGCTCGTCGAGGCTGGTGCGGCGCAGGAACGCGCCGATGCGCGTGATGCGCGGATCGTTGCGCCGGGTCAGCTGCTCCGCGTTCGTGTCCTCGGCGTGGTGATGCATCGTGCGGAACTTGTACACGTCGATCAGCCGGTTGTTGTAGCCGTAGCGCTTCTGCCGAAAGAGCACCGGCCCCGGACTGTCGAGCCTGATGGCGAGCGCGATCGCCGCCATCAGCGGCGCGATCAGCAGCAGGATCAGCGCCGCCAGCACCCGATCCTCGATCGCCTTGACGACCCCCGGCCAGCCGGACAGCGGCTGCGGAACTGCCGAGATCAGCCCGACGCCGCCCGCCTGGCAGGCCCGGATCGCGCCCAGGCGCAGACCGGCAAGGTCGGGGCACAGCGCCACCTGGACCGGCGCGTTGCGCAGCTTGCGCAGGATGTCGCCGATCCGGCGGTCGGCCGTGAGCGGCAGCGCGACGATCACGGTGTCGATGCGGCGCGCGCGCACGTCGCCGACCAGCGTATCGAGATTGCCGAGGATCGGATGTCCCATGCAGCGCGTCGGCAGGCGCGACAGGCGGTCGTCGTAGACGCCGACGACCCGGACGTCCGCGGCGGACTGCGCATTCAACTGGCGCAGCAGCGCCTGGCCGATCGGTCCGGCGCCGAAGACGGCGACGACCTGTCCCAGCCGCCCCTGCGCGCGCCAATGCCGGAACAGGACGGTGGCGACGACACGGCTGAACAGCACGAAGAAGAGATAGGTCGCGAACCACGCCTGCAGCCACAGCGGCGACCGGCCATGCCAGCCCGCCGTCGCCAGGTGCACGGCCACCACGCAGCATGCCGTCAGCAACGTCGCGGCGAGACAGCGCGACAGCGCGGCATTGAGCTGGGCGATCGACTCGCGCCGATAGACGCCGGCGAAATGCAGGAGGTTCATGGCGAGGACGGACCCGAGCAGGACCGTCGTCGCCTCGTGCGGGCCGACGCCCACCCGGCTCCACCACAGCGCCGAAAGCCCGGCGGCCAATGCCCCTGCACCGTCGATCGCGCGGAGCACGCCCGTCACGACGGGCAGCGCGATCGGCGACTTCGCGACGGCGGACCTGCCGCCGGCGACGCTCGGCAAATCGGCGATCGCTGCGCGCCGGATCGATCGGGAAACCGCCTTGGACATACGTTGCCCCTGGTTTCGATTGAACCGCTGCCCACGATCGTCCGGCCAACGGCCCCGGCGCTAGGGCCGGCTCCTTTGGTTCACCGGTAAACATACGCGCAAGCCCGGAGCGGGTTCTTGTGACCAAGTTAGGGCGCGCGCGCGTGCGGCTCGCCCGTCGCGTCACCGGATCGCGGCGTGGTCGCGCGTTCCGGCGACGCCCAGGCTGGCGAAGATGCGCTCCGCGAAGGCCGCGGGCGTGCGCCGTTCAACGAAACGGCGAGCGGCGGCGGCGTCGAAGAACCGTTCCGCCCCGCGCTCGGCCATCTCCTCGATGCCCGCGGCGAGAGCATCGGGGTCG
Organism: Alphaproteobacteria bacterium; assembly: GCA_023150455.1. Classification (GTDB taxonomy): domain Bacteria; phylum Pseudomonadota; class Alphaproteobacteria; order JAEULC01; family JAEULC01; genus JAEULC01. The sequence continues at coordinate 23,134 of JAKLKW010000045.1, read as the reverse complement.
GACACGTCCAGCGCCAGGCCGAGTCCGTGATCGCGCACCAGGCGCCCGACCAGTCCGACGTCCTGGGTCAGCAGCGGCTTGCCCGCCTGTGCGGCCCACAGCATGACGCCGCTGGAGCCGACGAAGCGCTGATAGGGGGCGAGGATGACGTCGCTGCGGCGGGCGAGCGCGGACAGCTCGGCCGCCGACAGCCGGCGATCCTCGATGTGCAGCCACAGATCGGGGCGCGTGCGGCTCAAAAGCTCGCGCCGGGCCCCGGCCGCCGCTCGGATCGCCGGGTCGATGCGCCCCGCCAGCACGACCGCGATCCGGCGCGTCGTCGCCGCCGGCAGCCGCGCGAGGGCGTCGAGCAGCGTCAGCACGCCCTTGCGCTCGTCGAGATATCCGAACAGCGAGAAGAGCACGCGATCCGGCGGCGGCAGCGAAGCGAGGGAGCACTCGCCCGGGCCGCCGTCCACCAGCGGATGCGCCGGATCGTCGAGCGCACCGACCTTGTGCCCGGCGGGATACCGGTGCGCGGCGTAATCCGCGAAATGCGGGTCGAGCGTCAGGACGGACCTCAGCGCCGAGTTGCGCAGCATGAGGCGATAGAGCACGCCCTTGCGCCAGTCGCGCAGCCGCTCGCGCCGGCTGGGGCCGTAGGGGCCGATCTCGCGATAGTGCACCGAGGGACGGAACAGGATGCCGCCCATGAACGGCCCGCCGGCGCCGAAACCGAGGGCCAGCGGCAGCGTGAGATGGTCCAGCGCCAGGAAATGCCCGGCCTCGGCGCCGCAGCGCCGCAGGTAGCGGCGCATGACCCACCACCGTGAGAACCCGCTGACCGCGAGCTTCGGATGCGCGCACAGCCGCGTTTCTCCGGGCGTCAGGGCGACGATCTCGATCCGGCCGTGCAGGGCCGCCGGCAGCGCCTGCCTGAGCGCATCCGCCAGCACGGGGGAGACGACCAGCCAGAGCGTCTCCCACCCGTCGCCATGGGCGGCCGCGTGATCGATCAGGTGCAGCAGCCATTCCAGCTGGTGCCCGTCGCTGCCGGGTTCCAGGACCAGGATCCGCCGCGCCGGCCGCAAGCGCTCAGCCCGGGCAGAGCTCATCGAGCAGCCTTGCGAGGTTGCCCAGCACCTGCTGCTTCGCGTGGTGCCGCAGCACGAAGCTTTGGCCGCGCGCGGCCAGCTCGCGGCGCAGCACGGCGTCGTCGGACAGGCGCAGCACGGCGTCGGCGAACGCCGCGGTGTCGTTCGGCGGCACGCACAGGAAGGCCTCGCTGGCGCGCTGGAGATTCCACAGGGACGTGCCGGCCTCCGCCGTGGCCACGAACGACCGCCCGGCCGCCATGATGTTGAAGACCTTCGACGGCACCGCGAAGTCCGCCCCGCCGGGCTCCTGCGGAACCAGGTGGACGCGGCCCGTGGCCAGGGCCTCGTTCAATTGCGACGGCGGCAGCAGGTCGGAGAACTGCACGTTGGTCAGCCCGCGCATCGCGATCTGCTGCGTCAGCTCGTCGCGGCATCCGCCGTTGCCGCGGATCACCAGCATCACGTCGGGGCGGCGGCGCTGCAGCTCCTCGGCCAGCGCGACCAGCTGGCCCAATCCCTGCTTGCGGCCGAGATTGCCGCTGTAGACGATGCGGGTCGGCTCGTCCGCGGGCTCCGGCATCGGATGGATGGAGTCCGTGTCGGCCCAGATCGGGATCACCTCGATCGGCGTGCGGACTCCGATCAGGCGCAGCTGCCGGCGCATCTCGGGCGACAGCACCGCGATCAGGTCGACGCTGTTCAGGATCTTCCGCTCGCACCATCGCATCAGGCCGACCAGCGCACCGCTGCCCGCCATGCGCAGGCCGCGCGCGAGGCCGGACTGGATGTCGTGCACGATGGCCACGTGCCGCCCGCCGCGGCGCTTGGCCCAGCAGCCGATCGCGGCGCAGAGGATCGACGGGCACAGGGACAGCACAAGGTTCGAGCGCGGCACCCGCCCGCTCCCGACCGCCCGCAGGCCCGCCAGCAGGAAGGTCAGCTCGCTGCCGATGCGGCCGAAGGTCGACCGGCGCGGCGGCGTCCAGACGCGCACGCGCTCGATGTGCACGCCCTCGATCTCCTCGCGCCGCGGACGCGGGGCGCCGAACAGGTCGGCCATCGGATAGTGCGGCTGCGCGCTCAGCACGCGAACGCGGCGCTGGTGCCGCACGAGCCACTCGGCGATATCGGCGCAATACGGCGCCGACCCGATCAGCTCGGGCCGGTAGTACGGCGTGACGAACAGGATGTCGTTGGGCTGCGGTCGGTCGACCGTCATCACAGCTCCGCCAGGGCAGGGCGGCCGTAGCGGTAGTTCAGGTCGCTGTGCGCATATTGGCGGTAACGCCGCGCATCCACCCGCGAGAGAACCAGGCCCGCCACGTCGCCGCCGGCATCGAGGACCTGCTTCAGCGCGTCGAGGACCGCATCCTGCTGGGTATGGCCCCAGCGCACCGTGAAGACGACCTTCTCGACCATGCGCACCAGGGCCAGCACCTCGGCGCCGACCAGGACCGGGGGCGTGTCCAGGAGGACCGTGTCGTAGCCCTTGGCGAGCGTGTCGATCACGGCGCGCATCCGGTCGGACGACAGCAGGTGCATGTTCGACGGCGTGAGCGCGCCGCTCGGCACCACGTCGAGGCCGGAGATGTCGTCGTGGAAGATCGCGTCCTCGAGCCGGACGGTATCGCCGGTCAGGAACGCGGCCAGGCCTGCGCGGGCCTGGCAGCCGAACAGCCGGCCCTGGCTGGGGCAGCGCCAGTCGCAATCGATCAGCAGCACCCGGCGGCCGTTGTTCGCGAGCATCCGTCCGAGCGAGGCGACGAGCATCGACTTTCCCTCGGCGGGCACGGCCGAGGCGAACAGCACCGTCTTGGGCGAATGCTGCACGTTCGACAGGTCGAGACCGATATAGAGCTTGCGCAGCGACTCCGCATAGGCCGAGAAGGGCTTGCGCAGGATGTAGCTCGACGCCGAGCGCGCGCTGCGCACATGCGGCACCGCCGCCAGCACCGGCAGCCCGGTGGCGTGCTGGAGCTGGTCGCTGCGGCGGAACGTGCGGTCGGCGTTCTCGCGCAGGATCGACCAGAGGCTGCCGACGAGGAACGCGCCGAATGTCCCGAGGCAGAAGATCAAGCCCTTGGGCGGGACCGTCGGGGCCTCGGGCGGTGCCGCCGCGGAGATGAAGCGCGCGCTCGCCTTGAGCATCTGGTCCTGCCCGACCGTTTCCTTTGAACGGCGCAGCATCTCCTCGAGCAGGGTGCGGTTGGCCGCGGCGTCACGCTCGAGCGCCTCCAGCTGGATCGATTTCTTGTTGACCTCGGCCATGTCGCCCTTCAGACGCTCGAAGTTTCGCCGCAGCGCCTCGTGGCGGCTGGCGGCGGTGTTGGCCTCGTGCCGCAGGCCCGAGATGACGTGCTGGATCTCGGCCTTGATCTTGCGCTGCACGTTGGCGAGGTCGGCGCGCGCGCTCGCCATCTTCGGGTGCCTGTCGCCCAACGTGCCCGAGACCTCGGACAGGCGCCGCTCCGCCTCGACCTGCTGCTGCTTGAGGCCCTGGATCAAGGGCGAGCGCAGCACGTCGGGCACGGAGTCGCCGAGCTTTCCGGTGCGGCCGACCTGCTGCGCCTCGCGCAGGCGCGACTGCGCTTCCGCGCGGGCCGTCTGCGCCAGGACGATCTGGGTGTTGAGCTCGGTCAGCTGCTGCTCGGTGACGCCGGTGTTGGCCCCGCCCTTGTAGAGATCGTTCCGGCGGCGGTACTGCTCGACCGCCTGGTCGGAAGCCTGCACCTGCTTGCGCAGCTCGGCGATGCGCGCCTCGAGGAACTGCTCCGCCTCGCCGGTCGCCTTCACCTTGTCCTGGCGCTGGCGCCCGAGATAGAGCTCGGCCAAGGTGTTGGCGATGCCGGAGGCGATTTCGGGGTTCTCGGCCTGGGCCTTGATGCTGAGGACGTGGGACCGCCCGATCACGGTGACGTCGACGCGCGACAGCAGGATGTCGACCATGATGTTGTTGAGGCGCTCGGCCAGCCCGGCCGGATCGTCGCCGCGGCGGCGCGCCGGCTCGTCCGCGCCCAGCGCCGCGCGAAACGCGTCCTTCACGCCGACGATGACGGGGCTCACGAACTCCTGCCAAAGCGTGCGCGGCCGGAGCGTCGGGTTGAACTCGGGATTCTTCGCGAGCGCCAGTCGCTCGATGGCGTGGCGTGCGATTTCGCGCGACTGGATGACCAGCGCTTCGTTCTGCACCCTCTCGGCGTCCGGGCTGATGTCGGCGACGATGGACTCGACGCTCACGACGCGCGGCTCGGCGATGCCGACCAGGACGCGCGACTCCGCCACGTAGCGCGACGGCACGGAGACGAGCAGGGCGCCGACCAGCACGGCGCCGGCGACGGTGCTTAGGGCGATGACAACCCGATGGCGCCACAGCTTGCGCACCGTCTCCAGCAAATCCCTCCCGGCTGCCGGCGCGGCCGGCTGCAGCGGCGGCAGGCCATAGACCTGCGCCGGGCGCAGGGCGCGCCGGTCGCGCGGCAGTCGGGCGGGCAGCGACATCAGAACCAGCGCTCGCGCACGGTGATGACGTCGCCGGGCAGCACCGGCGTGTCCTGCTTGACCGACATGCGCGTCTTGCGTCCGTCCTTGTCGGCGCGCAGCAGGTAGAAGTCGTTCTCCTTGGCGCGGTAGGTGAAGCCGCCCGCGAGCGCGACGGCATTGATGACCGACATGCCCCAGACGAAGGGATAGCTTCCGGGCGTGCGCACTTCCCCGACCACGTAGAAGGGCCGGTACTGGGTCACCTCGACGCTGACGCTTGCGTCCTTGAGGAAGCCCTCGTTGAGCTTGGTGGCGATCGCCTGCTCCAGCTGTGTCGTGGTCAGGCCGTTGGCCTTGACGCGGCCGATCAGCGGGAATGCGACCTCGCCGGCGCCGTTGATCGCGTATTCCGCCGTCATCTCGGGCTGGCCGTAGACGATCACGCGGACGCGATCGCTGGTGCTGAGCTGGTAGTCGTCCATGGGCGCCGTCGCCGGCGGCAGCGCCGCCTGGGCGGCCTGGGCCAGCTGCACGACGGGCGCCTGCGGCGGCGCCATCGCATCGGCTGCGGCGGCCGGGCCGCCGTTCGACAGCATCAACATTAGCAACGCCGCCGTGCCCGCGCGCGCGACATGCGCGCACGCCAGGCCCGGTCGGCAGAATACGGCCTGCATGACGTCACCTCACCAGGTTGAGCTTGCGCCTGTGATTGCCCGCGATCGAAGTATTTCGATTCCGGCGAACCGAGGACCGCTTCTAGCAACAATCCGGGAAAACCGGTTGTGACCAAGCCGCGACCGGCAAAGTTACGGACCGGCGGACAAAAAGCGCGCGGTCGCGGGGCTAGAAATGGCTGGTCAGGCGGACGGTAAAGGTGTGGTCGACGAAGTCGGAGGTCCTGTCGGACTCTCGCTGGCGGTAGCCGTAGCCGGCCGAGGCGACGAAGTTCCGGTTGATCAGGTATTTCGCGCCAGCACCGGCGGAGTAGTAATTGTCCGTGCGGTCGATGTCCTCGAAGTCGTCGCGCTGGTATCCGATCCGGGCGTTCAGCAGGACATTGCGCAGCAGCTCGTGGTCGGCGCGCAATTCGCTGCGGGTCGCGAAATACGCGGACGACCCGGCGACGGACGTCTCGCGCAGGTCGCGCGTGACCGTGCCGGTGATGGTCGTGAGGCGGGTCACGTTCCACGTCACGCGCCCGTCGCCGACGACCCCGGTGACCGAGTTCAGCCGCGGATCGGCGAATTCCTGCCGTCGGACGCCGAGGAACAGGTCGAAGAACACGATGCCGTCGATGTCGTACCGGAATCCCGGCCCGGCCGTGTAGCCGTGCGAGTCGCGGTCGACGCCGCCGGCGTCGACGTCCCGGTTGTAGTCGCGCCGGTTGTAGCCCGTGACCAGGTAGACCTGGCGCATCGGCATGAGGTCGTACGAGGTGCGCAGCCTGACGTCGAACTGGTTGCGGTCGCGGCCGCTCTGGTCGATCGTCTGGCCGAACCCGTTGGTCGCGTCCTGGAACTCGTAGCGCTCGAAGATGTTGTCGAGGCGGAATCCGAGCCGGTTGAATTCCTTCTCGCCGCCCACGACGGCGCTATAGACGGTGTATTCGATCGGCTCCACCGCGGCCGCCACGTTGTCGGGCGAGGAACGCTCCTCGTGCCGCACGCGGTAGGCCGCGCCGCCGAACAGGCGCGCGTCGCGGCGGATGTCGAGCCTGCCGTCGGCACCGAAGGTGCGGTCGACGAAATCCTCGCTGTCGTTGTCGGCGTATTTGACGACCGTGGCGTCGCCGAGGAACGAGACCGCGTGATTGTTCCAGTCCGACTTGACGCGGATGCTGGGAATGATCGCCGTGATCAGGTCGGCCCGCTCGTTGTTCTCGGTGGCGAAGATGTTGCTCTCGTACTGCTCCTGGACCGCGAGCTCGGGGAAGATGAGGAAGCTGCCGGCGCGCACGCCGGGCGGATCGTAGTCCGGCCGCGGCCGGTCGGCGACGGTCGCCCCGCGCGGCACCTCTTCGGGCGGCTCCTGTGCCAAGGCGGCACACGGCGCGAAGCCGAACAGGGCCAGCCCGAGCGCGAGGACAGAAACTCTCGGCAAAATCAGTCCCCTAGGCAGGATCGCGGCGCCGGGATGGAATGTAACCAATGTCGCGCCCGGCAGCAACCATTGTTGCCGCTCGCGGCCGCGAAACCCGGCGAAATCGGCTAGTGCCGGCCGTACGTGTCGGCCAGGCGCACGATATCGTCCTCGCCGAGATAGGCGCCGGACTGCACCTCAATGAGGTGGAGCGGCAGCTTGCCCGGGTTCTCCAGGCGGTGGGGAGTGCCGATCGGGATGTAGATGGACTCGTTCTCCCGCACCAGGATGGTCTTTTCGCCGCGCTGGACCAGGGCCGTGCCGCAGACCACCACCCAGTGCTCGGCGCGGTGGAAATGCTTCTGCAGCGACAGCTTGGCGCCCGGCTTCACCATCAGGCGCTTGACCTGGAAGCGCTCGCCGCAATCGACGCTGCGATAGTAGCCCCAGGGCCGGTGGATGGTGGTGTGCTGCACGGGCTCCGGGCGGTTGCGCCGGCGCATGCGCTCGACCACCGCCGACACGGAAGCCGCCTGGTCGGCGCGGCAGACCAGCACGGCATCGTCGGTCGACACCACCACGACGTCATCGACGCCGATCACCGCCGCCAGCCTGCCCTCGGAGCGGACGTAGGAATTGCGGACGCCTTCGAGCATGACGTCGCCGGTGACGACGTTGCCGTCGGCGTCCGGCGTGGCGCAATCGCGCAGCGACCGCCACGTGCCGAGGTCGCTCCACGACATCTCCACCGGGACGACCACGGCACGGTCGGTGTGCTCCATGACCGCGCGATCGATCGAGATCGCCGGCGCCTCGCCGAAGGCGCGCGCGTCGAGGCGGAAGAAGCCGAGGTCGTCGACGCCCGCCTTCACCGCGCGCGTGCAGGCATCGAGCATCGCCGGATGCAGGTTCCTCAGCTCCTCGATCAGCGTCGCGACCGGCAACAGGAAGATGCCGCTGTTCCAGTAGAACAGGCCGCTGTCGAGGAAGCGCTGGGCGGTGTCGCGGTCGGGCTTCTCGACGAAGCCGTCGACCACGCGCACCTGCGGCGATCCGTTGAAGGGCGAGCCGGCGCGGATGTAGCCGTACTCGGTCTCGGCGCGGCCGGGCGCGATGCCGAAGGTCACCAGCCTTCCCTCGCCGGCGGTCGCCAGCCCGGCGTGCACGGCCTGGTGGAGCGTATCGGGCGAGCCGATCGAATGATCCGACGGCTGCACCAGCATGACCGCATCGGGATCGCGCCCGGACAGCCAGACGGCCGCGGCGGCGATCGCCGGCGCGGTGTTGCGCGCCACAGGCTCGAGCAGGATGCCCTGCGTCTGCGCGCCGATCGCGTCGAGCTGCTCGGCGATGAGGAAGCGATGATCGTCGTTGCCGACGATGATGGGCGCGGCGAAGCCCGCATCCGTCAGGTTCCGCTGCACGGTCTCCTGCAGCAGGCTGCGCTCCGACGCGAGCGCAAGCAGCTGCTTCGGGTATTGCGTGCGCGACAACGGCCACAGCCGCGTGCCCGAGCCGCCCGAGAGGATGACGGGGTGGACGCGCGACAGTCCCAGAGCCGGCCGGGTCGAAACGGGAGAGCCGATGTCCATGACCAAGCCTCAACGTTCATATGCGTTTGCGTCTTGGGCATGGAGTATGATTCGGCCGATGGCCGCGCCAGTGATCAAACTGTGTCTGGTAGCGACGCGATCTATCGATCCACTGTCGGCAGTATCACTTCGACCGCGAGGCCGCTTCCGTCGCGGTTCGCGGCCAGCACGCGGCCGCCGAGCGCCTCGACGTTCCGGCGCACGATCCACAAGCCCAGCCCCGCGTGATCGGCCCAGCGCGTCATGTCGCGCACGCCCCGGTCGGCGTCGTCTCTCTGCCGCAGCGACACGTAGCGCTCGAACACGCGCTCGATGTCGTCCGGATCGATGCCCGGGCCCTCGTCCTCGATGCGCAGGTGCGCCTCGCCGCGCTCCGCCGCCAGCGCGACGGTGATCTTCGCGCCGTGCGGCGAGAAGCTGATCGCGTTGTCGAGGATGTTCTCGACGACGACGTCGAGCACGCCCTTGCCGGCGCGCACCAGCACTTCGCCGTCGAGCCGGCGCACGAGCTGCAGGCCGCGCTCGCCCAGGACCTGCCGGTAGCGCAGCAGCACGTCGGCGACGACGCCGGCGAGCTCGATCGAGACGCGCGGCGCATCGATCAGGTCGGCGGTGTTGTATTCGAGACGCTGGGCCGAGTTCACCAGCATGCGCAGACGGTCGAGCGAGGATTCGATCAGGGTGATGGCGCGCTGGCACTTGGGATCGTCCTTCGGCGCCGCGCGCTTCACCGCCTCGAGCGACATCAGGATCGTGCCCAGCGGCGCCTTGAACGAATGCGCGTTGTCCTCGGCGCGCTGGCGGATGTCCTGCGCGACGCTGCGCAGGTCGTGCACCAGCCGGTCGAACTCGTTGGCCACGCTCCTGAGCTCGGGCACGACGGCGCGCCCGGTGAAGGAACGCCCCGCCACGCCGGCCTGGCGCATCTCGCGCGTGACCCGCCGGAAGTGGTGCAGGCTGCGCGATACCCCCGTCGCCATCAGCACGGCCAGCAGCGCGAACACGAGGTAGCTCGTCGCGGCGAAGCGCACCTCCTTGGTCTGCCAGTACGGGCGACCGATCGAGGTGTCGAGGAACTCGGACGTGTTGTGCACCGAGATCAGCAGCCAGCAGCCGGTGCTGAGCTTGAGCGGGACCACGGAGGTGAGGATCTCCTCCTGGCCGTCCTCCTGCCGGTAGCGGATGTCGAGCGGCCGGTCCCACGAGCAGCTTTCCGCCAGGCGCGGCAGCACGCCATGCTCGGCCAGGCTCTCGAGCTCCGCGCCGACGCCCCCCGGCTCGGACGACGGCGCGGTCGCGACATAGTAGAAGGTGCGGCCGCCCGGGGGCTGCAGCAGCAGGCGCAGGATCGTGCCGCGGTCGACGAACTTCTGCAGCTCGCGGTTCAGCATCTTGTATTGCGGCGGCTGGGCCGTATCGAGCACCGGGCCGAGCGCCTGCGCGATCAGCCAGCTGCGGTCCTTCATCGAGCGGGCCACGAGCTCCCGCGTGCTGCGGTCGGCGCTTTCGAACTGGCCGTAGAGGACGATCGGCAGGGCAATGAAAATGCCGACGAGCCCTACGAGCTTGAGCGTAAGGGACGCGAATGCCGCGCGGACGAGCTCCCCGGCTTCAGTCAGGAACGGCCGACGTGCTTCGCCAGCGGTATCCAAAGGCAGGGAAGTTCTCGATCTCAGAAAAGCCACCATCGATCGCACGGAACTTGTTGCGGATACGCTTCATCGACGAGCGGACATTGGTGCGGAAGCCATCGTCCCCGCGACCGGCGATGAATCCGGCGTGATGGACGCAATCGTAGATCGCGCGGTACGAGACGAACTCGCCCGCGCGCGCGGTCAGGCGGTGCACGATGTTGTACTCGGTGACCGTCAGGTTGACGTCCTGGTCCTTCCAGTAGGCGCGGCTGATGCGCGGCCGCAGCACCAGGTCGCCGCAGGCGATCGCCTCCTCGTCGGGAAGCCCGGCCGGCTTCTTGCCGGCTTCGACGATCAGCCGGACGCGCTTGGCGAGGATCTCCGCGCCGCGCGCCTTGTCGACGAAATCCAGCGCGCCGTGGTCGAGCGCCGCGCTCTCGTAGGTCGGCGCCGGAAGCCCCGTCAGGAAGACGACCGGCATGTTGATGCCGTGGCGCCTGAGCTGCGACAGGACGTCCAGCCCCGACATGGTCGGCAGCTTCCAGTCGAGGACCACGACGTCGGCGCTGTTGCCCGCGGCGAAATAGGCGATCAGCGAAGGTCCGTCCGCGAAGCCGACGACCTCGAATCCCAGCTCGCCCAGCTCGTTGGTCACCGCCTCGCGGTAATCGGCCTCGTCGTCGACCAGCGCGAGACGAATCGCCGCCGGGCCATCGGCCGCCGGGATCGACTCGGCCACGGACTCATTGGGTTCCGGCATCGACATGTTGCCGGGGTACGCAATCGCGCTTGCCCTCTGCGGTGTTGTCATTGCTGGTCACCTCGTAGGCAAGTGAACGATACGTGCGGGTGAGCACGTCGGGATAGAGCGTGATATCGAGCGTGCAGTTTGCCTTGCGATAGCGCCATATCTTCCCCGGTGTCGGTTCTTCCTGTTCGCTCGGCGCGCCGAGCAGGGCGGTCAGCTGGTGCTCGTCCAATCCGACCAGGTTGACCGGTGCCAGCCCCGGCTCCTTGCGCTCGGGCGCGGCGCCGGCCTGCGGCTGCGCGTGCGCAAGCTGCGCGGCGGGCTTCGGCCGCGGCCGGGCGGCTTTCTTTGGCGGACTCTTCTTCGGCGGCGGCGGCGGCTCGACCATCGGCTCGGGAAGCCTCAGAGCCGCGAGTTCCTCGCTGCTGAGCGGCGGCGCCGGTTGCCCGACCTGCGGGAGATTCGTCGCGCATCCCGGCAGCGCGACGATCGCCGCCACCGCCAACCAACGCCAGGACGTCCTGTGCCTCACGGTCATCGCTCGCCGTTGCATCTTGCGGGGCCTTCTGCGGTCCGTTCGGTCCGAATCGCCAAGCGCGCGCGCAGCGCGATCCGCTTGGCTCGGACCTGCTCCCCTCGGCGGCTACAGCCAGCCACATTGCAGCCTCCTACGCAACCCCGGCGCGCGACATTCCGGCGCCTCCGGCGATCTCGCGTTGAAGACGCTCGTCTTTCCCCTAGGTTGCCGCCCCAAGTCGTTGTGCAGCGCGGCAAAGCCTATCGGATGTTGGCCGGTTCCGCAGGCGATTCAACGCGGCTGTGGCCGAAAGGTGACCGTGCCACGGCATTATCACAGGATGTTCGCGCATCGTTCGGGAGAGCATGGCGGCGCTGCGCCCGCGCTTTCTCCGGCTTTTGCGGCAAATGCAACGGACGTCTAGCCGGCGGCGCGATCATGCGATCGGGAATTCAACTTCGAAACGCGCGCCCTTTGCGGTGCTGCCGCCATGCAGCCGGGCATGGATCTGGTCGGCCAGGCCACGCACGATCTGCATGCCCAAGCCGTGCGACGCGGAAATGGACCAGCCCGCGGGCAGGCCCCTGCCTTCGTCCTCGACCACCAGCCTGCCCACGCCGTCGCGCGTGGCGAGCGATACGGCGATTCGCCCGCGCGCGCCACCGAGCCCGTGCTTGACGGCGTTGGTGACGAGCTCGTTCAAGATGAGGCCGAGCGGCACGGCCAGCTCCGTCGGCACGGTGACCGGCTCGATCGCGCAGGCGATGACGGCGCCTTGCTGGCCGATCGCGACGCCGATATCGGCGCAGATCGTGGACAGATAGCGCTTGAGATCGATCCGGGTGGCATTGTCGGCCTGGAGCAGGTGCTCGTGCAGGCGCGCGATGGTCAGCACGCGGCTGTGCGCCTCGGCCAGAAGCTGCCGCACGGGACGAGCGGCCGTCTTGGCCTGCTGCAGCTGCAGCAGGCTTGCCGCGAGCTGCAGGCTGTTCTTGACGCGATGGTTCTCTTCCCTGAACAGACGTTCGAGCTCGCCCGTGCGCTCGCGCACGCGATCTTCCAGCGTCGCCTTGAGCGAGCGGACCTCGGCCAGGGCGCGCTCTTCGCGGGCGCCGTAGCGGTGGGCGACACCCAGGCCGAGCAGCGCCGCGCCCAGCGCCAGGCAGGCCAACAGGGCGTGCCCCGCCATCGCCGTCAGCCAGCGCTGCGTGATGGCGCGCGCCTCGATGCCGACGACGACGTACAGCGGAAAGCCCTCGATCCGATGGAACGCTTCCATGCGAACCGTCCCGTTGCGCGGGTCGGTCGCCACGGATCGGCCGTAGCCCGGCCCGGCGCTTGCGAGATCGGGATCCGTTGTTCTTTGCTGGTAAAGCGCGTCTTCGGGCGATGCCGCGGGCGAGCGCACCAGGATCGACCGGTCGAAGCCGACCACCTCGATGCTGACCGGATAGTCGATGCGGATCTCGCGATACGCCTCGAGCAGGTAGGAGGGATTCAGCACGACCAGCGCGACGCCCGCAAAGCCGCCGTCAGCCCCGGTCATCCGGCGGCTCATGACGATGTTGACCTCGGGCGCGACCCGGCTGCGCAGCAGCTCGCTGAGGAAGGGCCCGGCGTCGCGCTCGCGCTGCACCTTGAAATGCTCGCGGTCCGCGACGCTCACCGCCGGCGCCGGAAAGGCGCGGCTGGTCTGCCGCGCCCTGCCCTCGGCGTCCGCGAGCCAGATCGCATTGATGTACTCGTAGCCCGCCTGCAGCTGGCGCAATTCGTCGAAGACGGCACGCGACCGCGCCACCTCGTCCCAGTCGCGCCCGCGCGCGACCTCCGTCGCCTGCCCGGCGGCGAGGTTCGCGACGTCGAGGATGCGGCCGGCCTGCTCGGCAAGGATCGCCGCCAGGCTCGTGATGCGCTCGCCCGCTTCGCGCATGCGCGCGCGCCGATTGGCCTCTTCGAACAGACCGAAGATGAGCGCCGCGAGCGAGACCAGCAGGAGGCTGACCACCACGATCCCTTGCGTCGACCGGATCGTGCCCGGCCATCGCGGGCTTGCGCCGCGGCGGTCGCCCCGGCTGTCGATCGTGGCGGATTGGGCCATCGGCATGACCCCGCCAGTACATCACGCGCGGGGCCATGCGTCCATGGTGGTCTGCCGCGCGTGGTTCTTGCGCGCGGCGGTCTTGCCGCCCGCCTGGGAGCGGCGTCGTCGGCGTCATCGCGATCGTTCTCGTGGTGCTCGTGCTCGCCGGTCGCGCATAGGCCAAGCGGCAGGCTGCGCGCGCCGGCTGCAAGCGCCCGCCGCTAGGCGGATCCCGCCGGCGCCCGTGCACCGTCCGTGACGACGCGAAGCGGGAACATCACGGCGACGCGCGCGCCGGCGGCGGTGTTGTCGAGCACCAGACGGCCATCGATCTGCCGGGTCAGGCCGCGCAACACGCTCATCCCCAGCCCGGCCGACTGGTTGGGATCGAAGGCGGGGGGAAAGCCGCCGCCTTGGTCCTCCACGGAAAGCTTCGCCATGTCCCGGTCGACCGCGAGCGACACGGCAATGTTCGCCGCGCAGCCGCGCGGCGCGTGCTTGACGGCGTTCGAGACCAGCTCGGTCACGATCAGCGCCAACGGCATCGCCAGATCCAGGCGAACGGCCACCGCCTGTATGTCGGAAACGATCCGCGGCGGTTGGGCCGGCGGCGCGACGGTGACGGCGATGTCGTGCGCGAGCGACGTCAGGTAGTCCTGCAGGTCGATGGAATCGAACTCGCGCGCCTGCTGGAGCTGACGATGCACGCGGCCGATCGCGAGGATGCGCGCATGCGCAAGAGCCAGCGGCTCGCGCACGCCGTCTTGCGCCTGCCGGCCACGCTGCAGGTGCATGAGGCTGGCGGCCAGCTGCAGGCTGTTCTTCACGCGATGCTTGACCTCGGTGATCATCCGCTCGATCGCCAGGCTGCGCTCGACGACCCGCTCCTCGAGGATCGCGTTCTCGCGGTGGAGCTCGTGGAGCGCATGGGCCTCGCGCCGGCTGAAATGCCGCAGGGCCGCGAGCGCGGCCACGACGGCAAGCAGCGCCAGGATCGCGAGCATGGCATGGAAGCCGATCGCGCCCAGCCAGCGCGCCGTGATGTCGGCCTCGGTCACGCTGACCGCCGCGTAGACCGGAAAGCCGCGGACGCGCTTCAACCCCTGGATGGTCGCCGTTCCCGTGGTTGGATCGACCGCCGGTCCGACCCCGATGTTGAAGCGTTCCGCCGGGGGCGGCCTGCCGACGCGCTCGACGGTGCGGTCGAGGCCGTAGCGTCCCGGCGCCGTCGAGCGGATCAGCAGCGCGCCGTCGTCCCGCACGAGGTCGACCGTGACCGGATATTCGACCCTGATCGAATCGTAGAGCCGCAGCAGATGCTTGGGGTCGAGCACCACCATGACCACCCCGCGCAACGCGCCCTCGCCGTCCTCGATCCGCTGGCTGACGATCAGCACCGGCTCCTCGCTGAAGCGGCTCGGCGCCACCGGGCTGACGTGCAGTCCGGTCCGGCGATCCTCGCGATGGACTCGGAAGTATTCCTGGTCGGCGAGGTTGACCCGGGGCGCAGGGAATGCGCGGGAGCCGAGACGCGGCACCCCGTCCGCGTCGATCAGCCACGCGGCCGATATGTATCCGAAGCCGGCGATCAGCCGCGCGAGCGCGCGGTGAGCGTCCACGTTTCGCGCGAGCTCGCTCCAGTCGCGCCCTGCGGCGATGGTCATGGCGCGCGTACCGAGGAGACTGGCGACATCGAAGATGCGGCCCGCCTGTTCCGCCAGCAGCGAGGCGAGCCCGGCGACGGTGTGGCTGGCCTGCCGTTCCTGCGCGCGCCGCGCGGCGGTGGCGTGGGTGAAGAAGATCGCGCCGGCGACAAGGACGACCAGCACCGCGACCGCCATGATGGCGTGCGCCAGGCGCATGCCCTGCCCGGCCGGCGCCGCGGCCGGGCCAGCCGGCGGGCTCGACAAGGCGGTCATCCCTTCGGGCGTTCCCCGGCAGGCCTTGCCCGGCCCGGGCCGCGTCAGGCGCGCAGCCGCTCCCGCGCCGGCTCGGCGCCGGCGTCGTTCAGCCACAGCGCCTGGCCGATGGCGGTGCCGAGCGTCTCGGGGGCGAAGGGCTTGGCGATGACGAAGGCCGGCTCGATGCCTTCGCCGGTCAGAAGACGCTCGGGATAGCCGGTGACAAAGATCACCGGGGCCTTGACCGAGCGCAGGATCTCGCGCACCGCCTCGATGCCGTCCCGCCCGTCCTGCAATTGGACATCGGCCAGCACCAGGTTCGGGCGATGCTCGCGCGCGAGCTCTATGGCGCGATCCTTGCGCGCCGCCGTCGCCACGACGGTATGCCCGCAGGACCGCACCACGGCGGCGATGTTCATGGCGATGATGGCCTCGTCCTCGATGATCAGGATCCGCGCGCCGGCGCTGCGCTGAATGCGCGACCGGGCCGACTCCAACGACGTCGCCGCTTCGTCCCCGCCGATTCCGAGGATGGTGGCCGCCTGGTCGATCGAGAATCCCTCCAGCGCGACGAGCAGCAGCACCTCGCGGTCGCGCTCCGGCAGCGTCGCGAGCTGGCGCCTGAGCGCATCGCCGTCGTCGTCGGGGTCGATACCGGCGGCGTGCATGACCGCGCCGACGCCGCGCCAGACCTCGTGGAACGCGGCGAAAAGGTCGAGCTTCGCGTCGTCGGATCGCCGCAGCCGCTCGGGCTCCTGCAGCACGGTCTCGAGGCAGACGCGGACGTATTCGTCGCCCTGCTGCTGCGTCCCGGTCAGCGCGCGCGCGAAGCGGCGCAGCTGCGGTATCGCCGCCTTTACCTCTCGTGCATGCTCGTCCATTGGCGACTCCTGCGATTCTTTCGCCTCGGCCCGGGGGCCGGCCGGGCGGCTCGGTGGCGTGATTTGCGGCGGACCCCGGCACCACGAACGCGCGAGAGCGGGGCCGGGTTCCCGCGGCTCTCCGTTTTCGCAACCCGCGGCGGCAACGTGCGTTGTTTCAACCGGTTGACCGCCGTGCGCGTGCGGTCGTTGCATCATCGGGAGCCCTCCATCCGTGGCACGCGCGAAACGCGCAGTTCTTCGCGCCCGCCAAGGGGGTCGAGGCGGATCGCGGCCAGCTGGAGCTGGCCAAGCGGCTCATCGGGCAGTAGACGGGCGAGTTCGACCCGTCGGCGTTCAAGGACCACTACGAAGAGGCGGTGCGCGAGATGCTCGACGCCAAGCTCGAGCACAGGGAGGTCGTCGCCGCCGAGCCGCCGCCGCGCAAGGGCGCGGAGGTGATCGATCTCATGGAGGCCCTGCGGCGCAGCGTCGGGGGCGGGGCGCGCGAGGCGCCGCCCGGCGCGGCGCGAGACGCGCCGCCGGGCGGCCGGACGCCGCTGACGCCGTGGCACGCCCCGGAGCCGGATCGCTGCGGCGATACCGGGCCAAGCGGGATTTCGGCGTCACCGCCGAGCCGCGCGGGCGCAAGGCGGCGAAAGCCGGCGCGCGCTACCTGATCCAGAAGCACGCGGCGCGCCGGCTGCACTACGACTTTCGCCTCGAGCTCGACGGCGTCCTGAAAAGCTGGGCCGTGACCCGCGGCCCGAGCCTGGACGCGGCCGACAAGCGCCTTGCCGTGCATGTCGAGGACCATCCCGTCGAATACGGCGACTTCGAAGGCACGATCCCGAAGGGCGAGTACGGCGGCGGCACCGTGATGCTGTGGGACCGCGGGACCTGGGAGCCGCTCGGCGATCCGCGCCGCACGTACAGTGCCGGCCGCCTCAAGTTCCGCCTTCACGGACGGAAGCTGCACGGCACGTGGAATCTCGTGCGCATGGGCGGGCGCAGCGCCGGCGAAGGGCGCGAGAACTGGCTGCTCATCAAGTCGCGCGACGACCGCGCGCGGCCTGGCCGCGGCGACGAGATTCTCGACGACGCGGTCAGCGTCAAGACCGGCCGGACCATGGACGAGATCGCGGAGGCGAAGGACGCGATCCGGCGATCGAACCGTGCGCAAGGCAGGGCTTCCGCGGCAAGACGGGCCCATCGGCCGAATCCCGGCGGCAGGAAGGCGGCCTTGCCGGATTTCGTGCCGCCGCAACTGGCCACGCGCGTGGACCGTGCCCCGGCGAGGCCGGGCTGGCTGCACGAGATCAAGCTGGACGGCTATCGCATCCAGGCGCGGCTCGACCGCGGCAAGGTCCGGCTGCTGACGCGCACCGGGCTCGATTGGACGAAGCGCTTCTCGCGCATCGCCGCGGCCTTGCGCGAGTTGCCCGCACGGAACGCCGTGGTGGACGGCGAGGTCGTCGTGCCGGACGCCCGCGGCCGGTCCGATTTCGCCATGCTGCAGCAGCACCTGTCGGAGGGCCGGCAGGAGGAGATGGCCTACGCGGTCTTCGACCTGCTGTTCCTCGACGACAAGGACCTGCGCGCGTTGCCGCTGACCGCGCGCAAGACGGCATTGCGCGCGCTCGTCGCGCCCGACGACGGCACCTTACGATACAGCGACCACATCGAGAGCGAGGGCGCCGAGGTCTACAAGCATGCCTGCGCCATGGCGCTGGAGGGCATCGTGTCGAAGCGGGCCGGCCGGCCCTACGTCTCGGGGCGCAACGCCGACTGGGTGAAATCGAAGTGCCGCGAGCGCCAGGAGCTGGTGATCGGCGGCTATATCGCGCCCGCCTTCGCCGGCCGCGGCGTCGGCTCGCTGCTGCTCGGCTACTGGCAGGACGGGCGGCTGGTCCATGCCGGCCGCGTCGGTACCGGCTTCAGCGACAGGAGCGGGCAGGAGGTGCTGCGGCGCCTGAAGCCGCTCGTGCGCAAGACGAGCCCCTTCGCCGCGCTGCCGGCGGCGGCGCGGCGCGGCGCCATCTTCGTGGAACCGAAGCTGGTTTGCGAAATCGAGTTCGCGACCTGGACCAAGGAGGGACTGGTGCGACAGGCATCCTTCATCGGCTTGCGCGCGGACAAGCCCGCGCGCGGCATCGGCCGCGAGCGCGTGCGGCCCGCTTCGGCCGTCGAGCGCCGCCGCCCGCGCGACGCCGCGGACGAGATCGCGGGCGTCCGCATGACGCATCCCGACCGGGTGCTGTACGAGGCGCAGGGCATCACCAAGCGGCAGCTGGCCGAGTACTATGTCAGGGTCGCCGACCGCATCCTGCCCTACGTGGCGAACCGGCCGCTGTCGCTGGTGCGTTGCCCCGGCGGGTCGAAGAAGGAGTGCTTCTACCAGAAGCACGTGATGCGCGGCATGCCCGACGCCATCCGGCCGGTGCCGATCCGGGATTCCGGCGGCGTCGCCGACTACGTCTCGATCGCCGACACGGCGGGGCTGGTCGCGCTGGTGCAGTTCGGCGTGCTGGAGATCCATCCCTGGAATGCGCGCGTCGAGAACGTCGACGCGGCCGACCAGCTGGTCATCGATCTCGATCCGGCGCCCGGTCTGAAATGGGAACGCGTCATCGCGGCAACCCGCGAGGTCAAGGATCGCCTGGCGCATGCCGGGCTCGCGAGCTTCCTCAAGGCCACGGGCGGCAAGGGACTGCATGTCGTGGCGCCGCTGCGGCCGGCAGTCGACTGGGACCTGGCCAGGGAGTTCACCCGCACGCTCGCCGCGCTGATGGCGGCCGACTCGCCCGACGCCTACATCGCCAAGAGCAGCAAGGCCGCCCGCGCCGGCAGGATCTTCGTCGACTATCTGCGCAACCAGCGCGGCGCCACCGCGATCGCGCCCTACTCGACCCGCGCCCGGCCGGGCGCGTCGGTCGCCGTACCGCTCGCCTGGTCGGCGCTCGAGCCCGGCCTTGCGCCCGACGGCTTCAAGATCGACCAGGTCGTCCGGCGCAGGGCTGCGCCGTGGAAGGGCTATTTCGACGTCCGCCAGACCATCGACCGGCGCACCGTGGCGCGGCTGGCCGGTAAGACCTGAATCCCGCCCGGAGGACACGATGAAAGCAACGCGCGCATCGCGACCGAGGAAGGTCCGCTATGCCGTCGTCGGCCTCGGCTACATCGGCTGGGCGGCGGGCCGCTGTACGACCTGGGCATCTACTGCATCAAAGCCGCGCGGCACGTCTTCGACGCCGAGCCGCTCGGCGTCCACGCCGAGGCGACGTTCGGCCGCGACCGGCGCTCGCGCGAGGTCGAGGAGATGGCGCAGGTCGTCATGCGCTTTCCCGGCGACCGGCTGGCGAGCTTCAGCTGCAGCTTCGGCGCGGCGGCGACGTCGGTGTTCCGGCTGCGCGGCACGAAGGCCGGGCTCGAGCGCCGACCAGGCGAGCGGTACGGCGACCGACGCGCCCGGCCGCGCGCGGGTCGAGTAGGGCGCGATCGCGGTGGCGCCGCGCTGGTTGCGCAGATAGTCGACGAAGATCCTGCCGGCGCGGGCGGCCGGTCGTCAGCTCGGCTGGCTGATGCCGGCAAGCGCGTCCTTGGCTTCCTCCTTGGCGCCCGGCTCGATCGCCATGTCGCCGAGGGATACGATCCCGACCAGCCGCTTGTGGCGGTCGAGCACGGGAAGGCGCTTGACCTGCAGGGTCGCCATGTTGCGGGCGAGGTCGTCCGTCGACTCGTCCTCGTAGCAGTACTTGACGTCCGGCGACATGACCGCGCGCACCGGGCAGCTGGCCGGATCGAGGCCCTCGGCGACGGCGCGCACGACGATGTCGCGGTCGCTCAGCATCCCGATCAGCCGGTCGTTCTCGCCGACCGGCAGAATCCCGCAACCGGCCTCGACCATCTTCCGCGCCGCCGTCTTCAAGGTGTCTTCCGGCGAAGCGACCGTGACGGAGCGGGTCATCAATTCACGAACCTGCACCTTGGCCTCCATTGACCAGCCATCGAGCGCGTTGAGCCGCGCCTCGGTCACAACGGCCGGCATTCTGCCGCGTTGCAGCGGGGCTCGAAAGCGCCGCCGCCGGCGCCCTTCGTGACCAAACGGAGGCGGACTGCGGATCACGCGATCGCGGCGGTGCCGCGGCGCAGCAGGAACATCCGCATCGATCCGTATTTCTTCGCCGCCTCCGTGACGCCCACGTACTCGCATTCGAACCGGGCGCGGCGGTCGAGCGCGAGCGCGGCCGCGAAACTCTCGGTCACGTAGACGCAGGCCGGCGGCGTGACCGGCTCGACGCGCGCGGCGCGGCTGACATGCGCGCCGAAGAAATTGCGCGTGCGCCGGATCGGATCGAAGTTCTCGTACACGGGGCCGACATGCCCGCCGAGCCGGAGCGCCATGTCGGCCGGCAGGCCGAGGTCCGCATAGTCGATCGCGCCCGCCGCCTGCTGGATGTCGAGCGCGCAATCGGCGGCGGCCTCGGCATCGCGCAGCACCAGGAAGATCCCGTCGCCCCAGGTGTTCTTGACCAGGATGCGGCCGCCGTAGCGCCCGATCACGCGCGCCATGCCGCCCAGCACCTGGTTCACGAAGGCCGGCATCTGCACGTCGGTCAGGCGGCTGAAGCCCTTGATGTCGCCGAACAGCATGGCGCGCGGCAGGCGCGTCACCCGCCGTCCCGTCGCGCGCCTGCCCTTCGCCGGCGGCGCGGCCCGGCTTGCGGCGCCGGACGGACCGTCGTCGCCGCTCGGGCGGATGACCGTGCCGCCGCGGCCGCTGCGGCGCCACGCGCGCACGTCGACCGCGGTGCCGGCCTCGCCGCCCGCCTTGCCGCCGTCCCACACCGCCACCTGCTCGACCGTGGTGTGAAGATGGCGCGCGCGCAGCACGGCGAGCCCCATCGCCATGCGGCTGGCATAGGCGAACAGTTTCTGGTCGCCGAGATAGGAATCCTCGGTCGCGTAGCGCACGTCCACCTTCCTCATGCAGGCATGGAAGCGCTTCACCCAGCGCCCGCCGCCCGGACGCACCGAGGATTCGATGAACTCGTCCGTCTTGAACGGCAGCACCGCCACGACCTGCGCGTTGCGCCGCAGCAGGGCTTCCACGAACAGGATGTCGGCGCCGCAGGCGAGCGAGCCATAGGCCCATCCGGTGGGCGAGCGGTCGAGATAGGCCTCGATCCGGCGGCGCACCGCGGCTTCCGCGTCGGCCGCGAAGCGGCCGGGCCTGCCCGGCGCCGCCATCATGTGGCCGACATAGTGGATGACGCCCGGAATGGCGAAGCGGGCGAGCAGCGCGCGCCCGGCGCCCCTCGCGGCCGCCAGCAGCTCGAGCTGCCTGAGCGTCGTGGCGAGCGCGCCATAGTCGCCCGCGTTCGCCTTCATCGCCGCCGGGATCAGCGCCTCGATCTCGCCGAGACGGCCGAGCACGAAGAGCGCCTCGATGCGCGTGGCGATGTCGTAGTAGTGCGACGCCGCCGGCCGCGCGGGCACCGGCGGCAGGAGCGCCAGCACGCGGCGCGCCAGCGCCTGCGCGCGCCCGCTGTCGCCCGCGAGCAGCCGCAGGCTGGCCGCATTGATACCGGGATAGGGGTTGCCCGAATGCGCGAACACCGCCTCGTAGGCCGAAGCCGACTCGGCCAGCAGCCGGCGGCGCTCGGGCCCGCGCTGCGCCAGGGCGCGGTCCTTGAGGATGCGCGCGCGCAGCGCGCGGACGTCGTCGGCGGCGACGTCGCCGAGGCCGAGCTCGGCGAACTTGCGCTCGGCAAGCTGCGTGGCACCCGCGCGCGCCAGCGCCAGCACGGCGCGATGCTTCAGGCCGACGTCGCCGGGCCAGGCCTCCAGCCCGTGCTGCGCCGTGTCGTAGGCGTTGAACAGCTCGCCGACGCGCTCGTGCGCGAGCGTCGTCCTCAACCACGCCCCGGCGCTCACTCGTCTGCGCGTTTCACCGGCCACGGTCCCCTCCCCCGGCTTCACCCGGGGATACTACGGAGCCGGTGCCGTCCGCGGAAGGCTGGCCCGAGCCCCGCGCGCGTGCAGGTGGCAGGCGACGATCCGGTCGCCGGCGATCGTCGTCCGTGCCGGATAGATGCGCCGGCAGGCGTCGTGCGCGGCCGGGCAGCGCGGATGGAAATAACAGCCGCTCGGCGGCGCCAGCGGCGAGGGCAGCTCGCCGGCGATCGGCCGGAAGTCGTGCCGGTCGACGTCGCGCCGCCGCTTCAGCCGCGGCACGCTGGCGAGCAGCGCCTGGGTGTAGGGATGCTTGGGATCGGTGTAGATCGCCTCGGTCGGACCCAGCTCGACGATGCGCCCCAGGTACATGATGGCGACGCGGTCGCTGACATGGCGCACCACGCCCAGGTCGTGGCTGATGAACAGGCAGGTGAGATTGAGCGCGCGGCGCAGGTCGAGGAACAGGTTCAGCACCTGCGCCTGGATCGACACGTCGAGCGAGGCGACCGGCTCGTCGCAGATCAGGAGGTCGGGCCGCATCGCCAGCGCGCGGGCGATGGCGATGCGCTGGCGCTGGCCGCCGGAGAACTGGTGCGGGTAGCGCCCGGCATAGGCGGGATCGAGCCCGACCCGGCCGAGCCATTCCGCGACATAGGCCTGGGCTCCCGCGCGCGCGACCAGGCCGTGCGCCAGCGGCCCTTCGGCGATGATGTCGCCGATGCGCCGGCGCGGGTTGAGCGACGCGAACGGGTCCTGGAACACGGTCTGCACGCGCGTGGTGAGCTTGCGCGGATTGGCGCCGCGCGACATCACCGGCTGCCCGTCGAGCAGCGCCTCGCCCCGGGTCGGCGGCAGGATGCCGGCGGCGATGCGGCCGAGCGTCGACTTGCCGCAGCCGGACTCGCCGACGAGGCCGAGCGTCTCGCCGGCGACGATCTCGAGCGACACGTCCTCGACCGCGCGGACCTCGCGCGTCTCCACCGCCGCGCCGAGCTTCGCCGCCATGCGGTCGCCGAGCGACAGGTTGCGGACGAAGCGCTTCGACACGCGGCGCAGTTCCATGAGCGGCGCGCTCATGCCGCCCTACCGTTCAGTTGCTGCACACGCAGTGCCTGACGCCATGATCCTGGCATGCCAGGATCATGGCGCGGCGGCGGCGCTGGGATGGTTTTCATGCTGGCTGCCCACGATGGCTCAGGAGGCAGATCC
>JAKLKW010000044.1:21178-52018 GCA_023150455.1 Alphaproteobacteria bacterium | reverse complement strand
GGGGCCGAAAGGCCCCAGCCGGCGGCGCCGGGCCAGCGCCGCGGCGGCGCGGAGCTCGGCCGCATCGTCGGCGCCGCCGGCTCTCGCCAGCGCGGCCTCGGCTTCCTCCTTGCCGATGCCCTTGGTGGCGAGCTTCTGCCGGATCGCGCGCGCCGAGCGTCCCTGCCGACGCAGGCTCGCCGAGGCCGCCTCGGCATAGGCGCGGTCGTCGAGCAGGCCGCTCGCGACGTAGCGCGTTACCAGGGCGTCGACCCAGCGTGCCGGCTCGGCGCGATCCGCCTCGCCGCCGGCGTGCTCCGCCGCGCGCGCCGCGCGCTCGACCTTGCGCATCAGCACCCGGCGCAGGTTCTCGGCCGAGCTGGCGAAGCGCTCGAGGTAGTGCAGCGCCGCCTTCTCCAGCCGCTCCGGCGTCAGCTTCTTCGGCGCGGCGCGGCGCTTGTGCGGGCGGTCCATGCCGGCGACCATGCCACGGTCCCTTGCCCTTCGCCACGGCTTGGCCTAAGAGCGCGCTTCCGCGATCCGGAGTATCCGCCATGCCGCCGCAACCGCGCCGCTACGGGGCCGTGAACTGGCTGGGCCTGTGGACCCTCTACCTGAAGGAGGTGCGCCGCTTCTGGAACGTGGCGACGCAGACCGTCGCCGCGCCGGTCGTCACCACGCTGCTGTTCCTTGCCGTGTTCGCCCTGGCGCTCGGCGGCGGCAGCCAGGCCGTTGCCGGCGTGCCCTACGTGCAGTTCCTGGCGCCCGGCCTGATCGTGATGGCGATGACCCAGAACGCCTTCGCCAACACCTCGTCCTCGCTGGTGATCGCCAAGGTGCAGGGCAGCATCGTCGATTTCCTGATGCCGCCATTGAGCCCGGCCGAGCAGACCGCGGCGCTGGTGCTCGGCGGGCTGACGCGCGGGCTGGTCGTCGGGTCGGCGGTCACGCTCGCGATGCTGCCCTTCGTCGAGCTTCGCCTCCACAGCCCCGGCTTCGTGCTGTTCCACGCCGTCGCCGCGTCGCTGATGCTGGCGCTGATCGGCGTGCTCGGCGGCTTGTGGTCCGAGAAGTTCGATCACCTCGCGGCCGTGACCAACTTCGTGGTCACGCCGCTCGCCTTCCTGTCCGGCACGTTCTATTCGACCGAGCGCCTGCCCGAGCCCTGGCTCACCGTCGCGCACCTGAACCCGTTCTTCTACATGATCGACGGGTTCCGCTACGGCTTCACCGGCCATGCCGACGGCTCGCTCGCGGCCGGCATCGCCGTGATGCTGGCGGCCAACATCGCTCTCGCCCTCGCCGCACACCGGCTGCTCGCCAGCGGCTACAAGCTGAAGCCGTAAGGACTCATCCCTCCAGCTTTTCGCCCAGCAGCTTCTCGAAGCCCGCGCGCAAGCCCGGGTCGAGTGCGGGCGAGGCCAGCTCGACGCCCTTGCTCAGCGCGTCGGTGACGATGCGCAGCACCTCGAGGCGGGCGCGGGTCTTGTCGTTGGCGTCGACGGCATGCCACGGCGCAGCCCGGGTCGAGGTCCGCCGCAGCATCTCGTGCTGCGCCTTGCGGTACTCGTTCCACAGGCCGTGGGCGCGGATGTCCGCCTCGTTCAGCTTCCAGCGCTTGTACGGCACCAGCGCGCGCTCGCGGAAGCGCTTGAGCTGCTCCCGCCGGTCGATCTCGAGGAACAGCTTCACCACGCGTGCGCCGTCGTCGGTCAGCATGCGCTCGAACGCGTTGATCTCGTCATAGGCGCGCTCGCAGGCCGCCTTGGGCGTCAGCTTCTCGACCTTTTCCACCAGCACGCGGCCGTACCAGGAGCGGTCGAACACGGCGATCTGGCCAGGCTCGGGCAGGTGCAGCCAGAAGCGATAGAGATAGTGACGCCCCTGCTCCTCCGGCGTCGGCGGCCCGACCGGCCAGACCTTGATGCCGCGCGGGTCGAGCTTCTCGGTCAGGCGCCTGATCGCGCCGCCCTTGCCGGCGGCGTCGGTGCCCTCGAACACGAGGACGGCGCGCCTCTTGTCGCGGCGATAGGCCTGCTGGATCTGCAGCATGCGGATCTGCAATGCCGCAAGGTCACCCATGCCGTCCTTCTTGCTCTTGCGCTTTCGCTTCACGACGGTGCCCTTACAGGCTGAATTGCGCAGAGGTCAAAAAAGCACAGCACCTTTCGAGTAAGTGGCCACTTCTTCGACCGGCGACCCCTCCTCATCCTCCAATCACCCAGTACTTCTTCCCATCTGGGGTGATTCGCGACCGTATACCGAACCGCCGGTCAGGCTCGGTATTCTGAGTGAGAAGCTGGTAGATATCCACGAGTACCTCGCGTGCCGCTGCAATGTAGCCATGCCCCATTAGAGTCATGTCTACATTCACAACGTTGACGGTATCAATTCCCGGAGCGACAAGGATGGGTGGCGCCAGCCCAGCGCGCGTGAAGTCGTGCAGCCATTCCGACGCCTCAATAGCGATATCTCGATTGGAAACGTAGAGCGTAGTGCGGCGAGCGATTTTTTCATACGCACTGCAAAGCTGCCGGAACAAGTCTGCATCGACATCTGCGGCGGCTAGTATGAACTGGCCAAAGCGTTTGCCGCTTCTTTCTTGGGCTGCCGATGCGATTCGGTTCACAGCACGCAAGACCGCCCTATTCCCCATGCTGTGGGCAATCACATGAACGGAAGTTGCGCCGCTTCGATCTGCAAATTGCACCAAGTAGTCCGTTATCGCTTGCTCGCTTGCATCGATAGTTGCGGTATCTGCCAGGTAGCCACCCAAGCTGCCTCTGGACGGCCAGCTGAAAAATGCCATGGCACCCGTAATTGCGAGATCAGCGCCGATCTGGGCAGCCCGTAGCGCTGCCGATTCAAATGACGCCTTGTATCCGTGGATGAAGACCAATCCACATCGCTGATGCTCTGGCAGGCGTGAAAGGTGTGATCCGATATCCTGCCAGTATGGACTCTCCGCAACAGCGGTGATGCTGCGGAGTTTCAGTCGATCGTCCGATCCAGTTAGCAACCGCCTCAACCAGGACGAACCAATTGAACCGATCTTGTGAGACTTCGGAATGTAGACCTTGCACGACCCATAATGCGTGACGTTGTCACGTTCGCTTGAATACCCTTTGCTGTGATTGCGAGGGTCGAGCGGACGCCGATTAGTACCGTACCAAACAACGTAGTTGCCTACGTCAGTGATAACTGGAGGCGGCCCCTGTGACTCAGGCTCCGATGGAATTGCCGAATCTGCATTGGGCGCCGCGCGCTCTTCGGCTTCGTCGGTCCGGATCGACCGTGTCTCCGGGTCGGGCAGGCGTCGGGGTCTTTGGAACAGTGTACGGGTCCTAGTGGGTCTCTGTGACGGGCGCGCCACCGAATCACCGAAGCGGTCGTCCGACCGGGGCCAGCTCGCCGGCGATCCGGCGATCGCCGTCAGGTATTCCGACATCGCATGATCGGCGAAGACGGGCGTGCGTACCTCGTTGTCGAGACTCGGCGGCGTCGGCAGGCCGGCGGCCAGCAATTGAAGGATCGCGTCAGGTGTCGCAAATGCGCGCCGGCGCGCCAGGTCGACGAGGTCGCGGATGCCGCGCGCCCATTCCTGGATTTCGTCCGGCCCGGCGAGATCGTCGCGGCCCCGGCGGAGGAACGCCGACAGCAGCTCCCCTGCCAAGTTCGCGAGCCGGGCCACGATGTTCGCCGCGCCGACCTCCCTTAGCGAAAGCTGCACGGCCAGAGCCGTCAGCTCCCGGACGTCTCGCGCGACGTCGGCGGGGTCTGCCGAGTCGGCCGCGATCCGACCCTCGGCGGGCAGGAGCGCGCTCCCGTCATCGAACCAGTAGGGCGCACCGGCCTTTTCATAGCTCCGCAGCAGCCCGAGGATGGCGGCGACGCCGTCACTGCGGTTCTCCACCCGCGCGAACAGATCGGAGCGGATCGAGCCGGTGAAGGCCCGGTTGCCGACATGCGGCTGGCCGAAGGTGTAGACGCGGGCCCGCGCATAGTGCGCGGCGGCGATCGCGGCCAGCGCACCGCCCAGGCTGTGACCCGTGATCCACAGCGTCTCGCCGCCGGCCTGTCGCAGCAGGTCGTCGACCATCGGCCTGGTTTGCCGGAACGCGTCGTGAAAGCCGGCATGCACCCAGGCGCCGCCGCCGAGATCGTGGCGCTTCGCGTTGCCGTCGACCAGCGTATCGAGCAG
This sequence comes from Alphaproteobacteria bacterium, assembly GCA_023150455.1. Classification (GTDB taxonomy): domain Bacteria; phylum Pseudomonadota; class Alphaproteobacteria; order JAEULC01; family JAEULC01; genus JAEULC01. Next base: position 47,838 of record JAKLKW010000044.1, on the reverse strand, counting down.
CTCGTCGGGCTGGGTGCCGCGATAGGCGAGAACGGCGACCTTGCCCGCCTCCGGCGATCGGCCCTCGAGCACGAGGAACTGGGTACCGAGCGTGTCCGGCGCGGCCCGCACAGCACCCCCGACAAAGGAGAGATTGGTGTCCTGGAGACAGCGCCGGATCGTCCCTTCGTCCCGGACATAGGCCAGCTGCGCGACCCGCGTCATCCACCACGCGTCGTCGCGGTTCGGCGCGGCCAGGCCGCGGAAGCCGACGCTGATGTCGGGACTTTGGAAATAGCCTCTTCCGTCGGCCGGCACGCTGTCTTGCGGCTGGATGAGCTGGCGGAACGTGACCATCTTTTGGTTGTCCCCTTGAAGACCAGCAACCAGGGAGAGCCTAGCGGACACGCCCGGCGCTGTCCATCGGCGAGCGTCCGTCGCGCCGCGCGTGCTATAGGTTCGCGCGACCCCGAACCTCGGAGACGCCCCGCTTCATGACGATCGATAGCAAGCCGACGCCGCTCGCGGGCCTGCGCGTGCTCGACCTGTCGCGCGTTCTGGCCGGCCCCTGGTGCGCCATGATCCTGGCCGATCTCGGCGCCGACGTGATCAAGCTCGAGCCGCCTGGGTCCGGCGACGACACCCGCAGCTGGGGCAAGCGCATCGCCGGCCAGGAAAGCACCTATTACCTGTCGGCCAACCGCAACAAGCGCGGCATCGCGGTCGACCTCGCCAAGCCCGAGGGCGCCGCGATCGCCCGGCGCCTGGCCGGGCAGAGCGACGTGCTGGTGGAGAACTTCAAGCTCGGCGGCCTCGCGAAGTTCGGTCTCGACTACGACGGCGTCGCCAAGCTCAACCCGCGCCTGGTCTATTGCTCGATCTCGGGCTACGGCCGCACCGGCCCGAACGCCGCGCGTGCCGGCTACGACGTGGTGATCCAGGGCGAATCGGGCCTGATGTCGATCACCGGCGAGCCCGGGGGACCGGCGCTCAAGGTCGGCGTGGCGCTCGCCGACATCATGACCGGGCAATACGCCGCCACGGCCATCCTCGCGGCGCTGATCGCGCGCAACGCGACCGGCAGCGGCCAGCATATCGATCTGGCGCTGATCGACTGCACCATGGCGAACCTCGCCAATGTCGCGTCCTCGGCGCTCTGCCTCGACACCGTGCCCAAGCGCTACGGCAACGCGCATGCCGACATCGCGCCCTACCAGACCTTTACCGCATCGGACGGCGACGTCGTCGTCGCAGTCGGCAATGACGGCCAGTTCCGCAAGTTCTGCACCGAGGTGCTGGAGCGGCCGGAGCTCGCCCAGGATCCGCGCTTCCTCGGCAATCCCGTGCGCAGCCAGAACCGCGACGCGTTGCTGCCGATCATCGCCGCCGCGATGAAGGAGAAGCCGCGCAGCTTCTGGATCGAGCGCATGCTCGCCGCCGGCGTGCCGGGCGGTGCCGTGCGCAACGTCAAGGAGGCCCTCGCCTCGCCCGAAGCCGAGGCGCGCCGCATGGTGCGCGAGGTGCCGCACAAGCTCGCCGGCAGCGTCAGGCTGATGGGCTCGCCGCTGAACTTCTCCGCCACGCCGGTGCGCGAGCCCGTGGCACCGCCGACCCTCGGCCAGCACACCGACGAGGTGCTGCGCGAGGTGCTGGGCATGGAAACCGCCGAGATCGCGGCCCTGCGCCAGCGCGGCGCGATCGGATAGAGAAATAGCGGTCAGCATTCAGCCAACAGCTATCGGCCAGAAGCTTCTTTGGCTGAAATCTGATAAAGGACGGCTGACTGCTCTTTTCACCCGTCGCCGTCGAGATAGCGCGCCTCGAGATGCGCGCGAAACGCCTTGTCCGACAGCGGTTCACCGGTGGCTTCGGCCATCAGCTCGTCGGTGGTCATGAGCGACGCCCTGCCGTGCACGTGGGGCTTGAGCCAGGTCAGCAGCGGGCCGAAATCGCCGCGCCGGATGCCGGGCACGATGTCGCCGTCGGCCCGCGTGGCCGCGGCGAACAGCTGCGCGGCGGCCAGCGCCCCCAGCGTGTAGGTCGGGAAATAGCCCCAGGCGCCGTCGTACCAGTGGATGTCCTGCAGGCAGCCCTGCCGGTCGTCCGGCGGCACGATGCCGAGCAGCGCCTTCATGCCGTCGTTCCACGCGCCCGGCAGGTCGTCCGGTTCCAGCTCGCCTGCGATCATCGCCTTCTCCAGGCGGTAGCGCAGGATGACATGCGCGGGATAGGTCACCTCGTCCGCGTCGACGCGGATGAGGTCCGGCACGACACGCGTGTAGAGGCGATGGATGTTCCGAGGGTCCCACGCCGGTCCCGAGCCGCCGAACGCCTCGCGCATCAGCGGCGCGGCGTAATCGACGAAGGCGCGGCTGCGGCAGGCCTGCATCTCCATCAGCAGCGACTGCGACTCGTGCAGCACCATGCCGCGCGCCTCGCCCACCGGCTGCAGCCGCCAGGCCGGCGGCAGGCCGCGCTCGTACAGCGCATGCCCGGTCTCGTGCAGCACGCCCATCAGCCCGCGCGTGAAGTCGGCCTCGTCGTAGCGCGTCGTGATGCGCACGTCGTCCGGCACGCCGCCGGTGAACGGGTGCGCGCTCTCGTCCAGCCGCCCGTGCGTGAAATCGAAGCCGATCGCCTGCATCAGGCGCCGGCCGAGCGCGCGCTGCTTGTCCGCCGGGAACGGTCCCGGCAGCGGCAGCGGCTCGTGTCGGCGCGCCTGCGCCTCCAAGGCCTGCTTGAGGAACACGGGGAGGAATTCGGCGAGCGCATCGAACATCTCGTCGATGCGTGCCGAGCGGCCGCCCGGCTCGTACTGGTCGAGCAGCGCGTCGTAGGGCGACAGGCCGAGCGCCGCCGCCTTCGCCTCGGCCTTGCGCCGGATCAGCGTCAGCACTTCCTTGAAGCTCGGCAGGACGAGCGCATAGTTCGACGCCGGCCGCGCCTTGCGCCAGACCATCTCGCAGGTCGAGCAGGCCTTGGACAGCGCCTCGACCAGGTCCGACGGCACCGCGTTGGCGTGCAGCCACGCCCGGCGCATCTCGCGCAAGTTCGCCTGGCGCCAGGCGTCATGGCCGTCCTCGCCGCGCGCGCGGTCCAGCAATTCGCCGATCTGCGGATCGGTCATCAGCGCATGCGCCGTCACCTTCAGCGCCGCGAGCTGCTCGGCGCGCGCCTCGGCGCCGCCGGGCGGCATCATGACCGACATGTCCCAGCTCAAGACGCCGGCAGCCTCGCCCAGCGCGTTGACGCGGCGGAAGCGCGTTTCAAGTTCCCGGTAAGCGGTCATCGCGGCGCACGGTCCTCATGGTCTGTCGCACCATGAGAGCCATTATTGTGCGCCGGCCGGCTTTACGCCATGTCGGCGCCGCCGCGATGCCGATGCCTAACCTTCCAGGACGAAGGTCAGCTCCATCGTCACGCGGTATTCGACGATCTTGCCCTTCTCGACCTTGGCCTTTTCCGAGATGACCTCGAGCCCGGTGATGCCGCGCACCGTCTTGGCGGCGCGGGCCAGTCCCGTCTTGACCGCGTCCTCGAAGCTGCTGGTGGACGATGCGGTGATCTTGGTCACGCGTGCGACGGCCATGTCGTTCCTCCCCGTGTGGACGAGTCGGGGCCGGCCGCGCGGCCCGCGCGCGGCCGGCCCTTGGCACGCGTCAGTCTAGGGCAATTCGCCGCCTGCGGGGAGACGCGGCCGCCCGGTCAGCCGAACTGCGCGATCGTGCGCACCTCGATGCTCTCGCGCGGCGCGGCATTCGGCGACGCGGACGGCTCGTGGAAGGCCGTGTGCGCGCTGAAGCGGGCGCGGCTCGTGTCGGAGTCGTAGACCTTGATCAGGATCGCCTCGTCGCGGCGCATACGCGGGAAGTAGAACCAGCGATGCGCTGGGTTGTGCGTGACGGCGTAGGTCTCGCCGACGCGGTCGGGATAGATCAGGTCGGTCGCGACCCAGTCCTTCGCGTCGATGCTCGACGCGTCGGCCAGCGCCAGCGGCCAGTCCTCGACCGGGCCCGTGATCGGCCGCCACACGTTGACTAGCGCGAAGCGGCCCTCGAGCCAGCGATCCGCCTCGGCGCCGAGCTCGGCGCGTGCGCGCTCCGGCCCCGACCTGGCGGTGAAGTCGTTATGGATGCGCCCGACCGGCTGCTTCAACCCCTTGACGCCCTGCTGCGCCAGGGCGGCGTTGCGCAGGTTGTGGTCGAACACGACCACGCGCTTGGCGCCGGTTTCCGCCAGCACCAGCCGCTCGACCTCGGCGAAGTACACGCGCTTGACCTCGGCCGCGTCGTAGAAGTCGACGACATCGGTCGCATGCCGGCGCAGCACGAAACCCTCGCGGTCGAGCGACAGACGATCGGCCGCCTTGCGCCCGTTGCGGATCGTCACCGTCTGCTCGGCGTATGCGCCTGAGCGCTGCGGCCGCCCCGGCGGCGGCTCGTAGGCGTAGGCGTAGGGCTTCTCCGTCATCGGAAGCAGGTAGTTGAGCGGAGCCTGGATGCTGTCGAGATGCAGCGCCAATTCGCCGTCCATGCGGAATCTCCCATGCAGCTTGGCCGCAAGCCCCTATTCACGCACGTCCATGTGTGAATTATCGGGCTTTGTCTGGCCTGATGATGGGGTTTTCGGGCACCGGCGACAAATGATGTCTCGTCATCTCAGCGGCAAAATTTTCTAAGCCGTCTGTCGCCGCCTCACGCCTCCCACGGCGGCGTCGGCTGGAACTTCTCGAGCAGGAAATCGACGAAGGCGCGCACCTTGGGCTGCGTGCCCTTGGGCGGCAGGTAGACGGCGCTGATCGGCATGCGCTCGGGGGCGTGCGAGTCCTGGAGCAGCGAGATCAGCTGCCCCTTGCGGATCGCGTCGCCGACCGCGAATTCCGACAGGCGCGCGATGCCGACGCCGTGCAGCGCCAGCTGCACGACCGTCTCGCCGTTGTTGGCGACGACGTTGCCGCTGACGGCGATGTGCCGCGGCTCGCTCGACCTGCCGTCCTGCTTGTCGTCGGCGGCCGGCAGGAACGGCCACTGGTTGAGGTGCGGCTGATGGTTGCCGAACATGATGCAGTTGTGCCTAGCGAGATCCGCGGGCGTCGCCGGCGTGCCGTGACGCTCGAGATACGCGGGCGTCGCGACGATGACGCGGCCGAACTCGCCGAGCTTGCGCGCGACCAGCGACGAGTCGGCGAGATGCCCGGCGCGGATCGCCACGTCGACCTCCTCCTCGACCAGGTTGACGAAGCTGTCGCTCAAGGTCAGGTCGATGCGCATCTCCGGATAGCGGTCGAGGAACTCGGCCAGGATCGGCTCGATCTGGTGATGGCCGAAATTCATCGCCGCGTTGACGCGCAGCGTGCCGCGCGCGACGCGGCCGAGCTCGCTGACGGCGCGCTCGGCCTCGGCGATGTCGGCGGCGATGCGCGCGCCGTGGCGATAAAAGGCCTCGCCTTCCTGGGTCAGGCTCAGCCGCCGCGTGGTGCGGCGGAACAGCCGCGCGCCCAGGCGATCCTCCAGCCGGCCGACCAGCTTGCTGATCGCCGAGGGCGTCATGCCCAGCGTCCTGGCCGCGGCGGTGAAGCCGCCGGCCTCGACCACGCGCACGAACGCCTCGATGTCGCCCGCGAAGCTCATCGCATTAATACCTGTGAACCCTCTTCATAGGACTTGTGCCACGCAATTCTATTGCCTATCTCGCATATGCGAAATAGCTTTCGCCTCAGGGAGGAACGAAGTGGATTTATGTAACTGATATCCATGGAGGTTCCTACATGCCGCAACGCAACATTCCGGTCATGAAGGCGGCCGCGGACCGGCCGTTCGCCGTGGCCCACCCGACCCAGCAGGAGATCGATGCCTATGTCCGCGAGGCCCAGCGCATGCGGGCCGAGGCGGTGGCCGACCTGCTGCGCGCCTGCTGGCGTCTGTTGACCGGCCGCAGGCATCGCAGGGCCGACGCCACGTCTCCCGCGAAGGCCTGAAAGCATGGCCCGGCGCGCGCCCCGGCCTTTCGGGCCGGGGCGGCACGCCTGAAGTCGCATCATTCGTGATCTCATTTCATGAATGATGTGACATGCATGCGGATTATAAGTCAACAGGAACGAGTTAACATCCTGAGCCATGTGTCGGCCCGTTGCCGGGCCCTTGCTGCAGGAGACCGATCATGAGCAACCGCATTTCCCTGTCCCTCAGCCCGACCGGCGCCAACCCCGCCGGCACCCTTCGCGTGCGCACCGAGGTGAGCCCGGAGGTGGTTGCCGCGCACATGCGCCAGGCGCACCGCCTGCGCACCCATGCGATCGGCTGCCTGGCGCGACAGTTGTGGAACTGGCTGACGCGCCGCACCGCCGCGGCGCGCCGGGCCGGCGAATGCCTGGACGGAGACTGGCTGCGGCCGCAGGGTGCCCGTTGATCCGGGCGCCCAACCTGTAGTCGGGCCCGCGCTGAGCCTGCTTGCCGAGGCTCTGACTATTGCGGTCGGGGCGGATCGATTCCCTTGACGCCGAATTCCTGCTTGCAGGACAGCGTCGCGGAATCGCATCCGCCCGGGCAGGACAGCTCGTTCGCGATCTGCCCGGCGACGCACTGGTAGAGCAGCTGCCGGTTCGTGCCGGCGCCGCAGTAATACCCGTCCGGCCGGCCGCGGCAGACCGACTGCCGGAACGCCGCCGTCTCCTCGACCTGGTAGCGCTCGATCACCATGCCGGACGGCGGCGGAGGCGCCGCGGGCGCCGGCGGCGCGGGGATCGGCGGGGCCTGGAAGGTCTGCGCCGCGGCGGGCGCGCCGGCCATGAGCGCCAGGACGGTGGCCACCGATGCCATGCGGATCATCTTGAGCCCCTCCACTCTTCCCACACCGTGTCGAGAACGCGTCGCCGAGAGCGCGTAGTACGACGCGTAGGCCTTGACCGCGCGATCGTAGAGCTCGTCCTCGCTGCGCACGGTCGCGGCGAAGCGGCGCGGATCGAGGAAGGCGAGATCGAGCCCGGGATCGCCGTCGGCGATCCAGCGCGCGACGGCCAGCCCCGCGCCGCCGGCGGCGGCGATGCCCGAGGTGAAGCCGCAGGCGAGGAACAGGTTGTCGATGCCCGGCGCCTTGCCCAGGATCGGCTCGCCGTCCGGCGTGATCGGGATCGGGCCGTTGATCATGCGCTTGATCCCGGCGGTCGCCAGCGCCGGGATGCGCGACGTGGCGGCGGCCCCGAGCGGCTCGAAGCGGTCGAAATCCGGCGGCAGCAGCTCGGGTCCGAAGTCCGGCCGGATGCCGTCGCGGCCGAAGGGCTTGGTGTCGCTCTCCCAGCCGCCGAAGGCCAGCCCGCCGACCTCGGGCTTGACGTAGTAGTTGCCGTCCGGGTCGCGGAAGCTCGGCAGGCCGCGCGGCAGGCCCGCGATCGGCTCGGTCACGAGATACTGGTGCTCGACCGCGCAGACTGCGACCTCGACGCCGGCGAGCGCGCCGATGGCGCGTCCCCACATGCCGCCGGCGTTGACGACCGCGTCGCAGGCGATGGTCACCTGGTCCGTCTCGACCGCGGCGACGCGTCCCTTCGCGAGCTTGAGCCCCGTCACGCACACGCCTTCGCGGATCGCGACGCCGCCCTGGCGCGCGCCCTTGGCCAGGGCCTGCGTCACGCTCGCCGGATCGATGTAGCCGTCCGACGGCACGAAGGCGCCGCCGACGACGCCCCTAAGGTCGATCGGCGGGAACAGCCGCGCGCATTCCGCGGGCGGGACCAGGTGCATCTCGAAGCCGAACTTGCTCGCCAGCGCGTCCAGGCGCTGGAACTCGCGCCAGCGCGCCGGGCTCGCCGCCACGCGCAGGGACCCGGTGCCGTGCCAGCCCGTGGCCTGGCCGGTCTCGGCCTCGAGCCGCGCATAGAGCTGCGCGCTCGTCTGCATCATGCGCGTCAGGTTCTGCTGCGTGCGCAATTGCCCGATCAGCCCCGCCGCGTGCCAGGTGGCGCCATGGGTCAGGCGCGACTTCTCGAGCAGCAGCACGTCGCGCTTGCCGAGGCGGGCGAGGTGGTAGGCGACGGCGCAGCCGATGGCGCCGCCGCCGACGATGACGATCTCGGCCTGGGTCGGGATCATGCGCGCGCGATCACGCCGCCCAAGGTCTGGCGCAGCTCGCCGAGATACCAGTCGAGGAACTGCGCCACGTTGCGTTCCTTGAACCGGCCCAGCGGGCCGGGGCGGTAGCCCGAGGACATCACGCCCTTCTGCACGTTCTCGCAGATCGTCCAGTCCTGCTCCGAGGTGCGCTGCCAGAACGGCATCAGCTTCGCGAGGTCGTAGTCGCGGCCTTCCTGCGCATGGCCGGCCACCAGCCAGGTGACGCGCACGTCGGTCGTGCGCGGGCCCGCCGGCGTCACGCGCGTCGACACGGCATGGTCGCAGCTGCCGTGCAGCCAGAAATTGGGGAACACGGTGACGCGCAGCGTGCCGACCTCGGGGTCGGGATAGTGGCCCATCAGGGGCGCGACCATGGCGCCGTCCAGGCTCTCGCTCACCCAGCCCGGCCGGAGCGGCGTGCGGTTGGCGCGGTACCAGGCGGCGGTCATGTCCGAGGTGAGGCTCGGCACTTCCAGCCCCTTGGCGCGCCATTGCTCGGCGCATTCGCGCGTGCGCGCCGCGATCTCGGCCTCGTGGCGCGGCTCGCCCAGCTGGATGTCGTAGTTGGCGCGGATGTACTCGGGGTGCGTGGTCGGGCAGTGGAAGCACTCGCGGTTGTTCTCCCACACGACCTTCCAGTTCGCCGCGATGCGGTAGTCGACGGTCCGCGCGATGCGCGCGCGGGCCAGCCCCTGCGGCTTCAATGCCGGGGCCAGCATGGCTTTGGCTGCGTCGAAGGACGGCGGCTCGGACGCCAGCGACACGAAGATCAGCCCGCCGACCGCCCGCAGCGCCACGGGCGCGAGGCCAAGCGCCTCCGCGGCGACGCCGTGCTCCGCCGCGGTATCGCGCAGGAGGCGCCCGTCCAGGTCGTAGGCCCAGGCGTGGTAAGGGCAGACGAATGCCTTCGCGCGTCCGGACGCCGACGTGCAGATGCGCGAGCCGCGATGCCGGCACACGTTGTGGAACGCGCGCAACGCGCGGTCGGCGCCGCGCACCACGATCACCGACTCGTCGCCGACGTCGTAGACGAACCAGTCGCCCGCGCGCGGTACCTCGCACTCATGCCCGGCGAACAGCCAGCGCCGCGCGAACACGGCGCCGAGGTCGGCGGCGTAGACGGCGGGATCGGCATAGAACGCGGTCTCGAGCGCATAGCCGGCGCGCTGGCGCCCGATGAGCGATGACAGGGACGCGGCACTGGTGCTGGTCATAGGGGACTCGCGTGGCGGGACGGGCAGTGTATGCGGCGCGGCGCCGGGCGTCATGGCGAAGGGCGAGGCGGCGCCTGGACCTCGATCTCCATCTCCAGCAGCGCGTAGCTCAGGCTCTTGCCGTGGGCGTCGAGCGCGAGCGACACGGTGACGCCGCCGCCCAGCGCGTGCTCGCCGACGAACTGCAGCGCCTGGAGCTTCGGCAGCTCGTAGCGCCGGATCTCGCCCTTGATGATCCCGGCCATGTGGCGCTTCACCGCATCCGTCGTGACGCCGTCGCGCAATACCGGAAAATCCTCGGCGCGGTAGGCGATCAGCGACAGGATCGCGGTATCGCCCTTGTCGCCGGCGCGGCAATGCGCGATCTCGTGCAGCTTTACCCGGCGCGGCGGGGTCATGCTTCCAGCACCGTCGTCTTGACCTGCACCTGGCCGCGCGGGATCAGGCACGAGACGATGCCGATCTGCTCCGTCACGCTGCGGCGCACGCCGCCGCCGCCGGCCGGGCCGTTGGTGTAGAGCGCCTCGACCTCCTCGCCGACCAGTGCCGCCGCCGCCGCGTCCGCCGCGCGCGCGGCGACGCGCAGGCGCGCCTCGTAGGGCCGCGCCGACCCATCCAACGTGCCGCCATGCAGCGCCGTCATCCCGATCACGTCGATCCGCAGCCGGCCGAAAAGGTTGGCCAGGCGCTCGCGCATGATCTCGCCCGCGAGCTCCGCGCGCTCGACCGCATGGCTGCCGGCATAGCCGATCTCGCCCTCGCCCAGGAAGCCGGCGCGGTAGCCGACGCTTACCTTCAGCGCGTCCGGCCGCCGGCGGCCGCGCGCGCCCGAGGTGGTCACGGCGTCCGGCCCGGTCTCGTCGAGCCCCGTCGTGGTGAAGTCGGCGACGACGTCGGGCGTCACATAGGCGCACGGGTCGGTGACCTCGTAGAGCAGCTGCTCGGTCGCGGTCATGCGGTCGATGCGCCCGCCGGTGCCCGCGACCTTGCCGAAGCGCGCGGTGCCGTCGGCGGAAATGTCGGCAAAAGGGAAGCCGAGACTTGCCATGTCGGGCACGTCCTTGCGGCCGGGATCCGCGAAATACCCGCCGGTCAGCTGGCCGGCGCATTCGAGCAGGTGCCCCGCCACCGTGCCGCGCGCGAGACGGTCCCAGTCGTCCAGCTTCCAGTCCAGCTCGTGCACCATCGGCGCCAGGAACAGCGACGGATCGGCGGCGCGCCCGGTGACGATCACCTCGGCGCCGCTTTCGAGCGCCGGCAGGATCGCGTCGGCGCCGAGATAGGCATTGGCCGCGACCAGCGGGCCGTGGCTGTCGAGCGGCTCGGCGTCCTCCATCGCCTTCTGGCGATGGTCGATGCGGTCGAGCACGTCGTCGCCCGTGACGGCGGCGACGCTGAGCGCGAGTCCCAGATCGCGCGCGATCGCCGCGACCCGGCCGGCCGCGGCCAGCGGGTTGGCGCCGCCCATGTTGGTGACGAGGCGGAACTTGTTGCGTTTGAGCAGCGGCAGCAGCGCGCGCATGCGCCGCTCGAGCAGCGGGTCGTAGCCCGTGTCCGGATCGCGCAAGCGCCTGAGCTGCGCCAGTGCCACGGTGCGCTCGCCCAGGCATTCCATCGCCAGGTAGTCGAGCCCGCCGCGCTCCGCCAGCACGACGGCCGCGTCCAGCCGGTCGCCGGCAAACCCGGCGCCGCTGCCGATGCGCATGGCGCTTCCTCCCCTCGTCCCGGAGCCAGATTAGGCAGCGGCGGCAACGCGCGGCAATAGCCGCTCGCGCGTCGGATCCGAAGCGCCCGAAGAAAGGGAACCACCAAGACGCCAAGGCACCAAGGCAGACGGCTTTCGTGCGACGGAGGGCCGCCCTATTCCCTCTTCCTGGTGTCTTGATGTCTTGGTGGCTTCCTGTTCCGGGGGCGACGGTCGTCCGGGTGCTCGATCCCCAGCAGGTCCAGCACCTGCTCCAGGATCGGCTGCTGACCTTTCAGGATCTTTTCCATCGCCTCGCGCCAGGGAAACCATTCCGCGCGATCGCACTCGGGGAATTGTTGCATGCGGCCCGAGCGTGGCGGCCATTCCATCGTGAACAGGTTGCTGCGCGCGGCGGCGGCGTCGCAATCCGCCTCGACCGCCCACGCATGCACGGTCTTGCCGCCGGGCTGCCTCACCGGCGCGAGCTTGCGGTAGGCGCCGGCGCTCTTCAACGCAAGCCCGGTCTCTTCGGCGAATTCCCGCCGCGCGGCGGCGAGTCCGTCCTCGTCGGGGTCGAATTCGCCCTTGGGGATCGACCACGCGCCGAGATCCTTGCGCGCCCAGAACGGCCCGCCCGGATGCACGAGCAGGAACTCGGGCGCCGCTCCGGTGCGCCGATAGACGATCAGGCCGGCGGTGTTCTTGAGCATGGCCGCGCTGCGGCCGAGTATATCGTCCGGCGGCAGCAGTGTCCGGTTATCCTCAGGCCGTGCATTGCGGCGTCTATCGGGGCGCGATAGGTTCGCGCCGCCTTCGCCCGGCAGTTTCGCCGCGTGGTTTGGCACCCGGGCGAGAAGGGGGACCGATGCCGCATATCGGCACGAAGGACGGGCAGACTGTGCTCCCCGGCGGCGGCAGGGCCGCGCCGCCGCGCATCGATGGCGTGCGCGTCGTCGAGCTCGGCAACGTGCTGACCCGCAGCGGCTGGATGACCGAGGTGTTCCGCACGGACTGGCCGGGCGTCGCCACCGAGGTCCGACAAGTGAACTGGGTCGAGCTCAACGCCGGCGCGGTCACCGACTGGCATGTCCATGCCGCGCAGACCGACCACATCATCGGCGTCGGCGGCAACATCAAGCTGGCGCTGTGGGACGGGCGCGAGCGCTCGCCGACCAAAGGGGTCGGCGAGGTCGTCCGCATCGGCGCGATGCGCCCGGTCATGGTGATCGTGCCGCCGCAGGTCTGGCACGGGCTGCGCAACGAGAGCGGCGTGCCGGCCGGGTACATCAACGTGATCGACCAGCTCTACGAGCACGCCAAGCCGGACAATTGGCGGCTACAGCCCGGCGCGGCGGAAATCCCGGACATTCTTTGACCGGCGCCTCGCCAGATTGCGGCAGCTACGGCGCCCGGTTCCGCCTGACGCTGATCACGGCCAATCCGGCGCTGGCCGAAGCCGCCGACCGCGCCGGCGTCGACCGCATCGGCCTCGACCTCGAGCGCCTGGGCAAGGCCGAACGCCAGGCCGGCACGGCGGGCCGGCTGTCCGCTCACGACTGGGCGGATTTCGCCGCTGTCGCGCCGCGCCTCGGGCGGGCCGCGCTGTTCGCGCGGCTCGACCCGCTCAACGCCGCGACGCCGGCCGACGTCGAGCGCGCGCTTGCGGCGGGCGTGCGGGTGCTGATGCTGCCCTTCTTCCACACGGCCCACGAAGTCGGCCGTTTCGTCCGCCTGGTCGACGGCCGCGCCGAGGTGGTCGCGCTGCTCGAGACCGCCGCGGCGGCGCTGCGCATCCGCGACGTGGTGGCGGTGCCGGGCGTCGGCGAGGTGATGATCGGCCTCAACGACCTGCGGCTGCAGTTCGGCGTCGGCAGTCATTTCGAGGTGCTGGCCTCGCCGCTGGTCGATGCGCTGGCGGCCGAGGTGCGCCGCGCCGGCGTGCGATTGTCGCTCGGCGGCCTCGCCCATCCCGACAACGCGACCCTGCCGATCCCACCCGACCTCGTCTATGCGCAGCTCCCGCGCCTCGGCGCGACCGGCGCCTGGATCGCGCGCTCGCTCGTCGACTCGCTGCAACCGCAGCGTGTCGGCGATGCCATCCAGGCCATGCGCCGGCGGCTGGATCATTGGGCGTCCGCCCCGGCCGAGGCGCTGGAGCGGGCGCACGCCGACCTGGCCGAGCGTGCGCGGCGGCTCGGCCAGGAGAAGCCGTGACCGCATCCCCTGCCGGCCCGCGCATCAGCGTCTTCCTCCCGTCGCACGAGCATGCCTCGACGCTGCCGTACGCGGTGCGCAGCGTGCAGGCGCAGGGCGTCCAGGACATGGAGATCCTGATCTGCGGCGACGGCGTCACGGAAGACGTGCGCGCCACGGTGCTGGCGCTCCAGCGCGACGACCCGCGCATCCGCTTCTTCGACCTGCCCAAGGCGCCGGCGCGCGGCGAGCTCAACCGCGACCACGTGCTGCGCCAGGCCCGCGGCGAATTCGTCTTCCACCAGAACGACGACGACCTGTGGCTGCCCGGCCATATCGACATGCTCGGCCGGGCGCTGGCCGACGCCGACTTCGTCGGCTCGATCCAGGTGAACGTCGGACCGGACGACAAGGTGCGCACCTGGTTCTTCGACCTCGAGCGCCCCGAATTCGTCGAGCCCTGGCTCGCCTGGCAGCCCAACGATTTCGGGCCGTGGGCCTGCAACGGCTTCGGCCCGGTCTTCGCCGCGCATCGCCGCGACGCCTATCTGCGCCTGCCCGAGGGCTGGACCACGACGCCCGAAGGCCTGCCGGCCGACCAGTTCCTGTGGCACAAGTTCCTGCGCCAGCCCTGGTGCCGCGCGCGTCTGCTGCGCTGGCCGACGGCGCTGCATTTCCACTCGCCGGAGCGGCTGGACTGGAGCCCGGAGCAGCGCGCGGACGAGCTGCGGCGCTGGACGGCGATCATCGAGGGGCCGGACTACGCGGTCCGCATCTGGCGGGACCTTCTGCCGGACCTCGGCGACCGGCTGCTCGGCCAGGCGTTGGACGGTCGCAAGGCGCGCCACGACATGATCGCCGCCTACGAGGCGAGCATCGCGCGCCTCGAGGCCGAGCTGGCCGCGCTGCGGAGGGAGCTCGCCGCGCTGCGGAGGGAGCTCGCCGCGGCGCAAGCCGGGCGGTTGGACGAGTACGGCAAGCGTCTGGCCCGCGAGAAGGACCTGAACGACGTATTGTCGTCGACAAGCTGGAAGCTGACGGCGCCGCTGCGGGCGGCGATGCACCGGCTCTTGCGCCGCGGTCGATAAGGTCTACGCCGCCTTCGCCCGCCTCGCCAACCGCGCGACATGCGGGCCGAGCAGCGCGAGCACGGCCAGCGCCAGCAGGAAGGCGGCGATCGGGTGCGTGACGAACACGCTGAGGTCGCCCTGGCTGATGGTCATGGCGCGGCGGAACTCCTGCTCGGCCAGCGGGCCCAGGATCATGCCGATGATGACCGGCGCGGTCGGGAAGTCGAAGCGGCGCATCAGGTAGCCCAGCGCGCCGATGGCGTAGAGCAGGAACAGGTCGATCGGGCTCTGGCTGATGCCGTAGGTGCCGATCGTGGCGAACACCAGGATGCCGCCATAGAGCAGCGGCGTCGGGATGGTCAGCATCTTCGCCCACAATCCCACCAGCGGCAGGTTCAGCACCAGCAGCATGACGTTGCCGACATAGAGGCTGGCGATCAGGCCCCAGACCAGCTCGGGCTGGCTTTGCAGCAGCAGGGGCCCGGGGTTGATGCCGTAGCTCTGGAACGCCGAGAGCATGATCGCGGCCGTGGCCGAGGTCGGCAATCCCAGCGACAGCATCGGCACCAGCACGCCGGCGGCGCTGGCGTTGTTGGCGGCCTCGGGCCCGGCGACGCCCTCGATCGCGCCCGAGCCGAACTCCTCCGGGTGCTTCGACAGCTTCTTTTCCAGGTAGTAGCTGAGGAAGGTCGGCACCTCGGCGCCGCCCGCCGGCATGGCGCCGATCGGGAAGCCGATGAAGGCGCCGCGCAGCCAGGCCTTCCACGAACGGCGCCAGTCCTCGGCGCTCATCATCAGGCTGCCGGTCACCTGCAGCACCTGGCCGCCGGTGTTCTGCGGATGCAGCGCCAGGAAGATCGTCTCGCCCACGGCGAACAGGCCGACGGCGACCACGATCACGTTGATGCCGTCGGTCAGCTCCGGCAGGCCGAAGGTGAAGCGCGCCTGGCCCGTCTGCAGGTCGATGCCGATCAGCCCCAGCCAGATGCCGAAGAACAGCGCCGTGAGGCCCCGCACGGCCGAGTTGCCGAGCACGGCCGAGACGGTGACGAAGGCGAGAATCATCAGCGCGAAATATTCCGCGGGCCCGAACTTGAGCGCGAACTCGACCACCGCCGGCGCGAGGAAGGTGAGGCCGAGCGTGCCGATCGTGCCGGCAACGAACGAGCCGATCGCCGCCGTCGCCAGCGCCGGCGCCGCCCGCCCGCGCTTGGCCATCTTGTTGCCCTCGAGGGCGGTCACGATGGTCGCGCTCTCGCCCGGCGTGTTGAGCAGGATCGACGTGGTCGACCCGCCGTACATCGCGCCGTAGTAGATGCCCGCGAACAGGATGAAGACCGAGGTCGCCGGCACCGAGAAGGTGAGCGGCAGCAGCAGCGCGATGGTCAGCGCCGGCCCCAGGCCGGGCAGCACGCCGACCGCCGTGCCCAGGAACACGCCGGCGAAAGCCCAGGCGAGGTTCACCGGCGTCAGCGCGACGGCGAAGCCCTGGGCAAGGGCGGCCAACGCCTCCATGTCAGCGCGTCCCCATCAGAAGTATCCCTCGATCAGCCCGGGCCCCAGGTTGATCGACAAGAGCCTGGCGAAGCCGAACCAGGCGACAAAGGCGAGCAGGAAGCCGACGGCGAGATCGCGCGCCGGCCGGTCCGAGGCGAAGCCGCGTGCGACGCAGGCGAACAGCACGGTCGAGGACAGGATGAAGCCGAGCCACGGGATCAGCGCCGCGTTGACCGCGAGCCCGAGCGCGACCCAGGCGAGGCCGCGCCACGACGGATGGCCGAGCTCGGCCTCGGTGTCGGGATCGCGCCAGCCGCCGCGCCAGCCCTCGAGGGTCAGCAGCACGCCAAGCACGGCCAGCGCCGCGGCCGTGCCATAGGGAAACGCGGTCGGCCCCACCTGGCTGTAGCCCGGCCCGCCCGGCGCCCGCCACGTGTCGATGCCGACCACCGCCGCCACGCCCAGCACGCCCAAGCCCAGCAGCGTCTCCGCCCAGGCGGGAGCGCGGTGCGATGACGGCGGTAACATGGCGGGCTCGGAGTCCCGCTATCCACTGACGTCATGGCCGGGCTTGACCCGGCCATCCACGCTTCCGCTCGCAGCCGCCCGAGTCGAAGCGTGGATGGCCGGCTCGGAGGCCGGCCATGACGAAAAGGAGGGAGCGAACGCGCGCACCGTCTTGCGTCGCGCCGCCACGGCCGGCGCCGCCGCGCCGCCTCAGCTCGCGAGGCCGAGGTCCTTCAGCACGGCCTCGATGCGCGTGGTCTCCGCGGCGATGTACTTGGCGTAGGCATCGCCGGTGACCAGGCTGCCGGCCCAGTCGCGCTTCTGCAGGATGTCCTTCCATTCCTTGGTCGCGGCCATCTTGGTAACCAGGTCGATCATCGCCTTCTTGTCCTTGTCGCTGACGCCCGGCGGGGCGAACACGCCGCGCCAGTTGACCAGCTCGACAGCGACGCCCTGCTCCTTCAGCGTCGGCACGTTCACGCCGGGGATGCGGCTCGCGCCCGAGACGGCGAGCGCGCGCATCTTGCCGGCCTTCACCTGCTCGGCGAACTCGCCCCAGCCCGAGATGCCGGCGGCCACCTGGTTGCCGAGGATCGCGGCCGAGGCCGGCCCGCCGCCGGCATAGGCGACATAGGCCACCTTCTTCGCGTCGACGCCGACCGACTTGGCGATCAGCCCGGCGAGGATGTGGTCGGTGCCGCCCGCCGAGCCGCCGGCGAAGGACACCTTGCCCGGGTCGGCCTTCAGCGCCGCCACCAGGCTCTTCATGTCCTTGTGCGGCGAGGCCGCCGGCACCACGACGACCTCCTGCTCCTCGGTCAGCTTGGCGATCGGCACGGTCTGCGTCAGCTTGACCGGCGACTTGTTGGTCAACAGCGCGCCGACCATCACCATGCCGCCGATCATCAGCGCGTTCGGCTGGCCCTTCCACTGGTTGACGAACTCGGGCAGGCCCACGGCGCCGCCGGCGCCGCCCTTGTTGGTGACCTGCGCCGCCTTGATCATGCCCGCGGCCTTCAGCGCCTGCTCCATCGAGCGCGCGGTCTGGTCCCAGCCGCCGCCCGGGTTGGCCGGCACGAACAGCTTCAGCGTGTCGATCGCCTGCGCCTGCGCATCACCGACCGAAAACGGCGACAGCCCGAACCGGCCCAGCGCATAGGCGGCGACGCCGCCCGCCAGCGCGGTTTGCAGGACATCGCGGCGGGTGAAGGAGCGGCGAAACGCGGACATGAGAATCCTCCCAGCAATGTATTCGGCGGTAACTTTGCCGTGAGGCTAGACGATCCGGCAGGGCAGGGGCAAGGGCTGGGGGCAAGTCGTAGGTTGAAGGAGATCGAAATGTATCCGGCGTCAGGCGCTTTGTAGCCTTGTATCGTGAAAGCGGCGGGCCAGGTTTGCTACCCGTTCGACTAGCTGCGGAAGGTCATTCACAATTGCAGCGAGACTTTGACCGATCATCGGGTTATTTCCTGACGGCAATGCGCGCCGAACGTCCGTCTGCAGGCCGACGCATGGCTTCCCGAGGGCGAACATGGAGCCCATTTCGAATGCTACGCCCTCATCAATATGCCCCCTATCAACGATTGCGGTGACAATTGCGGTGACAGTGCATTCAATTCATGCGTCGGATCCTCAGTTTGGACACACGGGCTCGAATTGAATGCACTGTCACCGTAATTCGGCCGATGGGTCGTCGGCGCACCGGATTCCGCGGGCGACGGCATCGCCCTCGTGCACGATGCAAGCGAAACCGTGTACCTGGCGGTCCAGAACCAGCTCATGGGCCTTGTGGGCCAGGTCTAGCAAGCGTTCGTCCGTTCGCTTGCTCCCCCGTCGCGCGATGATATGTTGGCCTTTGGTCGGGTGAACGAAGGCGAGGACGACATGACGCGAGCTCTTCCCCTGCTCACCGCCGGTGCCGTGCTGCTGGCCGCGCTGATCGGCTTTGAGCCGGCCGGCCTCTCTTCCCCGGCCTGGGCGCAAGGCGCCTGCGATCCGGGCGACAGGCCCGACAACACCACGGCCACCGACGCGCGCCGCAAGCTCGAGGCTGCCGGCTATCGCCAGGCGCGCGACCTGAAGAAGGGCTGCGACAATGTCTGGCACGGCAAGGCCGTCAAGGACGGCAGGCCGGTCAACGTCGCCCTGTCGCCGCGCGGCGAGATCTTCATCGAGACCGAATAGCCCCCGCCTTTCGTAGTTCTACGGAACCTTCGCGCCGGTCCGTGCGTTGCCGCACCTGGGCCGGCAGCGGATCCGTGCCGCGCGGCCCCTTCGGCGGGAGGGACGACCCATGCTTCGCAAGCTCGGTATCGCGGCCGTTGCGCTCGGCGGTCTGTCCGGAGGCGCAGCCTTCGCGCAGGCGCAGCTGCAATGCTATTCGGCGGATCCGCATTACCTGATCCAGACCCAGCCCATCCACACCGGCGCGCCGCCGCAATCCGTCCAGTCGTCGTACCGGGGCGGAAGCGGGAGCGAGCACGAATCCATGGCCATGAAGGCGAAATGGACCGAGATGGCCCGCATCCCGTCGCAGCAACAGCTCGCGTCGGCCCAGCCGGCCGGCACCTGGTATGTGCCGGCCTCGCCCGTTCCGGGACAGCCGCCGCAGGCCTATGTGCCGGTGCAGGCGCAGGGCCGGCCGCAGCCCCTTCCGCAGCAACCGGCCCCGCAACCGGCGATGCCGCAGCAGCAGGCCATGGCGCCGCCGGGCCAGGCGGTCGCGGCGCAACCCCTGCCGCCACCGGCGGACGGCGCGGCGCCGGCGACCAAGGCGGACGCCACCGAGGCGCCCGGCGCGGTCGGCTGCCAGGGCGAGCGGATCGACTCGACCACCGCCGCGGCCGCCCGCCGCGCCTTCGAGGCGGTCGGGTTCCAGGGCGTCTCCGACCTGCGCAAGGGCTGCGACAACGTCTGGCACGCCCATGCCAAGCTCAACAACCGCGCCACCTACGTGATGCTGAACCCGCAGGGCGACATCTACATCGAGAAGAACCCGTAGGATCCGCCGTCGCCCGCTTGCGCGCGCGCCGCCCTGCGGCGACGTGTGGGGCTTCGTCGCGGCGCAACGCTGCAGCCCCGCCTTCGAACGCGCCGGGCGCCTGGGCGCGCTGATCTATCCGGTCGTGGCGCCGCACCGCCGCGCGGCGCTCCGCGCGGCGGCCGGGCCGGCGGCGGCGAAACCCTGCGAGGCGGGAGAAACTATGCCGCCGTGCCGCCGACCGTCATCGCATCGATCTTGATCGTCGGCTGGCCGACGCCGACCGGTACGCCCTGGCCGTCCTTGCCGCAGGTGCCGATGCCGTCGTCGAGCTTGAGGTCGTTGCCGACCATCGAGATCCTGGTCAGCGCGTCCGGCCCGTTGCCGATCAGAGTCGCGCCCTTGACCGCGGGCCCGACCTTGCCGTCCTCGATCAGGTAGGCCTCGGACGCCGAGAACACGTACTTGCCCGAGGTGATGTCGACCTGGCCGCCGCCGAAGTTCACGGCATAGAGGCCGCGCTTCACGGTCGAGAGGATCTCCTTCGGGTCGTGCTTGCCCGCCAGCATGTAGGTGTTGGTCATGCGCGGCATCGGGTGATGCGCGAAGTTCTGGCGCCTGCCGTTGCCGGTCGGACGCATGCCCATCAGCCGCGCGTTCATGCGGTCCTGCATGAAGCCCTTGAGGATGCCGTCCTCGATCAGCACCGTGCAGTTGGACGGCGTGCCCTCGTCGTCGACCGTCAGCGAGCCGCGGCGGTCTTTCAGCGTGCCGTCGTCGACCACGGTGACGCCGGGCGATCCGACGCGCTGGCCCAGGAGACCGGCGAAGGCCGAGGTCTTCTTACGGTTGAAGTCGCCCTCGAGCCCGTGGCCGATCGCCTCGTGCAGCATCACGCCGGGCCAGCCGGGCCCCAGCACGACCGTCATCTCCCCCGCCGGCGCCGGCACCGAGCCGAGATTGACCAGCGCCTGGCGCAGCGCCTCGTCGGCCTGGGCCTGCCACCGCTTGGGATCGAGGTAGAGGTCGTAGGAGGTGCGCCCGCCCGCGCCGGCGCTGCCCGTCTCCATGCGGTCGCCTTCGCCCACGACGATGGCGACGTTGAGGCGCACCAGCGGCCGGATGTCGGCGACGCGCAAGCCGTCGGCGCGGATGATCTGCACCGCCTGCCATTCGCCCGAGATCGAGGCCATCACCTGCTTGACGCGGCCGTCCTTGGCGCGCGCATAGGCGTCGATCTCGGCCAGCAGCTTGACCTTGGCGGCGAACTCGGCGCCGCTGAGCGGGTTCAAGTCGCCGTAGAGGCTGCGGTTGGTGCCGACCGGCCCTTCCGCCGGCGTGCCGCTGTGGCCCGAGCGCACCGCGGTGACCGACTGCGCGGCGCGCTTGAGCGCCGCTTCGCTCAGCTCGCTCGCATGGGCGTAGCCGGCGGCGTCGTCCTTGACCGCGCGCAGGCCGAAGCCCTGGGTCGTGTCGAAGCTGGCCGACTTCACCCGCCCGTCGTCGAAGGCGATGCTCTCGGACTGGCAGTACTCCAGGAACAGCTCGCCGTCGTCGCAGCCCTTGAGCGCGTCGGCGACGACACGCTCCGTGCGCTTCAGGTCGAGCCCGGCGCGCGCGAAGAACAGCTCGTCGGTGCGGGTGAGGTTGGACATGATGGGTACTCCCGGGGCGTTGCCCAGGAGTATATGGCACGTTGCGAGCGATTTTCAGCCCCGGTCGGCCCCGGGCCGGCCGTCCACGGGGATTCCGCCCATGATGTTCCGCAGCGGGAAGAAGACGCAGTGCTGCTGCGCGAACCGTTCGCCGCGCACCCCGTCGCGATAGAGGCCGCTGGGCAGGCTGTAGGTCGTGGCGCCGAGGATGCCGTCGGCGTGCTCGCCGTCCTCCGCCAGCGGCAGGCCGATGCGCCCGCCGACGCCGACGCGGCCGGCGTGCCTGAACACCTGGCCCTGGCAGTGCATCAGCGCGGGCTCGCCGACGATGCGGCGGTAGCGCCGCTCGGCTTCGTCGGGGTCGCGCCCGGCGAAGAACTCGTGCAGCGTCGCGCCGCGCATCTGGCGCTCGAAGGCGGCGGTGATCGCATCGCCCGCCAGGCGGCCGATGAAGCGATCGGCGGCGCGGTCGTAGCGCCAGGCCCAGACGATCGGCAGATGCGGCGCGATGGCGACGGGATCGATGTGCTTCCAGCCCGGCATCATGCGCCCGCCGCGCGCGTCGCGCCAATGCGCCGCGATCTGCCGGAGCGCGGGCGATTCGAGGCGGGCGAAGAACTCGGCGAGGCTCATGCGGGCCTTGCGGGCGGGGCAACCGGGCGGGCAAGCTACATCACGGCAGCGTGCGGCGAAGGCGCACATCCCTGCGTCACGTCGTCGCTGGCCGCCGCCAGGGGCGAGGCCGACGCGCCCGGGGCCTGTGCTATAGCGCGCGTGGGACAGAGGGGGAGCCGTGCCGCCGATGCCGCGCTTCAACGAGGATCGCCGCCGCGCGGCCCTGAACAACGAGGTGCACGCGCGGCCCTTCGCCGCGCTGGAGGCGCCCGAGCGCGTCTCGCATCTCGCGGTGCTGTGGGGCGAAGGCGGGGCGGAGGCCGACTTCGCCCATCTCGTGTCACTGTGCGCGCGCACCGGCGTCGCGCCGCCGCCGCAGCAGGCGACGCACTTCGCCGCCGAGTTCGGCGCGTTCCGGCTGAAATGGGAGCGGCACACCGAGTTCTCGACCTACACCTTCCTGCGTGCCGGTTCCCATGGCGATCCCTTCGCCGATCCCGCGATCGCGCGCGTGCCGCAGGACTGGCTGAAGGCGCTGCCCGGTTCGGTGCTGGTCGCGGTGCATCTGGCGCTGTTGCCGGCGGCCGGCGGCGGGGGCGACGCGGCGCTGGTCGCGCGCACGCTGGTGCCCGACACGACTGCGGGCAGCCTGATCGCCGGCGGCGGCGCCATGGCCTACACCGATTTCCGCCTGCACGAGGACGGGTTCGGCCGCATCCTGGTGCGCGCGATCCGCTTGAGCGCGCGGCAGGCCGGCCGGATGATGCAGCGCCTGCTGGAGATCGAGACCTATCGCATGATGGCGCTCCTGGCGCTGCCGGTCGCGCGCGAGCACGGGCCCGCGATCGACGCGATCGGCGGCGAGCTCGCGCGCCTCACGCAGGGCATCGCCGGCGCCGGCGGGCTCGAGGACGAGCGCCGGTTGCTTGATCGTCTCGTCAAGCTCTCGGCCGAGGCCGAGCGCATCGCCGCCGCCACCACCTACCGCTTCGGCGCCGGCCGCGCCTACTACGCGCTGGTGCGCCGGCGCATCGAGGAGCTGCGCGAGGAACGCGTCGAGGGAATCCAGACGATCGGCGAGTTCATGGACCGCCGACTGGCGCCGGCCATGCGCACCTGCGAGTCGGTGGGCGAGCGGCTGGAGACGATTTCGACGCGCGTGGCGCGGGTGAGCGCGCTCCTGCGCGCGCGCGTCGACGTGGCGCTCGAGGCGCAGAACCGCGACCTGCTCGCCTCGATGAACCGGCGCGCGCACCTGCAGCTGCGCCTGCAGCAGACCGTCGAGGGCCTGTCGGTCGCCGCGATCAGCTACTACGTCGTCGGCCTCGTCGCCTATGCCGCCAAGGGCGCGAAAGGCGCCGGCGTGCCGGTCGACCCGGACATTGCGGCCGGTGTCTTGATCGTGCCCGTCGCGCTCGCGGTCTGGTACGCCATCCGCCGCCTGCGCCGCCGGCTGAAGGGAGAGTAGCGGTCAGGAGTCACATGCCGGATGTCGGCTTTTCGTCCGACCTCCGACTTCCGGCCTTTGACATCTGGTTCAGTTCATCACCCGGTAGAACGTGTCGAGGAAGCGGCCGACGTCCTCCTCGTCGTTGTAGACATGCGGGCTGATGCGCATGCGGCCGAGGCGCGCGGCGACATGGACGTTCTCGGCGGCCAGGCGCGCGATCATGCCGCCGGGCATGCCCTCGGGGAAGGCGAGGCTGACGATGTGCGGCGCGCGCACGCGTGCGTCGGGCACCAGCGCGCCCGAGCCGCACAGGCCGTCGGCGAGGAGGCCGGTCAGCACGCGCAGCCGTGACAGGATCGCGTCCGAGCCCCATCTCGCGACCAGCTCCATGCCGATCGCCGCCATCTCCAGCGAGATGAAGTGGTCGCGCTCGCCCATGTCGAAGCGCCGCGCGCTGTCGACATAGGCGGTGTCGCCGAGATAGGGCGCGCGCTCGGCGGCGACCGCGCGCCTTCCGTAGCTGGTCTGCTCCAGCGGCACGCCGCCTTGATGCCGCTTCGCGACATAGAGGAACGCGCGGCCGTACGGCCCGAGCACCCACTTGTAGGTCGGGAAGACCAGGAAGTCCGGATCGAGCGCGGCGACGTCGATCTTCATGATGCCGGCGCTGTGCGTCGCGTCGACCAGCAGCGCCGCGCCCCGCGCGCGCAGCGCCGGCGCGACGCGGTCGAGGTCGACCAGCCCGCCGTCGGACCAGTGCACCGACGAGATCGAGGCCAGCGCCGGCGGCGGCGCGCCCGGCCGCGCGATCGCCTCGAGCACCGCCGCGGTCCAGTCGCCGTCGTCCGGGCGCGCCACCACGTCGACGGCGTAGCCTTCCTCCGGCGCGCGCGTCATCCATTCCAGCACCGGCGAGGAATGGTCGTCCGCCAGCAGCAGCACGCGCGATCCGCGCGGGATCGTCAGCACCTTCCCCGCCGTGGCGACGCCGTAGCCGACCGAGGAGATCAGGGCCACGTCGTCGGGCGAAGCACCGATCAGGGCGGCCGCCGCCCTTCGCGCCCGCTCGTACTGCGCCTGGGCGAAGCTCTGGTCGAGCTTCCACGGCTGCCCCTTGCGCGCGACCGCCGCGCGCCCCGCCTGCTGCGTCGCGAGCGGCAGCGGACTCCAGGAAGCGGCGTTGAGGAAACAGACATCGCGCGGGATGTCGAACAGCGTGCGTTGCGAGGCCAGCATGCGGGCGGGTGCTCCAGGAAAATGGGTAACCAAACTGATGCTAGAGGCATTCGGTGCCGGTGCGAAGTGCGCCTCGATCGTGCTATGACATTGCGCGGCAATAGCCAAGGAGCGGGTCTTGCCAACAGTTTTGCGGCAGGACGGATATCGATTCTATTTCCATAGTCAGCGTGGCATGACCATTTCGATCCAACAGGCTGACGAGCGCGTACGGTCCGTCCGTTTTGATGACGAGCGATTGATTGTCGACCTGATGGATGGGCGGACGATTGCGGTGCCGCTGGCGTGGTACCCGCGCCTATTCGACGCGACGCCAACGCAGCGGGCGCGCTGGGAAATTGCAGGTGCCGGCTACGGCATTCACCGGCCCGATCTCGACGAGGATATCAGTACCGAAGGGCTGTTGCGTGGCGCCGCGGCGCCTGCGAAGCGCGGTTTCGGCGGGTAGGACCGGCGCCTTCAATACGGCGTCACCGCCTTCAGCGCCAGCGTGTCGAGGCGTCGGCGCATCGCGTGCGCCAGCTTGTCCCGTCCCGCGATGGCGTAGCGCCGGGCGATGTCGACCGGGTCGGTGAGGCCGAGCCAGACCTGGCCGTCCTCTTCCCAGGCGACGGCGCGCAAGGGCAGGTCGAGCGCGGCGGCGCCGCGCGCCTGCATCAGCAGGGTGCCGGCCCTGGGGTCGCCGAAGGTCAGGACCTCGGTGGCGGGCAGGCTCAGGCCCGCCTTGTTCGCGCCGGCGGCGTGGTCGACGCGGCCCATGATTCCCATGCCGGCGGCGCGCAGCGCGGTCTCGAGGCGTTGGATGGTTTCGCCGACCGGGTAGGGGCTCTGCTGCACCCGCATGCCGTCGGCCGCCGCCGGGTGACCCAGGCGCGGGTCGTAGGCGCCGGCGATGCGCCGGCCGAGCTGCGTCAGGTCGAGGCCCTCCTTGTTGGCGAGCAGCGTGACGCAGACCAGCTCGGAGGCGTCGGTGAAGCGGCTCAGGAAGGCGGAGAAGCCGCGCTCGTCGCCGGTGACGTACATCAGCCCCTTGCGGCCGGGGAAGCGCCAGGCGCCCATGACCGGCGCCTTGCGCCCGTCGGCGAGCGTGGCTGGCTGATAGAGCAGCGCGCGCAGCTTCGCGTCCTTGACCAGGATGCCGCCGGCGAGGCCGACATCCCACAGGCTGATGTCCATGGCCGAGGCGAGGATCGGCCCGTCGATCAGCCGCGGCGGCGCCGTGGCCGGCGCCTGCGCTTCGCCCACGGCGCGATAGCCGGTGGCGCGCTCGGTCGGGTTGATGAGCGCCGGATCGACCAGGAATTCCTTGTGCCGATTGCCGTTGCGCTCGACCGCCTCGCTGCGCACGCGGTCGGTTTCGTCGGCGAAGACGGTGTGGCTGAGGCCCAGGCGCTCGAACTGGTTCGCGCGCACGAAATCGCGATAG
Source organism: Alphaproteobacteria bacterium (assembly GCA_023150455.1). GTDB lineage: Bacteria > Pseudomonadota > Alphaproteobacteria > JAEULC01 > JAEULC01 > JAEULC01. The sequence goes on along the minus strand of JAKLKW010000044.1, from coordinate 22,221 downwards.
GTCTGGCCGCTCGCGAGCTCGACGATGCGCGCGAGCAGCTTGTAGTCGGTCCGGCTGTCGGCGAGGTCCTTGCCCGGCGCAAACGCCAGCGGCTTGGTCGCGGACAGCGCCACGATCTCGCCGATCGCGTAGCTCCGCGCGGGATCGAACGACGGATCGCGCGCATAGTCGGCGATGCCCGACGCATGCATCAGCAGATGGCGCAGGGTGACGCCGCGCCAGGCCTCGGCGACGTCGCCGAGATACCGGACGATCGGGTCGTCAAGGCCGAGCTTGCCCATCTCCGCCAGCTGCATCACGGCCACGGCGGTATAGGCCTCGCCCATCCGGCCGATATCGAACAGGGTGTTCGACGCGACCAGCAGCCTCTTCTCGGCATCGGCCAGGCCGAAGCCGGTGACGCGCGGGATATAGGGCGCCTGCACGATCGCCAGCGCCATGCCGGCGACGTCGTGCTCCGCCATGAAATCCGCGATCATCGCGTCGATCGTCTGGCCGCCTGCCGTCATGCGCGGGTTGCCGCGCTGTGCGTGGGCCGGGCTCGCCATCGCCGGTCCAAGCGCGATCATCATCAGCATCAAAAGCTTCAACGGCAGCGATGCGATGTAGCGTGACGTCATGGGGACACGATTCCTTCGTCTTGTCGCGCTTGCGCGCTGCAGCAGGCAATGAATGTCAACGGCGCGACGGCGGGATACGCCACCCCAGTATATTCCCGAATTGCGGGAACAATGAAAAGCGACTGGCGTTATGTACGATGACGGTTGCGTGCGACGTTCCCGGCCTTGCCCCTCGTCAAGCCGGTGTCGCGCGTCACCGTAGGCAGCGGTGGAGGGAGCGCCGATGCAGGGCGAGTCCGGGGACGAACGCCGCCTGTTTCTTTCGACGATGCCGGCCCGGGCGACGGACGTCAGGCTCGCGCTCGGCGTGCTCGTCGTCTCCTCAATCGTTTTCGTGGCGCTGGCGCCGTTCGCGCGGGTGCAGCTGCCCCAGGTCTGGGCCTTCATCCCGAGCTATCAGTCCGCGCTCGCGGTCAACGACCT
>JAKLKW010000044.1:0-21136 GCA_023150455.1 Alphaproteobacteria bacterium | reverse complement strand
TCACCGCGGTGCTGCTGTACGCGCAGTGCGCGACCCTGCGCTCGCGCGGCTTGCTGGCGCTTTCGGCCGGATACGTCTTCACCGGGGCGATGGCGGTGGTGCACGGCCTGACCTTCCCCGGCCTGTTCGCGCCAGAAGGCCTGCTCGGTGCCGGCGCGCAGACGACCGCCTGGCTCTACATGTTCTGGCATGCCGGCTTCCCCGCGCTGACGATCGTCTATGCGCTGCTGAAGGACAGAAGCGGCGCCGATCGGTTGCGCGGATCGCCGGCGCGCACCATCGCCGCCAGCCTCCTGGGCGTCGCCGCGGCGGTCGCCGCCGTCACGCTGCTCGCGACCGCAGGCCAGGACGCGCTGCCGGCCATCATGCGCGGCAACGGCTATACGCCGGCCATGATCGGTGTCGTCGCCTCCGTCTGGTCCGTCAGCCTCGTGGCGCTCGCGGTGCTATGGCGCCGGCGGCCGCACAGCGTGCTCGATCTGTGGCTGATGGTCGTCATGGCGGCGTGGCTGTTCGACATCGCGCTGGCCGCGGTGCTCAACCAGGGCCGTTTCGACCTCGGGTTCTATGCCGGGCGCATCTACGGGCTCATGGCCGCCAGCTTCGTGCTGGTGACGCTGCTGCTGCAGACCGGCGCGCTCTACAGCCAGCTCACGCGCCTGTTCGCGATCGAGCGCCGCCAGGCCGCGGCCGAGATCGCCGCGGCCCACGCCAAGCTGGCGACGGTGCTCGATTCCTCGCCGCTGCCGATCTTCAGCCTCGCCGCGAACGGCCGCGTCGGAAGCTGGAGCCGGGCTGCCGAGGCGGTGTTCGGCTACGGCGCGGACGAGGCCATGCGCCGCACCCTTGGCGACCTGTCGGGCGAAGCCGTGCCGGAATTCGCGCAGCTGCACGAGACGGTGATGGCCGGTGAGGCCGTGCGGGACCGGCAGCTGCGTTGGCGCCATCGCGACGGCCACGTCCTCGACATCGTCGTTTCCGGCGCGCCGATCAGCGATTCCGGCTGGCGCATCGGCGCGGTCTATGTCGCCGAGGACGTCACGTTGAAGCGCAAGGTCGAGCGGCAGATGGCGCAGTCGCAGAAGATGGACGCAATCGGTCAATTGACCGGCGGCATCGCGCACGACTTCAACAATCTGCTGGGGGTGGTGATCGGCAATCTCGACCTCATGCGCGAAGGCTTCGGCGACCCGAGGCAAGGCCACGAGGACGCGGAGCAGCTGAGCGCCGACGCGCTGAACGCCGCGATGCGCGGTGCCGAGCTCGTGCGGCGCCTGCTGGCGGTGTCGCGGCGACAGGCGCTGCAGCCGCGATCCTTGGAGGCGGGCGCCACCCTGCGCGAGCTCGAGCCGCTGCTCAAGCGCACGCTCGGCGAGCATATCGTCATCGAGACGCGCGTCGGCGACGGCATCTGGCCGGTGCTCGCGGATCCGAGCGAGCTCGAGAGCGCGGTGCTGAACCTGTCGATCAACGCGCGCGACGCGATGCCGGACGGCGGGGTCGTGACGCTGGCCTGCGCCAACGCCACGCTCGATCCCGCGGCGGCGTCGGTAGCCGGCGTCGGCGCGGGCGACTACGTCGCCCTGACGGTCAGCGACACCGGCTCGGGCATCGCGCCCGACGTGCTGCCGCGCGTGTTCGAGCCGTTCTTCACGACCAAGGAAAGCAAGGGCAACGGCCTGGGGCTCAGCATGGTCTACGGCTTCGCGCGGCAGTCCGGCGGGGCGGTGACGATCTACAGCGAGGTTGGCCGCGGCACCGACGTGCGGATCTATCTGCCGCGCGCGGGGGCGCCGGCGGCCTCGCGGGAGGTGGACGTCAAGGCCGATGCGCTCGCGGCGAAGAACGCCGAGCGCATCCTCGTGATCGAGGACAAGGAGGACGTGCGCAAGCTGGCCGTGGTCATGCTCGAAAGCCTGGGCTACCGCACCGCCGCGGCGGACAATGCCGAATCGGCGCTGGCGCTGCTCGACCGCGGCGCGCCGTTCGACCTCGTCTTCACCGACATCGTCATGCCCGGCGGGATGACCGGCGTCGACCTCGCGCGCGAGGCGCGGCGCCGGATGCCGGACGTGGCGATCGTCTTCACGTCGGGCTTCGCCAATCCGCAGGCGAAGCTCGGGCATCCCGCCGGCTTCGGCGCGACGGTGCTGGGCAAACCCTATCGCAAGGCGGATCTCGCCCAGCATGTGCGGGCGGCGCTCGACCGCCGGAGTGCGGCCAAGGCCTAGGGCCGACCCGGCCCCGCTGCCGGCGGCGGGATCCGTCGATCGAGGGGGATCGAGCGGAGCGGTGGACGCCGGCGCGAGACCGGTCCCCGCGGACGCACCCCTCGAAGGGCAAGCGTCGCGGGTCTCGGATCCGACGGTGGGAGACCCGCGGGTTATCGTGCTTCCGCGACAGAACGTGGGGATCGTCACCCCACTCCGGAAGGGGACCTCAGCGGACCTCGTTCACGTAGCAGTGACGATCCGTTCGGGCGTGGTGCCTGCCCAGGATCGTGGGCGCGCCCGTCTGGTCGAAGGCGATTTCGTCGATGACCAGGATCGCGGCCGGCGGAACGAGCTCCAGCAGGGCGAGATCGGCATCGTCAGCCAACCGCGCGGTCAGCTGCTCGCGCACCGCCGAGATGCGGATGCCGTATTGCTCGAGCAGGTGCAGGTAGATCAGCTCCGGCACGTCCTGCGCATGCTCGGGAAAGCCCGGAAGGCGCGCTGCCGCCATGGTCATGCGGTCGATCATGACCGGGATGCCGTCGATGCGCCGCACGCGGCGCAATTGCAGCACGTCGTCGCCGCCCGCGAGGTTGAGGCGCCCGCATTCCTCCGTCGTCGCCGTCCGACGCCCGACATCGATCACTTCGGCGCGCGAGCGCAGCAGCGAGCCGTCCATGCCGTGCAGGCGGAAATATTGGAAGAACGCGCGCAGGCTGTGATGCGGGCTGCGGCCGGTGACCACCGTGCCGGTCTTGCGCCGGCGCGTCAGCAGCCCTTCGGCGGTGAGTTCCGCCAGCGCGCGCCTGACCGTGCCGACCGCGACGCCGAAGCGCTGCGCCAGCGTCACCTCGCCGGGAAGCTGCGTGCCGGGCGGAAACTGGCCGAACAGGATCGCCTCGGACAGCTGGCGCTTGACCAGCTCGTAGAGCGGCACGCCCGCGTGCTCGCCGAGCCGGTGGATTCCCTGGGTGCCGCCCTCGGGCGCGTTGACAATGGTCATCAAGAGCGCTCTTATTTCTATAAAGATTATAGAAATAACAGGCGCGCAGGGGAAGCAAGTTCGAGGTGGCAGACACTGCCTTATCGCCCGGCCTGGTCCGGGCGTTGGCTGGGATCGGAGCCGACCAGGGCCCGATGCTGGAGGACCTGTCGCGGCTGCTCGCGGTCGACACGTCTTTTCCGCCCGGCGAGGGCTATGGCGCGTTCGCCGATCTGCTGCAGGAGGTGCTCGCGCCGCTCGGCTTCGGCTTCCGGCGCGTCAGCGTGCCGCGCGAGAAGTGGTTCGCCGGCGCGGGCAGCGGCGGAGGCGAGCGCGTCAACCTGCTGGCCGCGCGCCGCACGAACAACGAGACCTGCAGCCTCTACTTCCATACCGACACGGTGCCGCCGGGCCACGGCTGGACCCGGCCGCCTTTGGCGCTGACGCGCGAAGGCTCGCGCCTGTACGGCCGCGGCGCGGCCGACATGAAAGGCGCCATCGCCGCGGCGCTCGCGGCGCTGCGCGCCGTCGCGGCATACGGCATCGCGCTGCGCTTCGACCCGGTGCTGCTGTTCTGCACGGACGAGGAAGGCGGGCTCTATCCCGGCGCGCGCTACCTGGCCGAGCGGGGAATGATCGAGGGCCATCTCGTCAACTTCAACGGCGCCGCCGCGCCGCGCGTCTGGGCGGGCTGCTTCGGCAGCGTCGACCTGATGATCAGCGTCCTGGGCCGCGGCGGGCATTCCGGCGATCCGGGCGACGGCGTCAACGCGGTCGAGGAATCCGTGCCGCTGCTGCAGGCGCTGATGGCGCTGAAGGCGCGGGTCGAGGCGCGCGTCTCCGCGATGCCGTCTCCACCGCATTTCAACGGCCGGCCGCTTTCCTCCCGGCTGACCGTGGCGGCGGCGCAGGGCGGGCAGAAAGGCTCGTCCCTGCCCGCCCGCTTCGATCTCCTGGTCAACCGCCGCTACGCGCCGGAAGAGGATTTCGACGCGGCCGTCGCCGAGCTCGAGGCTACCATCGCCGAAGCGATGCGCGGGTCGCGCGCGCTCGGCGTCGAGACGCGCATCATCGGTCACCTCGCGCCGGTCGCCGACCCGACCGGCCCGCATTGGCCGCGCTGGTGCGCGGCGCTGTCGCGCGGCTTCGGCTTCGCAGCCGATAGCTTCCGCGCCTGGGGCTCGTCGACCAGCTCGGACATGGGCTGGGCGCAGCGCGCGGGCATAAGGGAGATCCTGCTCGGCGGCCTGGTCCGGCCCGGCTGCAACGCGCACGCGCCCGACGAATTCACGACCGTCGAGGACGTGACCGCGCTGGCGCGCGCCATCCTGCTCTACCTCAGCGCCGATTTCGCCGAAGAGATCGCGCTGCCGACCGCTCGAGTCCAACACGAGAACAAGGGAGACGTTCGATGACCGGGATGTTCCAAATTCATCGCCGCAGCTTCCTCGCCGGCGCGGCCGCGCTCGGCGGCGGGCTGGTGCTGCCGCATGCGCCGCTCCTGGCGCAGGCGCCGAAGCGCGGCGGCACGCTGCGGATGAGCGTCGACCAGGCGGCCGCCAAGCTCAACCCGCTGCTGACGCGGGTGAACCCCGAGTACCTGTTGGCGGAGCTGCTCTACAGCAGCCTGACGCGGCTGGACCTGAACATGGCCGCCGCGCCCGACCTGGCGGAGAGCTGGAGCAACTCCGCCGACCTGACCGAATGGACGTTCAAGCTGCGCAAGGGAGTCGTGTTCCACGACGGCAGCCCCTGCACCTCGGCCGACGTGGTGGCGACATTCGAGGCGATCCTCGACCCGAAGACCGCGTCGCCCGCGCGCCAGAACATCGGCCCGGTCGAGAAGGTGACGGCCGCGGACGAGACCACGGTGGTCTTCAAGTTGACCGGCCCCTATGCCGACCTGCCGGTGGCGCTGGCCTACACCAACGCCAAGATCGTGCCGGCCGCGGTGATCAAGCAGGGCCTCGCCCGGCTCGATCGCGAGGCGGTCGGCACCGGCCCGTTCAAGCTGGTGTCGTTCGAGCCGGAACGGCAGGTCGTGGTCGAGCGCAACCCGAACTACTACGACAAGGCGCGGCCCTATCTCGACCGCGTGCAGATCGTGGTCTACCCCGACCCGAGCGCCGAGGTCTCGGCGCTGATCGCGGGCGACACCGACCTGATGCTGAACACGGTGCCGACCGAGTTCGCGCGGCTGCAGAAGGCCGCGGGCGTCAAGGCGCTGCGGCAGCCCTCCGGCCAGTTCTGCAACGTCAACATGGCCTGCGACAAGCCGCCCTTCAACGACGCGCGCGTGCGCCAGGCCCTGGCGCTGACGATCGACCGCGCCGCCATGGTCAACTTCGTGACCGAGGGCTACGGCACGCCGGGCAACGACACGCCGCTCAACAAGGCCTACCGCTTCTGGAGCGACCTGCCCCTGAAGAAGCCCGACATCGCCGCGGCGAAGAAGCTGTTGGCCGATGCCGGGCACGCGAAGGGGCTCGACCTGACGCTGATCGCCTCGGACCGGCCGGGCGTCCGCACGCAACTGGCCGTCGCCACGCGCGAGATGGCGAAGCCCGCCGGCTTCAACATCAACGTGCAGACCATGCCGCACGCGACCTATCTCGACCAGGTCTGGAAGAAGGGCAGCTTCTACATCGGCTTCTACAACATGCAGCCGACCGCCGACGCGATCTTCGCGCTGCTCTACACGTCGAACGCGGCCTGGAACGAGACGCGCTGGAACAACGCCGCGTTCGACAAGCTGGTCGGCGAGGCGCGCACGACGGTCGACGAGGCCAGGCGGCGGCAGCTCTACGCCGAGGCGCAGAAGCTGATGCACGCCGAGGTGCCGTCGATGATCCCGGTCTTCTTCGACCTGCTCGCCGCGCAGCGCGACTACGTCCAGGGCTACCAGCTGCACCCGCGCGGCGCCGTGTTCCGCCTGGACTACGTTTCGCTCGGCGACGGCGCGCCGAAGCGGGGATGACGGCTGGGAGATGGCTCGGAATTTCCGGTCCCCCCGCCCCTTGCGGGAGGGGGACGGGGGGAGGGGTCGTCACGCCAAGCTCGTTTGCACGATGGAAGAGCACGTTCCAGTCCTGCACATGAACGCCCGCGCTCGATCCGTACGCCCCCTCCCCCTAACTCCCTCCCGCGAGCGGAGGGGGGACCGGATTCGGGGGCGCCCCCCTTGTCCCTGACCTTTCTCCTCCGCCGCGGCGGGCTGATGGTCTACACGCTGGCCGTCGTGTCGCTGGTCGTGTTCGGCATCACGCAGGTGCTGCCCGCGGACGCGGCGGTGATGATGCTGGGGGAGAACGCGACGCCCGAGGCGCTCGCCGCCGTGCGCGAGCGCCTCGGGCTCGACCAGCCGGTGATCGTGCAGTACGGGCGGTGGCTCGCCGGCGTGCTGCGGGGCGATTTCGGATTTTCGCTCCGCACGGGCCAGAAGGTGGCGCCGGTGATGCTGGAGGCGCTCGGCCGCTCGCTGCTGCTGGCGGCCCTGTCGATCGGGCTGATGCTCTTGATCGCCGTCCCGCTCGGCATCGTCGCGGCGGTGCGGCGCGGCCGCCTGGCCGACCTCGTCGTCTCGCTGATGTCCTATGTCGGCGTGTCCCTGCCCGAGTTCGTCACGGCCACGCTCGCGGTGCTGCTGCTGGCGGACTGGCTGCAGCTCCTGCCGGCCACGGGCTACGTGCCGCCGACCGAGGATCCCGTGCGCGGCCTGAAGCACCTCGTCCTGCCGGTGCTGACCGTGTCGGTGATCCTGGTCGCCCATGTCTCGCGCATGGTGCGCTCCGAGCTGGTCGACGTGCTGCATGCCGACTACATCCGCGCCGCGCGCCTGAAAGGCCTCGACGCGCGGACCGTGCTGTTCAAGCATGCGCTGCGCAACGCGCTGCTGCCGGCGATCACGATCGTGGCGCTCGACGTCGGATACCTGCTCGGCGGCATCATCGTCGTGGAGGAGATCTTCGCGCTGCCGGGCGTCGGGCGGCAGCTGATCGTCGCGATCCAGAACCGCGACCTGCCGGCGATCCAGGCCGGCGCGCTGATCATGGCGGCGACCTATTCGGCCGTGAACTTCCTGGCCGACATCGCCTATGCCGCGCTCGACAAGAGAATCCAGTATGAGTGAGCTCCTCGGCCGCCTGCTGCGTTCCCCGCAGGGCGCGATCGGCTGCGCGATCGTGGCGCTGGCCGGGCTGACCGTCGCCTTCGGCCCGCTGCTTGCGCCCTACAGCCCCGAGGGCCTGTATCCGCTGGCGCGCTACCAGGCGCCGAGCGCCGAGCACTGGCTCGGCACCGACCAGTACGGCCGCGACATCCTGAGCCGCCTGATGGTCGGCGCGCGCGCGACGATCGCCATGGCCTTCACCGCGACCGCGATCGGCACGCTCGCCGGCGCCGTGATCGGCACGACGTCGGCCTATCTCGGCGGGCGGGCGGACGAGGCGATCATGCGCACGGTCGACGCCCTGCTCTCGGTGCCCAGCCTGCTGTTCGCGCTCCTGATCGTGAACCTGCTGGGCAAGAGCGCGTTCAACGCGCTGATCGCGGTCGGGATCGCCTTCACGCCGGGCATGGCGCGGATCACGCGCTCCGTCGCGCTGGCCGTGCGCAAGCAGGACTACGTCAACGCGGCGATCGCGCGGGGCGAGTCGAGCCTCTACATCGTGCTTCGCGAGATGATGCCGAACGTCATCGCCCCGATCGTGGTCGAGATGACGATCCGGGTTTCCTTCGCCGTGATGCTGTTCGCGACCTTGAGCTTCCTCGGCCTCGGCGCCCAGCCGCCGGCGCCGGAATGGGGCCTCATGGTCGCGGAGGGCCGCAAGTTCATGCACTTGAGCGCCGGGATGATCGTCTGGCCGAGCCTGGCGATCGCCGCGGTCGCGATCGGCTTCAACCTTTTGGGCGACGGCTTACGCGACGCCCTCAATCCGCGAACATGACCCCCGTCCTCGAGATCCGGGGCTACACGCTCGACTATGCGCTGCCGAAGGGCGCCTTCCGGGCGCTGGACGATGTCAGCCTGGCCATCGCGCGCGGCGAGGTTCTGGGCCTCGTCGGCGAATCCGGCTCGGGCAAGACCTCGCTAGCCTGGGCGGTCATGCGCCACCTGCCGATGAACGCGCGCGAGGCCGGCGGCGCGATCCGCCTCGCCGGCGACGACCTGCGCGGCCGGAGCGAAGCGGAGATGGAATCCATCCGCGGCCGGCGCGTCGGCATGGTGTTCCAGGACCCGAGCACGTCGCTCAACCCGACCCTGACGCTCGGCGAGCAGCTCGCCGAGGTGCTGGTGCGCCACCGCGGCCTGACGCGCCGCCAGGCCTGGGAAGAGGGCACGTCGATGCTCGGCCATGTCGGCCTGAAGCTGCCGGCAGAGATGATGCGGCGCTATCCGCACGAGGCCTCGGGCGGCGAGAAGCAGCGCGTGGTGATCGCCACGGCCTTCGCCTGCCAGCCGGAGCTGATCCTGTTCGACGAGCCGACCACGGCGCTCGACGTGATCACCGCGCGCCAGATCCTCGACCTGTTCGCCCGGCTGCAGCAGGAGACCGCGGTCGCGTCGCTCTACATCTCGCACGATCTCGCCGTGGTCGGCGGCGTCGCCTGTCGCGTCGCCGTGATCCATCGCGGCCGCATCGTCGAGGAGGGCGAGGTCCGGCGCGTCTTCGCCGCGCCGCGCGACGACTACACCAGGCGCCTGATCGCCGCGGTGCCGCGCCCGGACCGGCGCCTCGCCTCGCCGGCGCCGGCCGACGAAGCGGCGCCGCCGGTGGTCGAAGCGCAGGCGATCACCGTGGAATACGGCCGGCCCTCGCTCCTTGCCGATCTGCTCGGGCGCAGGCGCCGCTTCGTCGCCGCGCGCGACCTGGACCTGGCGGTGCGGCCCGGCGAGATCCTGGGCGTCGTCGGCGAATCGGGCTCGGGCAAGTCGACCCTGGCCAAGGCGCTGACCGGGCTCAACCGCTTCGCCGGCGAGATCCGCTTCGCCGGTCGGCGCCTGACCGGCGCCCGCGACATGGACCGGCTCTATCGGCGCGACGTGCAGATCGTGTTCCAGCACCCGGACTCGTCCCTCAACCCGCGTCAGCGCGTGGCCGAGATCCTGTCCCGGCCGCTCAAGCTCTACGGCGCCGCGGCCGCGCGCGAGATCCCCGGGCGCGTCGCCGAGCTGCTCGAGCAGGTGCGGCTGCCGGCGGACTTCGCGCGGCGCTATCCGCACCAGCTCTCGGGCGGCGAGAAGCAGCGCGTCGCCATCGCCCGCGCCTTCGCCTCGCATCCCAAGCTCGTGATCTGCGACGAGGTCACCTCCTCGCTCGACGTGTCGGTCCAAGCCGCGGTGATCGAGCTGCTGCTCGATCTGCAGCGGCGCTACGGCACGGCGTATCTCTTCATCACGCACGACCTGAACCTGATCCGCCAGATCGCGCACCGCATCGCCGTGATGCACCGCGGCGAGCTGGTCGAGCTGTCCACGGTCGACGAGATCGCGCATGGGCCGAAGCACGCCTATACGCGCGCGCTGATCGACGCCGTTCCGGCGCCGGTCGGCTGAACCAAGGGAGAAAAGGAAGAACCATGGATCGCGACGCTGTCCTTGCCCGGCTCGACGAGCGCGCCAGCCTCGATTTCCTCGCCCGGATGGTGCGGCACAAGAGCTACTCGCAGAGCGACGGCGAGCGGAAGCTGGCCGAGTTCATGGCCGAGCGCATGGGATCGCTCGGCCTCGAAGCCGGGCTGCAGCCGGTCGAAGGCAGCCGCGTCAACGCCATCGGCACCTGGCGCGGCACCGGCGGCGGCAAGAGCCTGCTGTTCAACGGCCATATCGACACCAACCCCGCGACCGAGGGCTGGACCGTCGATCCGTGGGGCGGCGTGGTCGACGACAAGTTCATCTACGGCATCGGCGTGTCGAACATGAAGGCGGGCGACGCGGCCTACTACTGCGCCGTGCGCACATTGATGGAGGCCGGCATCCGCCCGCGCGGCGACGTGGTCCTGACCTATGTCGTGGGCGAGCTGCAGGGCGGCGTCGGCACGCTCGCCGCCATCAGGCAGGGCGTCAGGGCCGACTACTTCATCAACAGCGAGCCGACCGACCTGATGGCGCTCTCCATGCACGCCGCCGCCTTCACCTTCATCATCGAGCTGGTCGGCGTCACGCGGCACCTGTCGAAGCGCGAGGAGGCGGTCGACGCGCTCGCCGCCGCCTGCGACCTGATCCCGCGGCTCAACGCGATGACCTTCTCCGGCGCCAGGAGCGACGAGCATCGCCGCATCAACCGCGTGCATGTCGGCGTCGCGCACGGCGCGCTCGGCCGCGACCTGCACGAGTGGCGCCCGCCGCAGGTGGCCGACTTCGTGCGCATCAAGGGCTCGGGCCGCTACGCGCCCGGGCAGAGCGAGCAGCAGGCCGTCGCCGACATGCGCCGCGTGCTGGACGATCTCGAGCGCCGCTTTCCCGGCCTCAAGGCCACGGTCACGCCCGAGCACCAGGTCGGCCGGCCGATGATGCCGGCCTTCGAGGTTTCCAAGGACTCGCGCATCGTGCGCGCCGTCAACGCGGCCTACGAGAAGGTGCGGGGCCAGAAGCAGCCGACCGGCGCCATCACGCCGCCCGGCTTCTACGGCACCGACGCCGGCCACTTCTACAAGGAGCTCGGCATGGAAGGCATCGTCTGCGGCCCGGGCGGCCGCTACAACACCATGCCCGACGAGCGCGTCGACATCCCCGACTACCTCGACATGATCCGCATCTACATGCTGGCGATCATGGACATCTGCGAGGCGGGCTGACGGCCGTCAGAACCGCTCCTCGCCACGGTGGCGATGGCGATCGGGAAAGTCGCGATAGAGGGCGAACTGGACGTTCGCGACTTGTGAGTTGACGCCGAAGTGCAGCCCTTCGACCGGTTCGCGACGGCCCGACACGTGGGTGAAGGCGGCCTCGAGCTGGGCGAGATCGCGCACCTCCATCATGAGGTGGAACTCGCCGATCGTGCGCGGGCCCAGCCCCAGCTTGCGCCGGGTCAGGCGCCATCCATGGATGAGCTGGGCGCCGACCAGGTGCTCCATGTAGGCGGCCAGCTTGTCGCTGAAGGCGGCGTCGCCGACCCCGGGCCTGAGGTCGAACCAGGCGTGGTAGATGTCCATTCCGCGGCTCCCTGGGATGACCGGGCAGGCGATCAGCATGAACGGCGGCCTATGGATGAACCGACTTGCGCGGGCGCAGGTGCCGGAGCCGCTCTCTCACCCGCCCTGCCGCGCCAGCCACTCCTTGCGCGCCAGCTCGCGGTGGATCTTCATGCGCTCTTCCACCGTCAGCGGATGGTCCTGGGTCGGCTTGCGCGGACCGGGATCGCCCTTGAGCATCTTGTCGAGGCCGGACGTGCCGTAGTCCCAGTTGCGCACCGGGCCGCTGTCGAGATGGATGAAGTGCGAGCGCGGGTACCAGCCGACGCCGCCGCGCCTCAAGCCGCGCGCCGCCTTCATCGCGTCCGGCAGGCGCGCGTCGAACGAGACGTCCAGCGCGTGGCCGCGCAGGTGGTGGCTCTTCTCCGCCGCGTTGAACCCGGCCGCCTTCAGCCGGCGGTTGGTCGCCTTGGTGCGGTAGGCGCTCAGGATCGTGGCCTTGCCCTGGCCCGTCAGCGCCATGACCTCGGCCAGGAAGTCGAGCGCGGCGATGTCGACCGGCCCGACCTTGTCGGCGTGGTGGTCGCGCAGCAGCACGGCGAGATCGATCATCGCCTCGGCAATCGGCCCGTCCTTGTCGCGGTAGATGCCTTCGAAGCGCTCGCCGGTGTTGCCGTTCCTGAGGCTCAGCCGCCGCAGCGCCGCCGGCGACACGCTCGGCAGAGCCAGCGCCGGCGGCGCCGTCAACAGGGCGCCGCCCGCGGCCAGCGACACGCCGGCCGCCATCAGTAGCTCCCGTCGGCTCAGCCAGGTGCGGTTCGAACCCTGCGCCATCGCGTCCCTGAGGCCCGGCCGCCTGGAAACGCGGCACCGAAATCGAAGTGACACAGATACGGGGTCACGGGCAAGCGGGGAATACCCGGCGCTGGGGACAACTTGGCCGCGGCGCCTCGGGGAAAATACGCATCGCCCGCCGTGCCTTGGCGCGGATCGCCTGCGGCGATTGGTCGCCTAGCCGCCCCCCGGCCCGTCATGACAGGTTAATGCTATCCGGCGAGGGGGAGTTCGGCGACGCAAGAATCGCGTCGTCGGCAGTCTCGGTGCCGGGTAGCCCGTCGGCGAGCGGAAGAACGCGATCAAGCGGTTCGCGGCCGGCGGTGCAGGAGGGTATGAGAGTGCTGAGCAACGTTGCCGTCCGGGCCACGGTCGCCCTGACCGTGGCGGTATTCGTCTTGGGGATCATCGGCCTGTCCGGGATCGCGGGGGCGCTCGCCGCCGAGCCGCATCCCTGGCAGATGGGGCTGCAGCCGGCGGCCTCGAAGTCGATGGAGCACATCGAGTCGTTCCACAATCTGCTGCTGTTCGTGATCACCGCGATCTCGGTGTTCGTGCTGGCGCTGCTGGTCTACGCCATCTGGCGCTTCGACGAGAAGCGCAACCCGGTGCCGTCCAAGACCACGCACAATACGCTGGTCGAGGTGCTGTGGACGGTGATCCCGATCGTGATCCTGGTGGTCATCGCGGTGCCGTCGTTCAAGCTGCTCTACTTCACCGACAAGACCGCCGACGCCGAAATGACGCTGAAGATCACCGGCCATCAGTGGTACTGGTCCTACGAGTATCCCGACCAGGGCGAGATCAGGTTCGACAGCAACATGATCGCCGACAAGGACCTCAAGCCCGGCCAGCGCCGCCTGCTCGAGGTCGACAACCGCGTCGTGCTGCCCATCGACACCAACATCCGCCTGCTGGTCAGCTCGGCCGACGTGATCCACGCCTGGAAGATTCCCGCCTTCGGCGTGTTCAAGGACGCGACGCCCGGCCGCACCAACGAGACCTGGGTGCGCATCGACAAGGAAGGCGTCTATTACGGCCAGTGCTCCGAGCTGTGCGGCCTGAACCACGCCTACATGCCGGTCGCGGTCGAGGCGGTCAGCCGCGAGAAGTTCGCGGCCTGGGTGCAGGAGGCGAAGAAGAAGTTCGCGTCCGCCGCCGCGCCGGCCGAGCAGGTCGCCGAGCAGATCCCTGGGCAGACGGCAGCGACGAAGCAGTAACCCGACGCCGGCGCCCGACCGAAGGCGCCGCGCGGCATCGGTCCTTCAAGAGGGCAAGATCATGGCATACGGCAGCACGACCCACGCCGAACACGCAGGCGGCCACGACCATCACCCGACCGGGTGGCGGCGCTGGCTGTTCTCCACCAACCACAAGGACATCGGCACGATGTACCTGATCTTCGCGATCTGCGCGGGGATCATCGGCGGCCTGTTCTCGGTGCTCATGCGCATCGAGCTGCAGGACCCGGGCGTGCAGTTCATGACCGCCGCGGACGGCGCGCCGAACGGGCAGATGTGGAACGTGTTCGTGACCGCCCACGGCCTGATCATGGTGTTCTTCATGGTCATGCCGGCGATGATCGGCGGCTTCGGCAACTGGATCGTGCCGCTGATGATCGGCGCGCCGGACATGGCGTTCCCGCGCATGAACAACATCAGCTTCTGGCTGCTGGTGCCGTCCTTCCTGCTGCTGCTGCTGTCGGCCTTCGCCGGCGGCGGCGCCGGCACCGGCTGGACCCTCTACGCGCCGCTCAGCTCGGCCATCGGACAGCCGGGACCCGCCGTCGACATGGCGATCTTCTCGGTGCACCTGGCCGGCGCCTCGTCGATCATGGGCGCCATCAACTTCATCACCACGATCTTCAACATGCGCGCGCCGGGCATGACCCTGCACCGCATGCCGCTGTTCGTCTGGTCGATTCTGGTGACGGCGTTCCTGCTGCTGCTGTCGCTGCCGGTGCTGGCCGGCGCGATCACCATGCTGCTGACCGACCGCAACTTCGGCACGACCTTCTTCGACCCGGCCGGCGGCGGCGACCCGCTGCTGTTCCAGCACCTGTTCTGGTTCTTCGGCCATCCCGAGGTCTACATCCTGATCCTGCCGGGCTTCGGCATGATCAGCCAGATCGTGTCGACCTTCTCGCGCAAGCCGGTGTTCGGCTATCTCGGCATGGCCTACGCCATGGTGGCGATCGGCTTCGTCGGCTTCATCGTGTGGGCGCACCACATGTACACGACCGGCATCGACGTCGACACGCGCGCCTACTTCACCGCGGCGACGATGGTGATCGCGGTGCCGACCGGCGTGAAGATCTTCTCGTGGATCGCCACGATGTGGGGCGGCTCGCTCAGGTTCGAGACGCCGATGCTGTGGGCGATCGGCTTCGTCTTCCTGTTCACGGTCGGCGGCGTGACGGGAGTGGTGCTGGCCAACGCCGGCATGGACCTGGCGCTGCACGACACCTACTACGTGGTGGCGCATTTCCACTACGTGCTGTCGCTCGGCGCCGTGTTCGCGATCTTCGCCGGCTTCTACTACTGGTTCGGCAAGATGACCGGGAAGCTGTACGACGAGACCCTGGCGCGCATCCATTTCTGGATGACCTTCGTCGGCGTCAACCTGACCTTCTTCCCGATGCACTTCTCCGGCCTCGCCGGCATGCCGCGGCGCTACATCGACTATCCCGACGCCTTCTACGGCTGGAACATGGTCTCCTCGATCGGCTCCTACATCTCTTTCGCCGGCGTGTTCCTGTTCCTGTTCATCGTCTATCGCGCCTTCACCCAAGGGGCGAAGGCCGAGGCGAACTACTGGGGCGAGGGCGCCACGACGCTGGAATGGACGCTGTCGAGCCCGCCGCCGTTCCACAGCTACGAGGAACTGCCGCGCATCGAGCCAGCCGGTGCACACCACTAGGACGAAGGCGTCCACGCGCGCATGACCGACCTCGCCGCCAACGCCCTGACGCCGGATGCCGCGCTCGCCCGCGCGGAGGCCGGCGTCGGCGATTTCATCCAGCTCCTGAAGCCGCGGGTGATGTCGCTCGTGGTGTTCACCGGCTTCGCCGGCCTCTACCTCGCGCCCGGCGAGATGCACCCGTTCCTGGCGGCGGTGGCGGTCTTCAGCATCGCGGTGGCCGCCGGGGCGTCGGGCGCGATCAACATGTGGTACGACCGCGACATCGACGCGGTCATGACGCGGACCCGCCAGCGGCCATTGCCGACCGGCCGCATGGACCCGGCCGAGGCGCTGGGCTTCGGCGTGGTGCTGGCGCTGGCCTCGGTCATGGTCATGGGCCTGGCGGTCAACTACGTGGCGGCGGCGCTGCTGGCGCTGGCGATCGGCTTCTACGTCTTCGTCTACACCGCGTGGCTCAAGCGCCGCACGCCGCAGAACATCGTCATCGGCGGCGCGGCCGGCGCCTTTCCGCCCATGATCGGCTGGGCCGCGGCCACGGGCGAGGTGAGCCTTGCCTCGCTCGCGCTGTTCGCGCTGATCTTCATGTGGACGCCGCCGCATTTCTGGGCGCTCGCGCTGGTCAAGAACGGCGACTACGCGCGCGCGGGCGTGCCGATGCTGCCGGTGGTGGCCGGCGACGGGCCGACCAAGCGGCAGATGCTGGTCTACACCGTGCTGCTGCTGCCGCTCGCCCTCGCGCCCTACTGGCTGGGCGTGGCCGGCGCGATCTACGCCGCGGTCGCCGGCGTGTTCGGGATCGTGTTCGTGGCGCTGGCGGCGAAGCTCCTGCGCGACAAGGCCAACCGCGGCGCCATGGCCATGTTCGGCTTCTCGATCCTCTACCTGTTCGTGCTGTTCGCGGCGATGATCGCCGATCGCGGCGCGGGCGCCTAGAGCGGGAACGAGGGACGGCGGTGAGCATCGCCATGGCAACCGGGAAGAGGGACAAGCCGCCGGCCTTCGGCGGCGGCGAGTGGCTGAGCGACGTGCATCGCCGCCAGCGGCGCAAGAACATCGCGCTGGTGCTGGCGCTCCTCGGCTTCGCCCTGCTGTTCTACCTGATCACGATCGTGCGCCTGGGCGACAACGTGATCCATCGGATCGGGCCATGACGCGGCGCGACACCGGCGCAACGCCCGTCGCCGCGCGCAACCGCCGGCTCATGCTGGTCTGCGTCGTGGTGGTGGCCGTCATGGTGGGGATGTCCTTCGCCTCGGTGCCGCTCTATCGCCTGTTCTGCCAGGTCACCGGCTTCGGCGGCGCCACCCAGCGGGCCGACAAGGCGCCGGATACGGTGCTCGATCGCGTGGTGACCGTGCGCTTCAACGCCGACACCGACCCGTCGCTGCCCTGGTCCTTCCGTCCGGCGCAGCGCGAGGTGCGCGTCCGGCTGGGCGAGCAGGCGCTGGCTTTCTACACCGCGCGCAATTTCGGGCACGAGCCGATCACCGGCACGGCCACGTTCAACGTGACGCCGGAAAAGGTCGGCGGCCACTTCGACAAGATCCAGTGCTTCTGCTTCACGCAGCAGACCCTGGCGCCCGGCCAGAGCGCCGAGCTGCCGGTCAGTTTCTTCGTCGACCCGTCGCTCGCCAAGGACCCGAACCTCGACGACATCAAGGTCATCACGCTGTCCTACACCTTCTTCCGCGCCCGCAAGCCCGAGCAGCCGCGCGTGAGCGCCGCGCCGGGCGGGGCGCGGCCCGTCAACTGAGTTCGCCGTCGGGGAGAGATCGGAACATGGCCGACATCGCAGCCCATCACGCACCGAAGCACCCGTATCACCTGGTCGACCCCAGCCCGTGGCCCGCGGTCGGCGCGACCTCCGCCGGCCTCATGGCGATGGGCGCGGTGCTCTACATGCATCCGGACATGCTGGGCAAGGGCGTCGAGCCGCTGCTGAAGAGCCTGGGCGCGTGGACCATCCTGCCCGGCACGATCGGCGTGCTGTTCACCATGTGGATGTGGTGGCGCGACGTGATCACCGAGGCCACGTTCAAGGGCAACCACACCCCGGTCGTGCGGCTGCATCACCGCTACGGCATGACGCTGTTCATCGCGTCGGAGGTGATGTTCTTCGTCGCCTTCTTCTGGGCGTTCTTCAACGCCTCATTGAGCGCAAACGTCTGGCCGCCCAAGGGCATCGAGCCGTTCGAGGCCTTCCACCTGCCCTTCATGAACACGCTGATCCTGTTGACCTCGGGCTGCACCGTCACCTGGGCGCACCACGCGCTGATCGAGGGCGACCGCAAGGGGCTGCTGCAGGGACTGGGCCTGACCGTCCTGCTCGGCCTCGCCTTCACCTCGCTGCAGGCCTACGAGTACAGCCACGCCGCGTTCGGCTTCAAGGAAGGCATCTATCCCTCGACCTTCTTCATGGCCACCGGCTTCCACGGCTTCCACGTGATCATCGGCACCACGTTCCTGATCGTGTGCTGGTTCCGCGCCTACAAGGGCCACTTCAAGCCCGACCATCATTTCGGCTTCGAGGCGGCCGCCTGGTACTGGCACTTCGTCGACGTGGTCTGGCTGTTCCTGTTCATCTGCATCTACTGGTGGGGCAGCTGACCGGCGTCTCTCCTTTTGTCGCGGGCCTGCGCTGCCGCTGCCCGCGCTGCGGCCGGGGGCGCCTGTTCCAGGGGCTGCTCTCGGTGGCGCCGGTCTGCGAGTCCTGCGGGCTGGACCTGAAGAAAGAGGACAGCGGCGACGGCCCGGCCGTCTTCGTGATCCTGATCCTGGGCGCGCTGGTCGTGCCGCTGGCGATCGGGGTCGAGGTCCTGTTCCATCCGCCCGAATGGGTGCACATGGCACTATGGCCGCCGGTCGTGCTGGTGGGCGCCGTGGCCCTGCTGCGCCCGTTCAAGGCGACGATGATCGCGCTGCAGTATCGCCATCGGTCGCTGTGAACGCGTGCCGCCTGCCGTCGCGCTCCGCGCGGCCCTGACGAGGGCTTGCAACCATGCCGCTCGCGATCTTCCGTCGCTTCAAGCCCAGCCTGGGCATGACGCTCGCGGTCATTCCGGCCATGGGCGTGCTGCTGGCGCTCGGCACCTGGCAGATGGACCGCATGCGCTGGAAGGAGGGGTTGATCCAGGAGCGCACCCAGCGCCTGGCGGCGCCGCCGGTCAACCTGCCGGCGCAGGTCGCGGCACCGGAGGCGCTGGAGTACCGCCGCGTCCAGGCGGTCGGGCGCTTCCTGCACGACCGCGAGCTGTATCTCGCCGGGCGCTCCAACCGCGGCCAGAACGGCTACCACGTGGTGACGCCGCTGCAGCGCGCCGACGGCAGCGCCGTGCTGGTCAACCGCGGCTGGGTGCCGCTCGACCGCAAGCTGCCGCAGAGCCGCGACCAGGGCCTGATCGAGGGCCAGGTCTCGGTGCAGGGTCTGGCGCGCGTGCCGCAACCGCCCGGCTGGTTCACGCCCGAGAACCAGGTCGAGGGCAATTTCTGGTTCTATGTCGACATCAAGGCGATGGCGCGCGCCGCGGGCCTGAGCAACGTGCTGCCGATCTATATCGAGGCCGGCCCCCAGCCCAATCCCGGCGGGCTGCCGGTCGGCGGCCAGCCGCAGACCAACCTGCCGAACAACCACCTGCAATACGCCATCACCTGGTACGCCCTGGCCCTGGCGCTGGGCGTGATCTACGTGCTGCGGTCGCTCCAGCAGGAATAGGACGCCCATGAGCCGCCGCCGTGCGGCGGTTGGGGCCGGCGCGCGGCCGCTCCCAATTTTGGCACTGCTCGCCAAGCGGACGTGGCCATCCCGCAACAGGAATGGACAACCCCACGCCGATCCCGTGATGGGCGCAGTCTGCCGTTGCAAATCAACCGCAACGCCCGGATCATTCGACCAACTTAGGATGAGTCGAGGGCCGCAGGATGGGGCCCGGGGGAGCAGGCGCAGGATCGGCGCTTGCCGGGAATGAGTTCAACCGCCGCCGTCACGCTCCGCCGTCGGCTTCTCGGCAGCACCGCCTTGTGGGGTGCCGCCGCGCTCGGTGCCGTCATGGCGCTCGATGCCGGCCCGGCGCTGGCCGACTGCAATATCGTCGGGCTTGGCGGCGACCTCGCCAACCAGAGCAATGTCACGGTGACCTGCGGCACCGCGGGCGGCACCGAGAACACGACGCAGGGCGACGGCACCAACACGAACATCGTATTCACCGTCGGCGGCGGCGCGACGCTCGACACGGGCAATAGCGACTCGATCTTTCTCGGAAGCACCGGCAATGCCATCACGGTGAACGGCACCGTCACCGGCAACGGAAACAGCTACAACGTCCTGCTGTCCGGCCCCGCGACGCAGGGCAACAACACCATCACCGTCAACAGCGGCGGCCTGATCAGCGGCGGCTATACGGCCATCCGGTTCCAGAGCGCCGCGAGCGGCAACACGATCACCGTCAATGCCGGCGGCTCGATTCTCGGGTACGCGGCGGGCGTGCACTTCGGCGGGTCGGCCAGCAACAACACGATCAGCATCGCGGCCGGCGGCCTGGTGCGTGGGGCCTCGTACGGCATCCTGTTCGGCAGCCACGCCAACGGCAACGTCATCACCGTCAATGGCTCGGTGCAGTCGGACTGCATCTGCTCGTACGCCTTGAGCATCTACGGCGACGCCACCGGCAACACCATCACCGTCGGGGCGGCCGGCAGCATCACCTCGACGGACAATATCGGCCTGGCGATCTATGGCACCGCGACGGGAAACACGATCCTGGTGAATGCCGGCGGCACCGTGTCCGGCTACTACGCCGGCATGCAGTTCAACGCGACCAACAACAACGTCATCACCGTCAACGGGACCGTGCGGGGCACCGAAACATCCGGTCGCGGCTCCGGCATCAACTTCCTCGACACGGCATCCGCCAACGTGATCACGATCGGCGCGGGCGGCAAGGTCTCGGGCAGCTATTTCGGCATCTACTTCAGGGGCGACGCCATCGGCAATACGCTCAACGTGAACGGCACCCTGGCCCAGGAACTGGGGTGCGGCTGCTCGGTCGCACTGTTCTTCAACGGCAGCGCGACGAACAACACGATCACCGTCGGCTCGACCGGCCTGATATCGTCCGCCCTGGGCGCGGGCATCTACTTCAACGACGCGGCGAGCGGCAACACGATCACGGTGAATGCCGGCGGGCGCATCACCGGTGCCTACGGCGGCGTGAACTTCGCGTATGGCAGCGCGACGGGCAATTCGATCACCATCCACGGCACGGTCGAAGGCACCGGCGCCGGCTCGTCGGGCATCCTGTTTCAGCAGGATGCCACGAACAACATGATCACGATCGGCCCCGGCGGGGTTCTGAGCGGCGTCACCGCGGGGCTGAGCTTCGCCAACAGCGGCACGCGCACCGGCAATACGATCATCAATTCCGGCCGCGTCACGGGCAACACCGGCCTGCTGCTCGACGGCACGGCGTTCGGCGACAGCAACACCATCGTCAACGAGGCCACGGGCGTCATCACCGGTAGCGGCACGAACGCGATCGACGGCAGCGGCGGCGGTGGAGACCTGCTTGTCACAAACAAGGGCATGATCAACGGCAATGTCGCGTTCGGCGGCGGGAACGACAGGCTGACCCTGTTCTCGGGCCAGACGCTCAACGGTGAAGTGCAGTTCGGTGCCGGCACGGATACGCTCGTGCTTGACGGCGCGGGCAACGCGACTTTCTCGAACACGATCTCGGGCGGCGAGATCCTGACCAAGCAGGGCGGCGGCACCTGGACCCTGGGCGCGAGCCAGACCTTCACCGGCGGCACGACCGTGAACGCCGGCGCGCTGCTGCTGGGCGCCGGCACGACGCTCACCAGCGACGTTACGGTGAACGGCGGGGCGTTCGGCGGCAACGGGACGCTCAACGGCGGCCTGACGCTGAACGGCGGCACGCTGTCGCCCGGCGCCTCGATCGGCACGCTGGTCGTCGCCGGCAACGCCGACCTGAGCAACGGCACGACGCTCATCGAGGTCGACCGCGCGTCGTCGGACCGGCTGGTCGCCGGCGGCGCG
>JAKLKW010000260.1 GCA_023150455.1 Alphaproteobacteria bacterium | reverse complement strand
CTGGGCGCGCCGCCCGCCGCCGCCCGAGCCGGCGCCGCCCAGGCCGCTCGTGCCGTCGGCGCCGGAAGCGGAGGAGGGCGAGCCGCCGGTGCTGGCACCCGTCGGGCCCGGGTCCATGCGCCGGTTCCGCCGCGGCCGCCTGATCCACCGCCTGCTGCAGGTGCTGCCCGAGCTGCCGCCCGAGCGGCGCGCGATGGCCGCGGAGCGCATGCTGGCGCGGGCGGGCGACCTGGACGCCGCCGCGCGCGCGGCGATCGCGCGCGAGGCGCTGGCGGTGCTGGAGACGCCCGGGCTCGGCCAGCTGTTCGGGCCGGACAGCCGCGCCGAGGCGGCGGTCATCGGCCGCCTGCCGGTTGCCGGCGCCGCCGAGCGCGTGATCGCCGGCCAGATCGACCGGCTGGTGGTCGGCGATCACGAGGTCCTGATCGTGGACTACAAGACGAATCGCCCGCCGCCGCGGGCCGTGGCCGACACGCCCGCGCTCTATCTCCGGCAGATGGCGGCCTATCGCGCCGTGATCGCCCGCGTCTATCCGGGCCGGCGCGTGCGCTGCGCCCTCTTGTGGACGGACGGGCCGTTCGCCATGCTGCTGCCGGACGAGGCGCTGGACCGGTTCGACCCGACCCGCGCCAAGCCCGCCCCGCTGGCTTGACGCTGCCGGGGGCCGGTCCCTACATATGCACGGATACCGGGCCGCCTCTTGGCGGCCTTTCTTCTCATCCACGGAATCGGAACCCGCCCATGACCACCCGCAAAGTCACCGAATCCTCGTTCGACAGCGACGTGCTGAAGGCCAGCGGCGCCGTGCTGGTGGATTTCTGGGCGGAGTGGTGCGGCCCCTGCCGCGCGATCGCGCCGTCGCTCGAGGACATGGCCAAGGACATGGCCGGCAAGGTCACCGTGGCCAAGGTGAACATCGACGAGAACCCGATGATCGCCAGCAAGTACCAGATCCGCAGCATCCCCACGCTGATGCTGTTCAAGGACGGCAAGCCGGTCGCCACCCGCATGGGCTCGCTGCCCAAGCAGGCCCTCTACCAGTGGGTCGAGCAGTCGATCGCGTGACGAACCGACCCTCGCCCGCGCGGGGTGTAGGTAAGGCGCCCGAAGCGCAGCTCAGGACGCCTTAGCCGGAGTTGGGTGAGGGGGAATCGGCGGTGCCCCGCGTCGACTGCCGAGTCGGCGGACCGGTTGCTGCCGGGGCAAGCCTTGCGTGGGCATGGGACGATGTGCGCGCCTGCCTGGTGTTGCGCCATTCAATGACATCGTCGGCTACCCAGCACTCGGGTAGGTGGATCTGAATTCAGTATTGTGTCACCGGAACTCGGGCACCGGAACTCGGGCATGTTCACGCCGCGCAAAGTGAAAACTTCGGTCTAGCGCGGCGGCGCTATTTGCTCTTGCTCTTGGCGCCTTGTTCCATCTTGCTCTTGACGCCTTCTTCCTTGACGGCGACGCTGCCCTGGTTGCCCGTGTCGCAGCCCTTGCCCGGCTGAGCGATCCCGTTGCCGCCGTTGCAGCTGATGTAGCCCTTGCTGGCCCCGTTCGTTGGCGCCGGGCCGCCGCCGGTGTTGCCGCCGGGCGCCGCGATGGTATTCGTGCGGTTCGAGCGGCTGGAGTTGTGGTTCTCCGCCGCCTGCACGGTGTTGGCGGCGATGAAGGCGAGCGCGGCCATGCCGGCCAGCCCCGCGAGCGCGATACGACGGACCATGTTCCACCCCTTTCGGCGTTTGCTTTCCACAAGCATTATTATCACAATTGTTGGAAACAAAAGAAGCGGGGTGTCACGCGAACGCGTGACACCCCTGATTGCGGGGACACAATACTTATCTCTCCACGGCCGCTCCAGTGCTTAGTCTCAGCTTGCCGGCGGACGCCTACGCGGCCCAAGCGCTTGTCCCGCTTCGCGGGCGATGATCAGGAATTCTCGCTCAGCACCACGCCCGCGAGATAGAGCGACCCGCAGATCAGCACGCGGGCCGGCCTCGACTCTTCCTCAACGATGGCGCGCAGCGCGCCGGCGAGATCGGGCGCGGCCTCCGCCCGGATGCCCGAGGCGCGGGCGTTCTCGGCCGACTGCTCGGCCGGCAGCGAGGCCTGCGCGCCGGGAATGGCGACCGCCTTCAGCGACGCCACCAGCGGCGCGAGCGGCTTGAGGAAGCCCCTCGGCTCCTTGGTGTTGAGCATGCCGTAGACGAGGTGCAGCGGCCGGTCGCGCCAGCCCCTGGCGACCTCGGCCAGGACCTCGCCGCAGCCGGCGTTGTGGCCGCCGTCGAGCCAGAGCTCCCAGCCGGCAGGCACGAGGTCGACCAGCGTGCCGCGGGCGAGGCGCTGCAGCCGCGCCGGCCATTCGACCTTCAGCAGGCCCTCGCGGATCTCGGCCGCGGTGACCGGAAGGGAGTCGAGCATCTCGAGGCACGCGATCGCCGTGCCGGCGTTGACGACCTGGTGCGCGCCGTAGAGCGCCGGCCGCGGCAGGTCGAGCCGCAGCCGCTTTCCCTCGAACCGCATCCCGCCCGGGGTCGGCGCCGCCCGCCATTCTCGACCGGCCCGGTGGAGCGGCGCGCCGTGCGCTTCCGCCTGCGCCTGCAGCACGGCGGCCGCTTCCGGCGGCTGCGGCGCGACCACGACCGGCACGCCGGGCCGGAAGATGCCGGCCTTCTCGACCGCGATGGCGCCGAGCGTGTTGCCGAGATGGTCCATGTGGTCGAACGAGATCGGCGTCACCGCCGTCACCGCCGGGCGGTCGATCACGTTGGTCGTGTCCAGCCGCCCGCCCATGCCGGTCTCCAGCAGCACGATGTCGGCCGGCACGCGCGAGAAGGCCAGCAGCGCCGCGGCGGTCGTGATCTCGAAGAAGGTGATCGGCCGGCCGGCGTTGACGCGCTCGGCCTCATCCAGCACCTCGACGAGCTGGTCCTCGCCGATCAGCCGGCCGGCAAGCCGGATGCGCTCGTGGAAATGCACCAGGTGCGGCGAGGTGTAGACATGGCAGCGCCGGCCCGCGGCCTCCATCGCGGCGCGCAGGTAGGCGACGGTCGAGCCCTTGCCGTTGGTGCCCGCCACGTGCACGACCGGCGGCAGCCTCTTCTGCGGGTCGCCGAGCGCCGCGAGCAGCCGCTCGACGCGCTCGAGCGACAGGTCCATCAGCTTCGGATGCAGCGTCAGCATCCGCGCCAGCACCTGGTCGCTGCGCGCGTGCCGGAGCGCGGGCGACGCGGTCATTCGGCGCCTGGGGCCGCTCCGGCCGGCCTCGCGCCGTCCGCTGCCTCGGCGGCGCGCGGCAGCGACAGCACCTCGGCGCTCGGCTCGCGCCGCAGCAGGAGGCCGAGGACGCGCGCCAGCGTCGGCCGCAGCTCCTTGCGCCGCACCACCATGTCGACCATGCCGTGGTCGAGCAGGTACTCGGCGCGCTGGAAGCCCTCCGGCAGCGTCTCGCGGATCGTCTCCTCGATCACGCGCTGGCCGGCGAAGCCGATCACGGCGCCCGACTCGGCGATCGCGACGTCGGCCACCATGGCGAAGGACGCCGACACGCCGCCGGTCGTGGGATCGCTCAGCACGACGATGTAGGGAAGGCCCGCCTCGCGCAGCATGGTGGTGGCGATCACCGTGCGCGGCATCTGCATCAGCGACAGGATGCCTTCCTGCATGCGCGCGCCGCCCGAGGCCGGCACGGCGATCAGCGGCGCCTGTTGCAGCCGCGCGAGCTGCGCCGCCGCCACCAGCGCCTCGCCGACGGCGACGCCCATCGAGCCGCCCATGAAGCCGAACTCGAAGGCGGCGACCACGGCCGGATAGCCGCCGAGCGTGCCGTGCGCCACGACGATGGCGTCGCTCTCGCCGGTCTTCGCCTGCGCCTCCTTGAGCCGGTC
>JAKLKW010000259.1 GCA_023150455.1 Alphaproteobacteria bacterium | reverse complement strand
TCGGCCGGCATCTGGATTCCTGCCTGCGCGCGACCGACGTGATCGGCCGGCTGGGAAGCGATTCGTTCGGCGTGGTCCTGATGCCGTGCCCGGCCGATCAGCTGCGCCCGACGGCCGAGAAGGTGCTGGGGCGCCTGGCGACGCTGACGAGCCCGGTGCAAGGCGCGCCGGAGCACCGGCTTTCCGCCGCCGCCGGCGCCGCGGCGCTGCCGGAAGACGCGCGCACCGCGTCGGAGGCGATGACGCGCGCCGAGGCGGCGCTGGCCGAGGCGCGCCGGCGCGGCCGCGGGCAGTTCGTCGCCTTCGTGCCGACCGAGGCCGAGCGGGCGGAGGAGCGCCGCTCGCTGGCCGCCGCCGAACGCATGCACCGCGCCTTGCGCGAAGGGGGCCTGAGCTTCGCCTACCAGCCGATCGTCCGGGCCGAGACGCTGGTGCCCGCGTACCACGAGTGCCTGCTGCGCCTGAGCGAGGCCGGCGGGGCGCCGGTCAGCGAGCCTGGCATGATCGTCGCGGCCGAACGCCTGGGCGACATCCCGGCGCTCGACCGCAAGACGCTCGACATGGCGATCGACGTGCTGGAGCAGCACCACGCCGTCACGCTGTCGGTCAACCTGTCGGGCCTGACCGTCAGCAACCGGGCCTGGCTGCGCGCGCTCAACGCGCGGCTGCGTCTGAGGCCGGACCTCGCCAAGCGCCTGGTGGTCGAGATCACCGAGACCGCGGCGATGCGCGACATCGAGGAATCCGCCCGCTTCATCGCGCAGGTGCGCGACCTCGGCGTGCGCGTGGCGCTCGACGATTTCGGCGCCGGGTTCACCTCGTTCCGACACCTGAAGGCGCTGGCGGTCGACATCGTGAAGATCGACAGCTCGTTCTGCGCCGGCGTCGCCGAGAACGCGGACAACCAGCTGTTCCTGCGCTCGCTCGGCACCGTGGCGCGCGGCTTCTCGCTCGCCTGCGTCGCCGAGGGCCCGGCCTCGGACGCCGACGAGGCCTTCCTGCGCGGCGAGGGCATCCAGTACTTCCAGGGCAACCGCTACGGCGCCCCCACCACGACGCCGCCGTGGGGTTGAAGCGCCAGCGGTCGTTGCCGACTTGTCCAACCGCCGGACCTGGAGAAAGATGCCGTCTGGAGCGGAGGGCAGCGATGCTGCTGACGTCCGAACAGCTGGGGCGTTTTCGCGAGGACGGGTTCCTCGTCCTGCCAGGCCTCTTCGGCGCCGAGGAGGTCGCGGCGCTGCGCGCGGAATTGCCGGCGCTGTTCGCCGAGGACACGCCGGCGAATTTCCGCGAGAAGCGCAGCGGCGTCGTGCGCACCGCCATGGGCCTGCACCTGCGCAACCCGGTCTATGCCCGGCTGGTGCGCCATCCGCGCCTGGTCGAGCCGGCGATGCAGATGCTCGCGGACGACCGGCTCTACGTGCAGCAGGCGAAGGTCAACGCGAAGGAGGCGTTCACCGGCGAGGTCTGGCAGTGGCACTACGACTTCGCCACGCACCACCACGAGGACGGCGTGCCCGCGCCGCTGGCGCTGAACCTGCACGTGTTCCTCGACGACGTCGGCGAGTTCAACGGGCCGCTCTGGTTCATCCGCGGCTCGCATCGCGACGGACCGGCGCCGACCGCGCTCGACACGGCGACGACCAGCTATCCGCTGTGGACGGTGGCCGAGGACGTCGTGGCGCGGCTGGTCGGGCTGGGCGGCATCGTCTCGGCCAAGGGCCCGGCCGGAACCGGGCTGATCTTCGGCGACAGCTTGGTGCATGGCTCGCCGCCGAACATGTCGCCGTTCCCGCGGCGCATCTTCTCGCTGATCCTGAACCCGGTGTCGAACGCGCTGACGCGCCATCGGCGGCCGGACCACCAGCACCACCGCGACCTCACGCCGGTCGTGCCGCTCGGCGACGATTGCCTGCGGTCGGCGATGCGCGCGGCGGGTTGACGCCTCAGCGCGTGGGGACCGGCGTCTCGCCGCTGTAGTCGTAGAAGCCGCAGCCGGACTTGCGGCTGTGTATCTTTTTTGATACTTTGACTTTGGCATGCCCGAGAGTCTCGCGCCAATTCCTCAGGTGTTTTGGAGATCGGCGGCGGGCCGGGAGCCGGTGCGGGAATGGCTGAAGGAGCTGTCCCGCAGCGAGCGGCGAACGATCGGCCGAGATGTTGCCAAGGTGCAATTCGGATGGCCGGTCGGGCTCCCGCTGTGCCGGCCGATGAGCGGCGGCTTATGGGAGGTGCGGTCGTCGCTTGCAACCAGGCGCGAGGCGCGCGTGCTATTCGGATTTCATGACGGCGTGCTCATCGCGCTGCATGCCTTCATCAAGAAGGCACAAAGCACGCCGGCCGCCGAGATTGCGCTCGCGCGGCAGAGAATGAAGGAGGTGGCGTCATGGCCAGGAAAAACCCGCACCTAGGATCGAGCTTCGAGAGTTGGCTTGACGAGGAAGGTATCCGCGAAGAGGTGACCGCCGCGGCGATCAAGGCCGTGATCGCCCGGCAGCTGGCTCAAGAAATGAAACGGAAGAGGATCACCAAGAAGCGCATGGCCGAGCTCATGCGGACGAGCCGCGCCCAGGTCGACCGCCTGCTCGATCCGGAGAACGGCAGCGCCACGATCGAAAGCCTGCAACGCGCCGCACGAATTGTAGGTCGCGAGCTGCGCTTGGCCTTGGTGTGAGGGCGCAAGAGGGGGGCGCAAACGGCCGGCACAGCGGCCCCTCAGCCGCCAGAATCGGGGAAGCGCCGGGCCGCCTCAGCGCGTCGGGACCGGCGTCTCGCCGCTGTAGTCGTAGAAGCCGCGGCCGGACTTGCGGCCGAGCCAGCCGGCCTCGACGTACTTCACCAGCAGCGGGCAGGGCCGGTACTTGGTGTCGGCCAGCCCGTCGTGCAGCACGTGCATGACGGCGAGGCAGGTGTCGAGGCCGATGAAGTCGGCGAGCTCCAGCGGGCCCATCGGGTGGCGCGCGCCGAGCCGCATCGCCGTGTCGATCGCCGCGACCGAGCCCACGCCCTCGTAGAGCGTGTAGATCGCCTCGTTGATCATCGGCAGCAGGATGCGGTTGACGATGAAGGCGGGGAAGTCCTCCGCCACCGCCGCCTTCTTGCCGAGCCGGAGCGCCAGCTCCTTGATGGTCTGGAAGGTCGGCTCCTCGGTCGCGATGCCGCGGATCAGCTCGACCAGCTCCATCACCGGCACCGGGTTCATGAAATGCATGCCCATGAACCGGCCGGGCCGGTCGGTGGCGGCGGCGAGCCGCGTGATCGAGATCGACGAGGTGTTGGTGCAGACGATCGCGTCGGGCTTGAGCGACGGGATCAGCGCCTTGAAGATCTCGCGCTTGACCTGCTCGTTCTCGGTCGCCGCCTCGATCACCACGTCGCAGTCGGAGAATATCTTGTAGTCGATGCCGGTCTTGATGCGCTTCAGCGCCGCGTTCATGTCGTCGTCGCTGATCTTGCCGCGCTCGGCCTGGCGGCCCATGTTGCGCTTGATCGACTCGAGCCCGGCCTTCACGCGCTCCTCGTTGACGTCGAGCATCCGCACGTTGAGGCCGGCGAGCGCCGAGACGTGGGCGATGCCGTTGCCCATCTGGCCGGCGCCGATCACGCCGAGCGTGCGGATCGTCGCCGCCGCCGGGAACTGCGCCACGCTGCCGTTGCCGGGCTTGCCGCGCGCCGCCTTCTCCGAGGCTGTCGCCTCGCGCCGGGCTATGGTGGACATCGATCGATCCTCCTAGGGGCGCGCGCCGCCGGGCTTCTGCCGGCTGGGGCGCGCCGTTGCTCCGCGGCCGCGGGTCAACGCGGCTTTTCCAATTCCTTCGCCAGCTCGGGCAGGATCTGGAACAGGTCGCCCACCAGGCCGTAGTCGGCGACCTGGAAGATCGGCGCC
>JAKLKW010000043.1 GCA_023150455.1 Alphaproteobacteria bacterium | reverse complement strand
GACGTTCGCGTTTCGGCAAGAGCGAGCGCCGCGCACGGCGAATCCCGGCCGCCGGCGGAATCCCGCCGGCACCGCTGGCGGCCGTTGATCCGGCCGCCAACCCAAACGACTGGCGCGCGGATCACCGCGCGCCTGCGCCGTGCTCTAGTCGCAATGTTGGAGGATGGCCGATATCGTGCGCTCGACCGCGCGGTGAGTCAAGCGCGGTCGCGTTGCTGCGGAAGATCCGCCTGTCCGTCCCGGGAGATTGGCGCCGACGCGCGCAGCGCGCCCTGCGACCATCGCAAGCGGCGCACGCAACGCGCATGAGCCGGTCCGCCCGTCGACCGGCGGGCGTAAGCGCGTCGTCATGGAGCCATCACGCGTTTGTCGTCAAGCGCGCCGATAGTCGCCGCGCATGGCAACTGATCGCTCTCTTCGCCTGGTCGACCTATCGAAGCGTTTCGGGCTCGTCAGCGCCGTCGACCGGGTGTCCCTCGCGTTCCGGCCGGGGGAAATGGTCGGGGTGATCGGTCGTTCGGGTGCGGGCAAGTCGACGCTGTTGCGCCTGATCAACCGCTTGGAGACCGCCTCGGCGGGCGAAATCCGGTTCGGCGGCTGCGAGGTTTCCGCGCTGCGCGGCGCGGATCTGCGGAATTGGCGCGCCCGCTGCGCCATGGTGTTCCAGCAGTTCAACCTCGTCGGCCGCCTCGACGTCCTGGACAACGTGCTGATCGGCCGCTGCAACCGCATCTCGCGGCTGCGCTCGCTGCTGCGGCTGTGGCCGATGGACGACAAGGCGGTCGCGCTGTCCAGCCTGGAGCAGCTCGACATCGCCCGGCTGGCGGCGCAGCGCGCCGAGACGCTGTCGGGCGGCCAGCAGCAGCGCGTGGCGATCGCGCGCGCCCTGGTGCAGGAGCCCGACATCATCCTCGCCGACGAGCCGACCGCCTCGCTCGACCCGCTGAACGCGCGCATGGTCATGGAGATCCTGGCGCAGATCAACCGCGACTTCGGCATCACCGTGATCTGCAACCTGCACAGCGTCGAGCTGGCGCGGCGCTATTGCTCGCGGTTGATCGGCATGGCGGCCGGGCGCGTCGTGTTCGACGACGCGGCTTCCGCGCTCACCGACGCCGCCGCCCGCGACATCTATGGCGCCGAGGCGGACGAGGCGGTCGATGTCGACCGCGCTCCGGCGCGCCCCGGGCTTGCCGGCCTCCAGCCTCAGCCCGCCCTGGGCTGATCCGCCCGCTCTTCGCCCAGCGTCATCCACTTGAGGAGAGGACCCATGATGCTACGCCGCAGCCTGCTCGTCGCCGCTGCCTCCGTCGCCGCCGTCGGCATGGCCGGCGACGCCGGCGCCCAGTCCTGGGCCAAGAAATATCCGGAGCTGGTCTTTGCCGTCGTGCCGTCGGAAAACGCATCGGGCGTGACCGGGCGCTGGGGCCCTTTCCTCGAGCACCTGTCGAAGGAGCTCGGCACCAAGGTCACGCTCCGGGTCGCCAACGACTACGCCGCGGTGATCGAAGGGCAGCGCGCCGGCAACGTGCATATCGCGCAGCACGGCCCGGCCTCCTATTCGCGCGCCTACATCACCGGCACGAAGATCGAGCCGTTCGCGACCGCGGTCAATCGGGACGGCTCGGTCGGGTATTTCTCGGTCTTCTATGTGAAGGCGGACAGCCCGTACAAGTCGGTCCAGGACCTCAAGGGCAAGAACCTGGGCCTGGTCGATCCCAACTCCACCTCGGGCAACAACGTGCCGCGCTTCGCGCTGAGCTCGATGAAGATCGATCCCGACGCCTATTTCGGCAAGGTTGTCTACACTGGCAGCCACGAGAACGCCGTGATCGCCCTGCAGCAAGGCACGGTCGATGTCGCCGCCAACTGGTGGAACTCGGACGACGATTCCAACCTGACGCGCATGGCCAACAAGGGCTTGGCCAAGAAGGAGAACTTCCGCATCATCTTCAAGTCCGAGATGATCGCGAACTCGCCCTTCACCTATCTCGCCGACCTGCCGCCGGATCTCAAGGCCGCCATCCGCAAGACGTTCAAGGAGTCGCCGACCAAGGCCAAGGCGGCGTTCGACAAGCTGTCCGACGGCAAGGACCGCGAGTTCAAGGAAGTCGACCACAGCTTCTACAAGGCGACCGTCGATCTCATCAAGTTCGTGGACTCGCTGCGCAAGAAGAGCAGCTAGTCGCGTCCCGAGCCCGGGCGGCGGGCCGGCAGCGCCGGGCCCGCCGCCGGTCCGCACCATGGCCGCCGGCGTTCGTCGACTACCGGAAGAGCGGCTCGCGCCGCTCCTGCGCGCCTACGACCGGACGATCCGTGCCAAGCGCGCGCAGGCCGCATTGCTGCTTGCCTGCATGGCGATCGCGGTGCTCGTCTCGGCGCGCATGGCGGAGATCGATCCGGCCAGGCTCGCGGCCAATATCGACCGCTTCGGCAGCTTCTTCGCCCGCATCATGCGGCTCGAGGACGGAAGGCCGGTGTGGACCGACGTCGCGGAGTGGTTCTGGGGCGCCAGGCGCTGGCTGGTGCTGCTCGCCGACACGCTGCTGATCGCCTATGTCGGCACCGCGCTCGGCGCCGTCGCCGGCTTCGCGGCCGCCTTCCTGGCCGCCGCCAACGTCGCGCCGCACCCGGTTGTGTGCTTCGCGGTGCGCCGCGTGCTGGAATTCTGCCGCACGGTGCCCGAGCTCGTCTTCGCGCTGATCTTCGTCGTCGCCTTCGGCCTCAGCCCGGTGCCGGGCGTGCTGGCGATCGCGATCCACACGGCGGGGGCGCTGGGCAAGCAGTTCTACGAGGTGGTCGAGAACATCGACATGCGGCCGGTCGACGGCGTGTCGGCCGCCGGCGCCACCTGGACCCAGACCATGCGATTCGCCGCGGTGCCGCAGGTCATGTCGAACCTCGTCAGCTACACGCTGCTGCGCTTCGAGATCAACGTGCGCGGCGCGTCGGTCATGGGCTTCGTCGGCGCCGGCGGCATCGGCCAGGACCTGGTCGAGGCGATCCGCAAGTTCTACTACGCCGACGTGTCGGCGCTGCTGCTGCTGATCATCGCCACCGTCATGCTGATCGACCTCGGCACCGAGAAGCTGCGCCACCGGCTGCTGCACCTGCAGGAGGCGCGCTGATGCAGCCGACCGGCGGCAGGACGGTCGATCTCGCCGCCATGCGGGCGCGTTATCCGGGGGCGTTCGGCGGCACGGCGCGTCGCGCCGCGGCCGCGGCGATCGCCGGCGCGCTGGTCGCGCTCGTCCTGTTCGGCTTCTGGCGCCTGGAGTTCTCGCCCGCCCGGCTGATCGACGGCGTCGCCAATCTCGGCGTCTTCCTCGAGCTGATGGTGCCGCCGCATCCCGGCTCGGCGGCGCGCGCCCTGATCTACCTGCACGCGCTCGGCGAGACCGTGGCGATCGCGCTCCTCGGCACGTTCTCCGCCGCGATCCTGGCGCTGCCGCTCGGACTGCTCGCGGCGCACAATGTCGTCGCCAACCGCATCGTGCACATCCTGTCGCGCCGCTGCCTCGACGCCATTCGCGGCGTCGACACGCTGATCTGGGCGCTGATCTGGATCAACGTCGTCGGCCTGGGGCCGTTCGCGGGTGCGCTCGCGATCATGACCTCGGAATTCGGCACCTTCGGCAAGCTGTTCTCCGAGGCGATCGAGGCGGCGGACCGGCGCCCGGGCGAAGGCGTGCTCGCCGCCGGCGCCGATCCCCTGCAGCGCGTGCGGTTCGGCATCCTGCCGCAGGTCATGCCGGTGATGCTGAGTCAGGTGCTCTACTACTTCGAGTCCAACACGCGCTCGGCCACCATCATCGGCATCGTCGGCGCCGGCGGCATCGGCCTGCACCTGGCCGAGCAGATCCGCACCCTGGAATGGCACCAGGCCGCGTTCATCGTCCTGATGATCCTCGCGGCGGTGACGGCGATCGACTTCGCGTCCGGCAAGCTGCGCTTCGCCATCATCGGGCGGCGGCCGGTCGCGCTGGCATAGGCCTGGCGCCGCGCCAGGCGCGCGCCGATCCGCGCGCCGAACATTTGAGTCGGCGGCCGGATCGGCGGCCGCCCGGGCGCGCGCCGATCCGCGCGCCGAACATTTGAGTCGGCGGCCGGATCGGCGGCCGACTAGGCGCGGTGCCGCAGGTACAGGAACCAGTACACCGCGCCCACCATCAGGCTGCCGCCGACCAGGTTGCCGATGGTTGCGACGGCGATGTTGTGCAGCGCCGCACCGGCGGTCAGCGCCGCGTAGGACGCCGCGTCCTGGCCGATGGCGGCCCAGAACCCGGGCCCGGCCCAGGCCTTGATCGCGAGGGCATAGGGCAGGAGATAGAGGTTGGCGACCGAATGCTCGAACCCGGCGGCGACGAAGGCGGCGATCGGCGGCACGATGACCACGACCTTGTCGGTCGTGCTGCGCGCGCCGAACGACATCCAGACGGCGAGACAGACCAGCACGTTGCAGAGCACGGCGAGGAAGAACAACTGCACCGTCGGCAGGGCCGCCTTGGCCGCAGCGATCGCGAGCACGGTCTGGCCGACCGCGCCGCCGCCGAACCCGTGCTGCCCGGCGAGGAAGGCCAGGGCGGCCGTGCCGACGGCGCCGCCGATATTGCCGGCATAGACCAGCGCCCATGCGCGCAGGAGCGCGCCGAGCGTGATCCGCCGGCTGGCGCAGGCGACGATCATCAGCGAATCGCCGGTGAACAGCTCGGCGCCGCCGACGATGACCAGGATCAGCCCGAGCGAGAACACCAGGCCGGCGAGAAGCCGCGCGACGCCCCAGGGCAGCGCGTCGGCCCCGGTCAGCACCACCGTCATGAAGACCGCGCCGAGCGCGATGAAGGCGCCGGCGAGCAGGCCCAGGACGAACAGCGCGAGCGCGTCGCGCCCGGCCTTGGCCGTGCCCGCGGCCTCGCAGGCGAGCGCCATGTCGGGAGGCAGCAGCGCGTCGACGAGGATGGCGCCGAACGGCCTGCGGGGAGATCCGGTCATCTCGGGCAAGGCTATCGCGTGGCGAGCAGCCCGTCGAGCGAGCGGGCCTACTGGATCAACCTCCGGCGCAGCCAGGCGCTGGCCTGCTCGACGACGACGACCAGCAGAAAGATGGCGATGATGATGGTCGAGGCCTCGGCGTAGCGGAACAGGTCCATGGAGACCTGCAGCTCGATGCCGATGCCGCCGGCGCCGACCAGGCCGAGGATGACGGACGAGCGCGTCGCCTTCTCCAGCGCGAACAGGGTCGTGTTGACGAAGGAGGGCAGCGCGGCGGGGATCACGGCGGCGGCGACGATGCTGGCGCGGCTGGCGCCCATGGCGCCGAGCGCTTCCTGCGGCCCGCGGTCGGCTTCTTCCATGGCCTCGGCGAAGAACCGGCCGCAGAAGCCGATCTTGTCGATCGTGATCGCCAGCGCGCCGGCGAACGGGCCGAGGCCGACGGCGGCGACGAAGAACAGCGCCCAGACCAGGTCGGGCACGGTGCGGAACAGCGCGATGACGCCGCGCACGGCGTGATAGACCAGGGGATGCGGCGTCAGGTGGCGCGTCGCCAGCACCGCCAGCGGCAGGCTCAGCAGCACGCCCAGCACGGTGCCGGCCAGCGCCATCTGGAAGGTCTCGAGCAGGGCGAGGGCGACCGGCATCAGGCGCGCCGGGCTCGGCGGGAACATCTCGCCGATGATGCGGCCCATGTTCGGCAGGCCGCTCACCAGCTCCCGCGGCGAGAAGCCGACGCCGTCGAGCGACGTCACGATCAGCGCCAGCGCGATCACCCAGGCGAGGAAGCCGAGCGCGCTCGGCCGCTCGAAGCGCGCGGGCGGCGGCCGCGCCGCGCCGAGGACGGCCGCGTCAGCCATAGAAGGCGCGCAGCGCGCCCTGGTCGAGCTCGCGCGACGGCGCGTCGATCTCCACGCGCCCGCCGCGCAAGGCGACGATCCGGTCGGCGTAGTCGAGCGCGTGGCGCAGGTTGTGGGTCGTGAACACCAGCGTCAGGCCGGCGCGGCGCACCAGATCGCGGAACAGCTCCATCACCTCCTCGCCCGCCGCCGGGTCGAGGCTGGCGACCGGCTCGTCCGCGAACAGCATCTCGGCGCGCTGCATCAGCGCCCGCGCCACGGCGACGCGCTGCGACTGGCCGCCGGACAGCCGGTCCGCCCGATGCTCGGCGAAGGCGGCGAGCCCCACGCGGTCGAGGCATTCCAGCGCCTCCGTGCGCAAAGCCCGCGGCGCCGCCTCGTGGAACCAGGCGCGCATGCCGCCGCCGCGCGCCAGGGCGCCGTGCAGCACGTTCGACAGCGCCGGCAGGCGCGGCACCAGGTTGTGGCGCTGGAAGATGAAGCCGACACGGGCGCGCAGGCGGCGCAACTCCGCCGCCTTCAACGCGCGCGGATCGCTGCCCAGCAGCCTGATCCGGCCCGCATCCGGCTCGATCAGGCGCAGGCAGCAGCGCAGCAGGGTCGACTTGCCGGCGCCGTTGGCGCCGAGCAGGGCGACCGTCTCGCCCCGTGCCACGGCGAACGAGACATCCGACAGGACCGCGGCGCCGCCGGCGAAGCGCTTGGAAAGCCCGTCGACCCGCAGCTCCGCGGTGCCGGCGGCGCACGTCACGGGGGCCGGGGGTGCCTCGGCGCGCGCGGCGGCGACAGCCACCATCTCAGTCGCCGACGAACTCGGCGAACTGGGTCTGGCCGATCGTCGCGTACATCTTGCGGACGTAGTTGTAGTCCTCGTCGCGGATCGACGGGACCCAGGCCATGCCCTTGTACTTCACGTTCTCGCCCTCGCCGGCCAGCACCGCCTTCATCATCTCGCCGGCGTTGTCGGCGATGCCCTTGCGCAGCTTGTCGATCGTCGCCTTGTCGACATGCGGGCCGGCGAGGATGAGATCGAGCGGCAGGTCGCGGCCGCGCGCCAGCACGAAGTACGCGGTCTCGGGGTCGCGCTCGCGCAGCTTCTGCAGATCGGTGAAGTTCATGCCCATGGCGGCGACGTCGCCGCGCTTCAGGCCCTCGAACCCGACATTGGGCTTGACGTGCACGACCTTGACGTCCTCGCGCGGGTTGAGGCCGAGATCGGCCAGCAGCTGCATCGGGCCGAGGTGACGCGAGGTCGAGCCGATCGAGCCGAGCGCGATCTTCTTGCCCTTCAGGTCCTGGACGTCGGTGATGCCGCTGTCCGCCCGCACCACGACATTCGGGAAATAGTCGACGCGCTGCACGGCGATCACCGGCACGGCGTTGGTGCGCGCGCGGAAGACGACGTACTCCGCCGGCCCGGTGAACACGAAATCGACCCGCTTGCTGTTCATGGCCTCGACCGCCGCCGTGCGGTTGGTGACCGGGAAGAATGCCAGCTTCAGCCCGCTCTTGGCCTCCAGCATCTTCTGGAACGGACCCCATTCGCGCTGCAGCGTCTCCATGCCGACCACGTCGGTGACGGCGAACTTGAGATCGGTCTGCGCCACGGCCGGCGTTGCGGTGGTCGCGACGACAGCCAATCCAGCCAGCAGCCATGCCCGACGCGTCAACATGATCCCCTCCGTCGCGGTTCGGTGAACGGCGGCAATGTGACGCGCGACCGCCGTCGATCCGATGACGGTCCGCTGACGATTCCATGACGGTGCCGCGCACGGCGGACTGTCACATCAACGTCAACCGACTGCGATACAAGCGGACGACGGAGAGCAGCACGGGGACTGCGGATGGACAGCAGCTTTGCGATCGCCGGGGGACGCACGCTTCTCCCCGAAGGCCTCGTCGAGGATGGCCGGATCGTCGTCGAGGGCGCCGCGATATCGGCGATCGGCGATGCACCCGCGCCGCGGCGCTGGGACGCCGGCGGTCTTCTGGTGCTTCCCGCGATCGTCGACCTGCACGGCGACGCATTCGAGCGCCAGATCATGCCGCGGCCGGGCGTCAGCTTCGCGCTCGACCTGGCCCTGGCCGATACCGACCGGCAGCTCGTGTCCAACGGCATCGCGACCGCGTACCACGCCGTCACGTGGTCGTGGGAGCCGGGCCTGCGCAGCGAGCGCGTCGCGCACGCCTTCGCCGAGGCGCTGCGGCGGCTGCGCCCGATCCTCGCCGCCGATGCGCGGCTGCACCTGCGCTGGGAGACATTCGCGCTCGATGCCGTCCCGGTCCTCGAAGGATGGCTCGCGGCGGGCGGCCTGGACCTGCTTGCCCTCAACGACCATACGCCCGAGATGCTGCGGCGGAGCGAGAATCCCAGCGACCTGCTGCGCTATGTCGAGCGCACGGGCCTGGCGCCCGACGCGTTCCGCGCGCTGGTCGGCAGCGTCTGGGAACGGCGCGACGAGGTGCCCGCCGCGGTCGAGCGCCTGGCCGGGCGCGCCGGCGCGCACGGCGTCCCGCTGGCGAGCCACGACGATGATTCGCCCCAGACGCGGCGGAAATACCATGCGCTCGGCTGCCGTCTCTGCGAGTTCCCGAAGACCGTCGACACCGCGCGCGAGGCGCGCGCGACCGGCAGCCACGTCATCATGGGTGCGCCCAACGTCGTGCGCGGCGGCAGCCACCTGAAGGCGACCAGCGCCGCCGCGCTGGTGCGCGAGCGGCTCTGCAACGTGCTGACCTCGGACTACTACTACCCGTCGCTGCTGCATGCGCCGTTCGTGCTGGCAC
Source organism: Alphaproteobacteria bacterium (assembly GCA_023150455.1). Taxonomy (GTDB): domain Bacteria; phylum Pseudomonadota; class Alphaproteobacteria; order JAEULC01; family JAEULC01; genus JAEULC01. The sequence goes on along the minus strand of JAKLKW010000043.1, from coordinate 22,617 downwards.
GCGACGGCTACGCCTCCTTCGCCGAAGCCTGGGCCCTGGTTTCGGCCAATCCGGCCGTGGCCGCCGGGCTTTCCGATCGCGGCGCGATCGCGGCCGGCAAGCGGGCCGATATCGTGCTGGTGGACGACCGCGGACCGGGGCTGCCGCGCGTCGTGGCCCTGTTCGTCGCCGGCAAGCCCGTCTATCTGGAGCGCGACGCGCTGCCGCGCGCGGCGTGACGCCGTTCGTTCTTCGAATCGTCAAGAAACGATCACCAAGCGGCGTTAGCAAGGGTCGCCATGCCCGATGCCAGCGACCTTCATTCAAGCGCCCCGCCGCCGCAGCGCCGCCGCTGGATGGCGGTGCTGGCCAAGGCGTCGGTGACCGAGCTGGAGCGCGCCTGGGCTTCGTTGCAGGATCGGCCGGGCTATCGGTTCCTGCGTCCGCCAGAGTGCGGGCTTGCGTTGGTGCGCGGCCGGATCGGCGGCAGCGGCGACCCTTTCAACCTCGGCGAGATGACGCTGACGCGCTGCGCCGTGGTCCTCGACACGGACGGCGCCACCGGTTTCGGCTACGTCGCCGGCCGCGACGCGCGGCACGCCGAGCTCGCCGCCGCCTTCGATGCGCTGATGCAGTGCGCGACGCGCGCCGATGCGGCAAGCGCGATCGACGCGCTCGGTGCCGCGCAGCGGGCCCGCCGCCGCGAGGCTGCGCAGGCCGCGGCGGCGACCAAGGTCGAATTCTTCACGCTGGCCAGGGAGTAGGGCACGGCGATGACGGCCGCGGCGGCCATGCGGACGGGCGGTTTCGCCGATCCCGCCGCCGAGTCCCAGGCGGCTTTCCGGACGCTGCTCGACGTCCTGGCCCGGCCCGGACGAATCGCCGAGCTGAAAAGCGCGGCCGTGGCGGGGTTGTCGCCGGCGGCGTCGTCGGTGGCGCTGACCCTGTGCGACTTCGAGACTCCGGTCTGGCTCGGCGGCGCGTGCGCGGCCGCGGCCGACTGGTTGCGCTTCCATTGCGGCGCCCCGCTGGCGGTCGATTGCGGAACCGCGCGGTTCGCCTTTGCGCCGGGCATCGCCGATTTGCCAGACCTCGACCTGTTCGACCTGGGCAGCGACGAGTTTCCCGACCGGTCGACGACGCTGGTGCTCGAAGTCGCCTCGCTCGGCCGCGGGGCGGCGCTGACCCTGTCCGGCCCGGGAATCGCCGGCACGGCGTCGCTGGCGGTCGCCGGGCCGTCCGCCGCCTTCTGGCAGGCGCGCGCCGCGCTCGGCGCCCTGTTCCCGCGCGGACTCGACCTGTTCCTGACCAGCGGCACGCAGATCGCGGCGCTGCCGCGCGCCACGCGGGTGGAGGTGTCGCCATGTACGTCGCGGTGAAGGGCGGCGAGCGGGCGATCGAGGCCGCGCATGAGCTGCTGGCGCAGGCGCGGCGCGGCGATCCGCAGGTGCCGGAGCTCACGTTGCAGCAGGTCAGCGGGCAGTTGTCGCTGGCGGTCGATCGCGTCATGGCCGAGGGCTCGCTATACGACCGCGAGCTGGCCGCGCTGGCGATCAAGCAGGCGCGCGGCGACCTGATCGAGGCCGTCTTCCTGCTGCGCGCCTTCCGCACGACGCTGCCGCGACTCGCGGTCACCCGGCCGATCGAAACCGGCCGCATGGCGCCGCGCCGGCGCATCTCGGCCACGTTCAAGGACCTGCCCGGCGGGCAGATGCTCGGGCCGACCTTCGACTACACGCATCGGCTGCTCGATTTCGCGCTCGCCGCGGGCGCGTCGGCGGCGCCGGAGCCCGCCGGCGTTCCGGCCGAGCCCGGGCCGATGCCGCGCGCGCCGGCGGCCGTTGATCCGGCCGCCGATGTGAATGGGGACGCGCGCGGACCAGCGCGCGCGTTGGCGTTCCTCGACGCCGAGGACCTGATCGAGCGCCCGCCGATGACCGGATCGGACGATCCGCCCGACATCACGCGCGATCCCCTTGCCTTTCCGGCCCCGCGCGCGGCGCGGCTGCAGAACCTCGCCCGCGGCGACGAAGGCTTCCTGCTGGCGCTCGGCTATTCGACCCAGCGCGGCTATGGCCGGACGCATCCCTTCGCCGGCGAGATCCGCATGGGCGAGGTCGAGGTCGAGATCGTGCCGGAGGAGCTCGGCTTTGCGATCGTGATCGGCGAGGTGACCGTCACCGAATGCGACATGGTCAACCAGTTCGCCGGCAGCGCCACGGAGCCGGCGCGGTTCACGCGCGGCTATGGCCTGGCGTTCGGCGAGGGCGAACGCAAGGCCATGGCCATGGCCCTGGTCGACCGGGCGCTGCGCGCCGACCAGCTGGGCGAGGACACGGGCGCGCCCGCGCAGGACCAGGAATTCGTGCTGTACCACTCCGACAACGTCGAGGCGTCGGGCTTCGTGCAGCATTTGAAGCTGCCGCACTACGTGGACTTCCAGTCCGAGCTGAACCTGATCCGCCGCATCCGGGCGGGAACGCCGCGCGCCGTCGCGGCCGAACCGGAACCGGCGGCGGCCGGCGAGGAGGACTGAGTGATCGCCGGGTACAACTTCGCCTATCTGGACGAGCAGACCAAGCGGATGATCCGCCGCGCCATCCTGAAGGCGACGGCGATTCCCGGCTACCAGGTTCCCTTCGCCAGCCGGGAGATGCCCCTGCCTTACGGCTGGGGCACCGGCGGCATCCAGGTGACGGCCAGCATCATCGGCCGCGGCGACACGCTGAAGGTGATCGACCAGGGAGCCGACGACACCACCAACGCCGTGTCGATCCGGCGTTTCTTCGCCCGCACCGCCGGCGTGCGCACGACCGAGCGCACGCGGGAAGCGAGCATCATACAGACGCGCCATCGCATCCCCGAGACGCCGCTGCGCGAGGGTCAGATCATCGTCTTCCAGGTGCCGATCCCGGAGCCGCTGCGCTGGCTCGAGCCGCGAGAGCGCGAGACGCGCCGCATGCACGCGCACGCCGACTATGGCGCGATGTACGTCAAGCTCTACGAGGACATCGCGCGCTACGGCCGCATCGCGACCGGCTACGACTATCCGGTCGTGGTCAACGGCCGCTACCTGATGCGACCCTCGCCGATCCCCAAGTTCGACAACCCCAAGCTCGACCGCCTGCCGGCGCTGGCCCTGTTCGGCGCGGGGCGCGAGAAGCGCATCTACGCGGTGCCGCCGCACACGCCGGTCAAGAGCCTGGACTTCGAGGACCATCCGTTCCGGGTGGAGAGCTGGCGGGAGCGATGCGCGCTCTGCGGCTCGGGCTCGAGCTTTCTCGACGAGATCGTCGTCGACGACTCGGGCCGGCGCATGTTCGTCTGCTCCGATACGGACTACTGCTCGGGCCGGCGGGCGAAGCGGTCGGGCGCGGAAGCGGCATGAGCGACGCCGCCGCCCTCGAGCTCGCCCCCGATGCCGCGCCGGCGGTGGCACCGCCGCTGCTCGCCGCGCGCGGCCTCGCCAAGCGCTACGGGCGGCGCACGGCGATGGCCGACGTGTCGTTCGAGCTTTGGCCGGGCGAGGTGCTGGCGGTGGTCGGCGAATCGGGCGCGGGCAAGAGCACCCTGCTGCGCTGCCTGTCCGGTCAGGACGAGCCGGACGCCGGCGAGGCCATGTATCGCCGTCTCGACGGCACGGCCGTCGACGTGCTCCGCCTCGGCGACGTCCGGCGGCGGCTGCTGCTGCGCACGGACTGGGGCGTCATCCACCAGAACCCGCGCGACGGGCTGCGATTCGGCGTCAGCGCCGGCGCCAACGTCGCGGAACGGCTGATGGAGAACGGCGCCCGACACTACGCGGACATGCGGGCCGAGGTCGCCGACTGGCTGATGCGGCTCGAGATCGATCCGGAGCGCATGGACGAATTGCCGCACACCTTCTCGGGCGGCATGCAGCAGCGCCTGCAGATCGCGCGTTGCCTGGTGACGCGGCCGCGCCTGGTGTTCCTGGACGAGCCCACCGGCGGGCTCGATGTGTCGGTGCAGGCGCGGTTGCTGGACCTCCTTCGCACGCTCGTGCGCGAGCTGGAGGTCGCCGCGATCCTCGTGACGCACGACCTGGCCGTGGCCCGCATGCTGGCCGACCGGCTGGCGGTCATGCGCGACGGCCGCGTGGTCGAGCTGGGCCTGACCGACCAGGTGCTCGACGACCCGCAGCATCCCTACACGCAACTGCTCGTCGCCTCGGTGCTGCCGGCATGAGCGCGGCGTCGCTGGTGGTCCACGGCCTCGGCAAGACCTTTCGGCTGGCACACCGGGGTGGGATCGAGCTGCCGGTGCTCTCCGGATTCGATCTGACGCTGGGCCCGGGCGAGTGCGTCGTCCTGATCGGCCCGTCGGGCATCGGCAAGTCGACGGTGCTGCGCTGCGTCTATGGCAACTACCTGCCGGGCGGCGGCCATATCCTGGTGCGCCACGGCGGAAGGCTGATCGACCTCGTCGGCGCTCACCACCGGACCATGATGGAGGTGCGCCGCCGTACGCTCGGCTATGTCAGCCAGTTCCTGCGCGCCGTGCCGCGCGTGCCGACGCTCGACGTCGTGGCCGACCCGCTGCTGCGCCTGGGGGTCGCCGTCGGCGCGGCGCGGGCGCGCGCGGCCGAGCTGCTCGAGCGCCTGGGCCTGCCCGAGCGCCTGTGGAGCCTGCCGCCGCAGACCTTCTCCGGCGGCGAGCAGCAGCGCGTCAACATCGCGCGCGGCTTCGCCGTCGAATACCCGGTGCTGCTGCTGGACGAGCCGACGGCGGCGCTCGACGCGGCGAACCGGAGCCGCGTCGCCGCCCTGATCGACGACGCCAAGCAGCGCGGCGCGGCGGTGCTGGGAATCTTCCACGATCTCGATTTCGCGGACGCCGTCGGTACCCGCTTCCTGCGCATGGCGGCGGCGGAACGATGAGCGCCACGATCCTCACGAATGCGCGCATCGTCACCGCCGACGCCGTCGTCAGCGGGACGCTGGTCGTCGCGGACGGTCGGATCGTGGCCGTGGACTCCGGCCGCAGCGGCGCGCCGGGTGCGCGCGACATGGAGGGGGACTATCTCCTGCCCGGCCTGGTCGAGCTGCATACCGACAATCTCGAGCGCCACACCACGCCGCGGCCGGCCGTGCATTGGCCGCGAATGGCGGCGGTCCTCGCGCATGACGGGCAGATGGCGGCGGCCGGGATCACGACCGTGCTCGACGCCGTCCGCCTCGGCTGCACGATCGACGACGGCGAGAGCCTGGAGAGCCTGGCCGCGACGATCGAGGCGATCGAGCAGGCCCGGAACCGGGGCCTCGGCCGCGCCGAGCACTTCATCCATCTGCGCTGCGAGATCGGCTGCGCCGATACGCTGGAGCAGTTCGAGGCGCTGGTGGACGCGCCGCTGGTGCGGCTGGTCTCCGTGATGGACCACACGCCGGGGCAGCGCCAGTTCGTCGATCCGGAACGCCTGCGCGTCTACTACACCCGGAAATACGGCATGTCGGACGAACGATTCGACCGGTTCACGGCCGAGCGGCGCGAGGCGCAGGCGCGCTACGCGCGGCGCCACCGCGCCGGGATCGTCGAGCATGCCCAGCAGCGCGGCATCGCGCTGGCGAGCCACGACGACGCCACGCCCGAGCACGTCGCCGAGGCGATCGCGGAAGGAATGTCGATCGCCGAGTTCCCCACGAGCCTGGAAGCGGCCGAGCTGGCCCACCGTTACGGGCTTGCGGTCCTGGTCGGCGGGCCGAACGTGGTGCTGGGCGGCTCGCATTCCGGCAACATCGCCGCGACCGATCTGGTCAATGCCGGCCTGGCCGACATCGTTTCGTCGGACTACGTGCCGTCCAGCCTAATGCAGGCGGCATTCGCCATCGCCCGCGGCGAGGCCGATCTGCCGCGCGCCGTCGCGATGGTGTCGTCGCGGCCGGCGCGGGCGGTCGGGATGGCCGATCGGGGCGCGCTGACGCCCGGGTCGCGCGCGGATGTCGCCCGCGTTCGGGCGGTCGACGGGCTGCCGCAGGTGCGCGAAGTGTTGCGCGGCGGCGAGCGGGTGATCTGAGGAGGAACCGATGGAACGGGCCGGCGAGGTGCTCGACCTGATCGTCCGCGAAGGCGCGGCGTGGTACGGGACCGAGCGCGTCACGCAATTGCAGCACGCGCTGCAGGCGGCGCGGCTCGCGGAACGCGAAGGGGCGTCGCCCGCGCTGGTCGCGGCGGCGCTGCTGCACGACATCGGCCATCTCATGGCGAAGGACCGGCCGGCGGCCGTTGATCCGGCCGCCGACTCGAATGTCGGCGCGCGCGGATCAACGCGCGCGGCGCCCGGCGAACGGCGCCAGCACGACGACCGGCACGAGCACATCGCCGGCGGCCTGCTCGTGCGGCTGTTCGGCACGGCGGTCGCCGAGCCGGTGCGGCTGCATGTCGACGCCAAGCGGTTTCTCTGCGCCACCGAGCCCGGCTATCACGGCACCTTGTCGCCCGCCTCGGTGCGCAGCCTCGAATTGCAGGGCGGCGCCTTCTCTCCCGACGCTGCGGCACGGTTCCGCGCCGGGCCGTTCGCCGCGGATGCCGTGCGCCTGCGGCGCTGGGACGATCTGGCCAAGGACCCGTCCGTCGAAACCAGGCCGCTGTCCGCATACGTGCCGCTGCTGCGGTCGCTCATGCGCTGAGGGTGGGGACGTTGCGCGGCGGACTCGTCTATGTGATGGGCCCGTCGGGGGCCGGCAAGGATACGCTCCTGGCCTATGCCCGGCAGCGGATCGGCGAGGGGCGCGTGCTGTTCGCGCATCGATACATCACGCGTCCGCCGATCCCGGGCGACGAGAACTTCATCGAGCTGTCCGAGGAAGAATTCGCCGAACGGCGCCGGCTCGGCCTGTTTGCCATGCATTGGCGCGCCAACGGGCTCTCCTACGCGATCGGCGCCGAGATCGGTCTGTGGCGCCAGACCGGCGCTGCCGTGGTCGTGAGCGGCAGCCGCCAGCACTTCGCCGCGGCGCTTGCGCGGAGCGGCGGCGTGACGCCGGTCGTCGTCACGGCGAGGCCCGAGGTCATCGCCGCGCGGCTGGCCGAGCGCGGCCGGGAGGATGCGCATCGCATCGCCGCGCGCATCGGACGCGGTGCCGCCTTCACGATCGATCATCCGCTTTGCGTCACGATCGACAATTCCGGGAGCGTGGAGGAGGCCGGCGAGCGCCTGGTCGACGTGGTCATGCGGGCCGCAATGGAAACCGCCTGAGCAAGCGGAAGTCTTCACCGGGCGCCGGCTCGACGAAGAGACAGAGATCCGAGACGAGGCGGGGCCCCCGGCACATCGGTTCCACGAGGTCGCGCAGCGCTGTCTCGACGATGCGCAGCTCGTCCGGAGCGAGGCTTCCCGTCAGAGTCAGGTGGAAGCGGAATTCGTCGAGCACGTAGGGATAGCCCCATTCGACCAGCAGCGCGTCTTGCCGCGCGGTGAGTCCGCCGGCGCGGCGCCGCTCGAGCTCTGCGGCGGCCGGCGGCGCCCGGAACGCGTCGAACGCGCGCACGCAGTCGTCCGCCAGCGCGCGCAGCCGGCCGCAAGGCCGCCGCGGCACGAGCGCCAGGAAACGTCCGATGCGCGCCAGCCCGAGCGGCGGCAGAAGGAAGCTGCGGCGGCTGGCGGCGAAGGCGGAGATGGCATCGGTCAGCATCGCTTCGCTGCAGCCCTGCGCCAGCGCAAAGGGAGGCTTCAGCGTGCCGTGGACCCCGTAACGTCGGGGCTCCGCGGTGATGTGCCGCCGGGTCGCATCGTCGATGTTCCGCGCGATGACGTCGTCCGGCTCGGGGCGGAGCCAACGCCGGGCGAACGCGTGGAGCGGATCGTCCGGTCGAGGGGCGTAGTAGACGGCGTATCGCACAGGCTCACCTTCGGCTGAAGAGGCAGTCGGTCCGACGCCCGGTCCGGGATCATGGGGAACACGGATGCGTCGGGACAGGATGCTGCGGGTCGGTTACGGTCCGGTTACGCCGGCGCACGGGCGCCGCGCAGGACGTAACCATCCGCGCATGCCCCGCGAATACAAGGAGGTACGGGCGGTATCGGCGCGCATGGCGCGACACGCGTTCGTGAACGAAGGGCGCCCGTCGGGGCATCGTATCGTCGGATCGACGGGCGGAGACGGGAATGGTCATGAAGCGTCGGCAATTGTTGGGCGGATTCGCCGTCGTGACGGGATCGACCGCGCTGGGGCTGATCGGGTTCCTCGGGCGCAATTCGCAGACCGAGGCCGGCACGGCGTTCGAGATCGTCCGGTCCGACGAGGAATGGCGGCGCCGGCTCGCGTCCGCGCAGTATCGCGTGCTGCGGGAACACGGCACCGAGCGCGCGGGCTCCAGCCCGCTCGACCGCGAGAAGCGGCCGGGAACGTTCCACTGCGCCGGCTGCGACCTTGCGCTGTTCTCTTCCGACACCAAGTTCGACAGCGGCACCGGATGGCCGAGCTTCTGGGCGCCGCTGGACAACGCGATCGGCACCTCGGAGGACCACACCCTGTTCGTCAGGCGCACCGAAGTGCATTGCCGGCGCTGCGGCGGGCATCTCGGCCACGTGTTCGAGGACGGCCCCAAGCCCACCGGCCTGCGCTATTGCATCAACGGCGTCGCCCTGAGCTTCGTCCCGGCGGCCGCGGCGGGACGGGCATCATGAGGCCGCGATCGCGCGCGCTGCCGGCTGCGCTGGCGTTGACTGCGCTGGCGTTGACCGCGCTGGCGTTGGTCGCCGTGTCGGCGGCCGGCCGCACGCAGCAGGCGGCGCCGGCGACCGGGGCAAGCGGCGGCAAGACGGCGACGGCGATCTTCGCCGGCGGCTGCTTCTGGTGCATGGAGCCGCCGTTCGACCAGCTGGACGGCGTCGTCTCGACGACATCCGGCTATATCGGCGGGATGCGGGTCAATCCGAAATACGAAGAGGTCTCCGCGGGCACGACCGGCCATACCGAGGCCGTGAAGATCGTCTACGACCCGTCCAGGATCTCGTACGAGAGGCTGCTGCACGTCTTCTGGCGCAATCACGATCCGCTGACCGCGGCGGGGCAGTTCTGCGACAAGGGCACGCAGTACCGGCCGGGCATCTACTACGCGACGGACGAGGAACGGCGGCTGGCGGAGGAATCGAAGGCCGCCCTGGAGGGATCGCGCCGCTTCGACAAGCCGATCGTCACCGAGATCGTCGCCGCGACGCCGTTCTACCCGGCGGAGGAGTATCACCAGGACTACTATCTGAAGAACCCGCTCCGCTACAAGCTCTACAGCACCAGCTGCGGCCGCGCGCGCCGGCTGAAGCAGCTCTGGGGCGAGGAGGCGGGCGGCCAGTCGTGACGGGCGGCAGCTCGACCGGCGGCGGCGACAGCGGTGAGCGGCGGCGCGGCTGCCTCCGCTACGCCGGCACCTCGCCCTGCTCGCGCAGCGCGATGCTCATGCGCACCAGGTCGGCGAAGCTCTCGGCGCGCATCCGCTCGACCACCCAGGTGCGGTAGGTCTCCACGGTGCGCACGCTGATGCGAAGCTGCGCCGCCACCTCCTTGTTCGAGCGGCCGGCGACGATCAGCCACAGGACCTGCCGCTGGCGCTCGGTCAGCGTGTCGTAGCGCCGCTTCAGCTCGCGCAGCTCCTCGACCTTCGCGGCCGCTTCAGCGCCCTTGTCGAGCGCGTTGCGGATCGCCTGCACCAGGCGTTCTTCGTCGAACGGCTTCTCGATGAAGTCGACCGCCCCCAGCTTCAACGCCTGCACCGCGAGCTCGACGTCGCCGTGCGCCGTCAGCAGGATCACCGGCCGGGGATCGCCGCTCCGCTGCATCGTCTGCACCAGCTCCATGCCGTTCAGTCCGGGCATCCTGAGGTCGCTGACGACGCATCCGGGCGCCGGCGGCGCGGCAAGGAACGCCTCGGCGCTGTCGTAGCGCATGACGGCGATGCCCTTGGCCTCGAGCAGCATGCCGACCGCGTCGAGGATGCCGGGATCGTCGTCGATGAGGGCGACCGTGCTCATGCCGGGTCAGGCTCCGTTCTTGAGGCGCAGCTTCACGAGCGAGCCGGGCTGCCCGTGCTCGATCGCGAGCCCGCCGCCATGCGCCTCGGCGACGGAGCGGGCGACGGACAGGCCGATGCCCGTGCCGTCCGGCTTGGTGGTCACCAGCGGAACCGGCGCGCGCTCGATCACGTCGCGCGCGAATCCCGGGCCGGAGTCGCGGATCGCGAACTCGATCGAGCTCGGGCCCGACGGATGCACGTCGACGGTGATGGTGCCGCCCGATCCGGTGCCGGCGATCGCGTCGATGCTGTTGTCGAGGATGTTGTAGAGCGCCTGCCGCACCTGCACCGGGTCGCCCACGACGGTTTCGGCGCCGGCCCCGACGCGCGCGCGCAGCTTGATGCCGCCGGCATCGAGCCGGTCCAGCAGGAGCTCCCTGAGATCGCCCAGGACCTGCTCCGTGCGCATCGGCTGCGGCCGGGCCGCCTGCCGGCGCAGCAGGCCGCGCGTGGAGCTGATGATCGCGCTGGCGCGATCGCATTCGGCGCGGATCTTGCCCATCGCCGTCATCGCGCTCTCGTATCGTCCGCTCGCGACCGCGTCGCGGGCGATGCCGGCGAAGGTCTTGATCGAGGTGATCGGCTGGTTGACCTCGTGCGCGATCGTGGTGGCGACCTCTCCCATCGACCTGAGCCGGAGCGCGCGGCTGAGCGCCAGTTGCTGATGCGCAAGCCGCGTCAGCGTGGCCTGCCGCTCGCCCACCAGGCTGCCGAAGACGAGACCGGTCGCCGCCAGCGAGATCATCAGCGTCTGGAACGACATCAGCTCGACGCCCGGGCCATGGCCGAGGCGGATGGCGACGACTAGTCCGACCTGGATGACCGCGAGCGCGAGGCTGGCGCCGACGAGCCCGGCCCGCAGCGTGGCCCAGAGCAGCGGAACGAACAGCAGGTAGAACAGCTGATAGGCGCTGGCGTGCGGCAGGGCGAAGATCGCGACCAGGGCCAGGACGATCGCCGCGACCTGCAGCGCGGCCTCCCAGCCGAGCGGCGGCCAGCGCGGGCGGCCGAAGACCAGCAGGACGAGCGGGGTGACGACCAGGCAGCCGATCAGGTCGCCCACCAGGAACCGCAAGAAGCCTTCGGCCACCTGCCAGGCCGCGAGGTAGCCCGCCCAGCCCAGCGTGCCGACATAGCCGCCGGCCGCCATTGCCGCCGCGCCGAGCGCGGTCAGCATCAGGACCAGCACGTCCCTGACCGAAGACAGACGCAGATCGAGCAGCCCGTGCCCGCGCGCATACAGCCCCGCCGCCAGGTAGCTGCCGCCGATCAGCAGTCCGTCGAACACGTGCACCAGGGGCGGCACGGAGCCGCTGCGGACGATGAAGCCGGCGGCGACCGGTGCCAGCAGCACGGCGGGCGCATGGCGCGCGCCGCCGAGCAGCACGACCGCAAGCGCCAGTCCCTGTCCCGGGCTCCACGGCGTGATCGCATGGCCCTGGTAGGCTTCGATGAAGCTCACGTAGTCGAGCCCGACATAGGCCGCGACGTAGCAAAGCCCCGTCAGAAGCGCGTTCCGCGGCAAGAGCCTCTCCAATGGAGCTGGGTTGGCTATTTATCCGCCTCCCCGCCTGGGCTTTCAGCCTGTGGCGACTACTGAAGTATCAGCCGATCGGTATTGTTTGCGAGTTGACCCCCACAGCTTGTCATCCCCCGTCCTGACGTCAAGTTTCCAGGGTTTCGGGTCACGGATGGGCACCGCGCCATGGATACGGGCGCTCCGCAACGCCGCATTTCCACTTCGGCGCTTTCCCCGAAGCCGGATGCGTGCGCGCGGGCCGACGACGCCCGCGCCGGCGAAGGTCACGCCCGCGCCGGCGAAGGTCACGCGCGCGCCTTCCTGGCGTTCGTCCGCAAGCTGGAGCGCAATTGGCCGCTGTCGGCCGCGATCATCCTGCTCGCCATCGTCGCGCTTTCGATCCTCAAGTCCGGCTAGGTCCCGGACATGCCGCGACTCCATCGCAACGGACGATGCCGGCGCGGGCCCGCGGATGGGCCCGGCCGCCCGGTCGGCGCGTACGGCGCCGATCCGGGCGCGGACCCGATGCCCGGGCAGCCCGCATGACTCTCGCGCTGATCGTCCTGATCCCGTTCCTGGCGGCGCCGCTCATGCCCTTGGCGGCACGGGCGGGCAGGGGCGTCTGCGCCCTCGCGGCCGGGCTGGCGACGTCGCTGTCGCTCGTCCTTCTGCTGGCCGACGCGCCGGCCGCGTTCGCCGGCGCCGATCACCGCTGGAGCGCGGCGTGGCTGCCGCAGCTGGGATTGTCGTTCTCCTTCGCCGTCGACGGGCTCGCCTTCTTCTTCGCGTTCCTGATCCTCGCGATCGGGGTGCTGATCGTCGCCTACGCGCGGTTCTATCTCGGACCCGCCGATCCGGTCGGCAAGTTCTACGCCTATCTCTCGCTGTTCCAGGGGTCGATGCTCGGCATCGTCCTCAGCGACAACATCCTCCTGCTGCTGGTGTTCTGGGAGCTGACCAGCCTCAGCTCGTTCCTGCTGATCGGCTATTGGAACCACCTGCCGCAGTCGCGCCAGGGCGCGCGCATGGCGCTGATCGTCACCGGCGGCGGCGGCTTCGCGCTGATCGCCGGCATGCTGCTGCTGGGCGAGATCGCCGGCTCATATCAGCTCGGCGACATCCTGCTTCAGGGCGACGCGATCAAGGCGTCGCCGCTCTATCTGCCGGCGCTGGTCCTGATCCTGCTCGGCGCGTTCACGAAGTCGGCGCAGTTCCCGTTCCATTTCTGGCTGCCGCACGCCATGGCGGCGCCGACGCCGGTGTCGGCCTACCTGCACTCGGCCACGATGGTGAAGGCGGGCATCTTCCTGCTCGCGCGGCTGTGGCCGGTGCTCGCCGGCACCGACGCGTGGTTCCTCGTGGTTTCGCTCACCGGCCTCGCGACCATGGCGATGGCGGCCTGGATCGCCTGCTTCAAGGACGACCTCAAGGCGCTGCTCGCCTTCTCGACGGTCAGCCATCTCGGGCTCGTCACGATGCTGCTGGGAATCGGCACGCCGATGGCCGCGGCGGCGGGCGTTCTGCACGTCCTCAACCATGCGACGTTCAAGGCCGCGCTGTTCATGAGCGTGGGCATCGTCGACCACGAGACCGGCACGCGCGACCTGCGGCGGCTGGGCGGCCTCCTGTGGCTGATGCCCGTCACCGGCTCGCTGGCCCTGATCGCCTGCGCCGCCATGGCGGGCGTGCCGCCGCTGAACGGCTTCCTGTCGAAGGAGCTGATGCTCGAGGCCGCCGCCGGGACCACGTATCTCGGCCTTCCCTGGCTGTTCCCGCTGACGGCGGTCGCCGGCGCGGCGCTGTCCGTGGCCTATACCGCGCGGCTGGCGTTCGTGGCGTTCGTGCTCGGTCCGCGACACGAGCTGCCCAACCATCCGCACGACCCGCCCGTCGGCATGTGGGCGCCCGTCGCCGTGCTGGTGGCGGCCGCGATCGCGGTCGGCGCCTGGCCGGGCCTGGCCGAGGGCTTCGTTGCGGCGGCCGCGCGTGCGACGACCGGCGGGGCGCTGACGGAGCTCCATCTCGCCCTGTGGCACGGCTTCACGCCGGCCCTGGCGATGAGCCTGACCGCGACCGTCGGCGGCCTCGCTCTCTTCTGGCAATACGGGCCGATCGAGAAGGCGCGCGCCGCGCTGCCGCGCCCGGAGGCGAAGCGCATGTTCGACGCCGCCTTCGACGCGCTGGTGCGCACCGCGGAACGCGCCATCGCCGCCACCCACACGCAGGTCCTGCATCATCACGCCAGCGTGGCCGTGATCGCGATCGCCGCGGCGGCGGGCGCCTGGTTCCTGCTGGCGCCGCATGCGCCGGGCGACCGGGCCGCGCTTCCGGCGACCGTCCCCGCCGTCGCCGCGTGGCTGGTTCTCGCCGTCGTCGCGGCCGCGCTGGTGCTGCGCCACCGCGACCGGCTGCAGGCCGTCATCCTCACCAGCGTGGTCGGGCTGATCGTGTCGCTGACCTTCCTGCAGTTCTCGGCGCCCGACCTGGCGCTGACGCAGGTCTCCGTCGAGGTCGTCACCACGATCCTGATGCTGCTCGCCCTCAACCTGCTGCCGAAGGAAACGCCGGCCGAGACGGGCGCCGGCTGGCGCGGCTTCGACGCGGCGGTTGCGATCGCGGTCGGACTGGGCGCCGGCGGGCTCGCCTACGCGCTGATGACGCGCGAGGTCGCCACGATCTCGGCCTACCACGTCGCCCAGTCGAAGCCCGCGGGCGGCGGCACCAACGTGGTCAACGTGATCCTGGTCGATTTCCGCGGCTTCGACACGTTCGGCGAGATCATCGTGCTCGGCATCGCGGCGCTGGCGATCTACGCGCTGCTGGACTCGGCCCTGAGGGGAGCCGCGGCGCGCCGGCTCGCCGCCATGCGCCCCGGCGAGGAAAGCCGCGACGCGCATCCGCTCCTGCTGGTGGTGGCGACGCGGGTGCTGCTGCCGCTGGCCATCACGGCGGGCGCGTACATCTTCGTCCGCGGCCACAACATGCCGGGCGGCGGCTTCATCGCCGGTCTGGTCGTCGCGATCGCGCTCATCATGCAGTACATGGCGAGCGGCTATGCCTGGGCGGCCGCGCGTGCGCGCTTCGACGCGCACCTGATGATCGGCGGCGGCGTGCTGATCGCCGGCCTGACCGGCGCGGGCGCGTGGCTGTTCGGACGACCCTTCCTCACCAGCACCTTCGGCCACCTGCGTTTGCCCCTGATCGGCGAGGTGGAGCTCGCCTCGGCCGCGGCCTTCGATCTCGGCGTGTTCCTCACGGTGGTCGGCACGGTGATGCTGTCGCTCGCGACGATCTCGCGCGTCGAGGAGCGCGCGGAAGGTCCCAAGCCGCCGCCGCCGCACCGCGCGCCCCGGCCGCGCCGCCGCGCCGAGGCCGAGCCGGCGCGCAGCCTGGTTCCGACCGAGGGCGGGTGACGATGGAAACGCTCGTGGCAAGCGGCATCGGCATCCTGACGGCGGCGGGCGTGTACCTGCTCATGCGCCGGCGCACCTTCCCGGTCGTCATCGGCCTGTCGCTTCTGTCCTATGCGGTCAACCTCTTCCTGTTCGCGACGGGGCGCCTGGTCGTCGACCGGCCGCCGATCGTCGGCGCCTCCGCGGCGCCGGTCGACCCGCTGCCGCAGGCGCTGGTGCTGACCGCGATCGTGATCTCGTTCGGCATGACGGCGCTGATCGTCGTCCTGTCGCTGCGCGGCTTCCTCGAGAGCGGATCGGACCGGGTCGACATGTCCTCGCCGGAGGACGACGCCGCCGGCGTCGATCCGTCCTTCGCGGAGGAGCGCCGATGAACCAGTGGCTCATCGCGCCCGCCGTGCTTCCCGCCCTCACGGCGTCCGTCCTGGTGCTGGCGTTGCGCCACAGCCTGGCCGCGCAGCGCACCGTGTCGCTGGGCGCGACCGCGCTGCTCGTCGCCATCGCCGCGGGACTGTTCTGGGTCGCGCGCGCGGGCGAGCCGATGCCGTATCTGCTGGGAGACTGGCCGGCGCCGTTCGGGATCGTGCTGGTGGTCGACCGCCTGTCGACCACCATGCTGCTGCTCGCCGCCGTGCTCGCCTTGTTCGTGCTGGTCTACGCCGTCAACGGCTGGGATGCGCGCGGCCGGCACTTCCACGCGCTGTTCCACTTCCAGCTCCTCGGCATCAACGGCGCGTTCCTCACCGGCGACATCTTCAACCTGTTCGTCTTCTTCGAGGTGATGCTGATCGCGTCGTACGGGCTGATGCTGCACGGCGGCGGCGCGCGCCGGCTCAAGGCCGGGTTCCAGTACGTCACCGTCAATCTGATCGGGTCGGTGGTGTTCCTGTTCGCCGTCGGCCTGATCTACGCGGTGACGGGTACGCTCAACATGGCCGACCTCGCCGTCAAGGTGCCGCAGGTGCAGGCGGGCGACCGCGCGCTGCTGTCGGCCGGCGCCGCGCTGCTGCTCGGCGTGTTCGTGCTCAAGGCGTCGCTGGTGCCGCTGCACTGGTGGCTGCCGATCGCCTACGCGGCGGCGCCGGCGCCGGCGGCGGCGCTGTTCGCGATCCTGACCAAGGTCGGGGCCTACTCGATCATCCGGGTGTTCGGCCTGGTGCTGGGCGGCGAAGACGGCGGGATTTCGACGCTGGCCGGCAGCCTGCTGGTGCCGGCGGCGATCGTGACGCTGGCAGTCGGCGCGCTCGGCACGCTCGCCAGCCGCAATCTTCTCGACCTCGTGTGCTTCGCCGTGGTCGCCTCGATGGGCACGCTGCTCATCCCGCTCGGCCTGTTCCGGTCCGACGCGCTCGGCGGCGGCCTGTACTATCTCCTGCACAGCACGGTGATCGCCGCGGCGCTGTTCCTGCTGGTCGACCTCGTGGCCGAGCGCCGCGGGCGGCTGGGCGACGCGCTGCGGCCGGGACCGATGCGGCAGCAGCCTCTCCTGGCCGGGCTATTCCTGGTCGCCGCCGTCGCCCTGGTGGGCATGCCGCCGCTGTCCGGCTTCGTCGGCAAGCTGCTGATCCTCGAGTCCAGCCGCGCCGCGGGGCAGGGAGCCGCCGTCTGGGGCGCCATCCTCGTCTCCAGCCTCGTGCTGCTGGCGGCCTTCGCGCGCTCGGGCAGCCTGCTGTTCTGGAAGAGCCCGCCGTCGGAACGCGCGCCGGCGCAAGGCGCGGGCGCGGTGCCCGTCCTGTGCCTGGCGGGCCTGCTCGCCTTGACCGTCCTGCTCAGCGTGTTCGCGGGCCCGGTCATGGCCGAGCTCGGGGCCGTCGCCGAGCAGGCGGGCGACCGCGAAGGCTATGTCCGCGCGGTCCTGGGATCGGTGTCGGGAGCAAGGAGCGGCGCGTCATGAGGCGGCGTCTCCTGCCGCACCCGCTGCTGACCGCGACGATCGCGCTGGTCTGGGTATTCCTGACGAACGACGTGTCGCCAGCGAGCGCCATCCTGGGCCTGGCCGTCGGCATCGTCGTTCCGCTGTTGACGAGAGCCTGGTGGCCGCAGCGGCCGGCGCTGCGGTGGCCGCTTGCCGTCGCCGAGTACATGGCGATCGTCCTGTGGGACATCGTGGTCAGCAACGTCCAGGTTGCCTGGCTGGTCCTGTTCCGCCGCGGGCGCAGCCTGCGCTCGCGCTTCGTGTCGGTGCCGCTCGACCTCACCTCGCCCGAGGCGATCACCGCGCTCGCCGGCACCATCACCATGACGCCCGGCACGCTGACGGCGGACGTGAGCGCTGACCGCCGGGCGCTGCTGGTGCACTGCCTCGACACGGCCGATCCCGACGCGACCGCGGCCGGGATCAAGCATCGCTACGAACGGCGCCTGAAGAGGATCTTCGAATGATCGAGATCGCCGCCATGATCGCGCTCGGCGCCGCTTCGCTGGCGGTGCTGCTGAACCTCTACCGGCTGCTGGCGGGCCCCGGCATCGCCGACCGCATCCTGGCGCTCGACACGCTGACCATCAACGCGATCGCGCTGGTGGTGATCTTCGGCATCCTGTTCGGCACGGGCATGTATTTCGAGGTGGCGCTGCTGTTCGCCATGGTCGGGTTCCTCGGCACCGTCGCGCTCTGCAAGTACCTGCTGCGCGGCAACGTCATCGAGTGAGGGCGCGATGCTTTTGATGGCGGAACTGGTCATAGCCGCGTTCATCCTCGGCGGCGCCTTCTTCCTGCTGGTCGGCTCCTTCGGCTTGGCCAAGCTGCCGGACACGATGCGACGGCTGCACGGACCGACCAAGTCCACCACGCTCGGCATCGGCTGCCTGCTGATCGCCTCGATGATCCATTTCCTGGCCGAGCGCGGCGCGCCGTCCGTGCACGAGCTGCTGATCACGCTGTTCCTGTTCCTGACCGCCCCGGTCAGCGCGCACATGATCGCGAAGGCGCACATCCTGCTGGACCGCCCGGCCCGGCGGGCCTTGCCCGATACCGGCCAGGGCGACGGCTGGGCGACGCTCGCCGCGCCGAGCCGCACCGCGGGCGAAACCGCCGGCCGAACCCGGCAGCGCGCGGTCTAGCCCTTGCCGCAGTGGATCTGGCCCGTGCGCGGGTTGCGGTGGCAGCCCGGCGGAATGGCCGGGGCGGACGGCTGGGGCGTGTGCGCCGGCGGCTGGCTCAGCACGAACACGCAGCCCGAGCCGGTCCAGGTGAAGCCGAAGTTGCAGCCGCAGAAATACTGGCCGGTGGCGACGTTATAGTTCTTCAGCACGCTGTTCGGGTACTGCGCCGCGCATTGCCGGCTCGCCCAGTCGGCGAACTGGGCGTCGTTCAGGCAGGCGTTCTGGCCGGCGTTCCAGGTGAAGCCCGCCACGCACACGCAGGTGTAGTTGGTGCCGTCGGTGAAGCTCGCCTGCGTGTTCGGGAACTGCGCCTGGCAGCGCCGGTTCGCGGCGGCCGTGATCAGCGCCACGTTGATGCAGGCGGTGCGGCCCTCGTTCCACACCGTGCCGCTCGGGCAGTTGCAGGTCGAGGCGCCGGTCGACTGGTCCAGGCGCTCGACCACGCTGCCCGGGTATTTCTGATTGCAGACCTGCCCGGCGTAGTCCTGCATCTCGCCCGGGTTCAGGCAGCGATTGAGCTCCTGGCGATAGACCGTGCCGCCAGGGCATTTGCAGCTTCCCCTGCCGGTCTCGGGGTCGAAGCGCTCGGGAACGCTGCCCGGCGTCTGCTGCTGGCAGAACTGCGCCGCCTGCTGCTGCGCCGTGGCCTGGTCGACGCAAGCGCCCCGCGCGGGCACGTAGCCCTGGTTGCAGCGGCAGTCGTAGCTTTGCGCGCGCGCGTCGACGTTGACGGCCGAGCTGTTCGGCCGCTGCGCCGCGCATTGGCGGTTGGCCTCGGCGGTGAACTGGGCGTCGTTGATGCAGCGCTTGCGGTCGGCGGTGAAGAAATAGCCCTGCTCGCACACGCAGCGCGCCTTCTTCGTGGCCTTGTCCCACACGGCCGTGGCATGGGCGATGCGCGTGGCGCACTCCTTCTGCGCGTCGGCCAGGGCGTTCGCCTCGGCGCCGGCCTGGCGGTCAATCTGCGAGCGCGCGGCGGCGACGCAGATCTCGGCATTGGCCGCGGCGTCGTCGGCGGCTTCGGCGTAGATCGAGGCGACCTCGACCGTGGCGTTGGCGTCCGACTCGGCGCCGCCGAGGACGGCGACGATGCCGCCGAGGTCCGGCGGCGGCAGGCCCTCCGCGCTCTGCTTCAGGCCATCGAGTGTCGCGCCGGCCTCGGCCGCCGCCTGCGCCTGTGCGTCGATCAGGGCGGTCACCTCGCCGGCGCAGGACGCCGTCGCGCCGCGCGCGGCGGCGATGCGGCCGAAGGCGGCCTCCATCCTGCTCCACAGGTCCTTGGCCGCCGGCAGGTCGCCGGCGGGATCGAGCTGCCGGCGTCCGGTCTCCAGCAATCCGCCGCCGCGGGCATAGGCGCCCAGCACGCGCTCGCTCCAGGCGGCCTGCGCCTGAGCCGCTCTCTCGCGCGCCTCGGCGTGCTTGCCGGCGATGGCGCCCTGGCGCTGCGCCAGCGCGGCGATCTCGTCGGCGATGGTGATCTCGGGCGGCGTGTAGCCGGCCAGCAGCGCGCTCACCCGTCCGGCGGCGGCGCGCAGGTTGCCCAGGGTGCTGCCGGCGCTGGCGGCCGCGCTGCGGCTCGCGCCGAGCGATTGCTGCGCCCGCTGTAGCAGCGTCTGCGCCTGGGCGCCGCCGGGCTCCGAGACGATCGCCTGCGCCGCTTCGCACGCCTTGAGCGCGGCATCCTCGGCCTGGTTGCGCGCCTGCACGACGAGCTCGGCCGCGAGCATCGCCTGCTGCTGGATCTGCTGCGCCTGCTGTGCGCGCCGGCGCGCGTCCTCGACCTGCTGGCGGGCGGACGCGATCCGTCCCGGCAGGGCGGCGGCGGCGCGGATCTCGTCCGCGATCGCCTTGGCTTCCGTCGCGGCGGCGCGGCCTTGCGCGCAGGCCTCGCGCACCTCGGCCGCGGCCGCCTCGGCCTCGGCCGCGGCGGCCTCGAGCCGCTCCAGCGTCTTGCGCGCCTCGCTCAGGTCGAAGGCGTCGTCGTCAAACGGGATCGCGAGCGTGAGCCGGAACGACTGCACGAACGGCACCTGCCCGTAGGCGACGACCCGGTCGTCGACCGTCTCGGCCTCGCTGGTTTTGCCCTTGGCGCTGGCGGACAGGCGCACCGACAGCGACTCCGTGCGCGCCAGCGCGTGCACCACGAACGCGCCGTTGCCGTCGGCCCGGGTGACGGCGCAGGCGGGAAACTCCTCGCCGCCCGATACCGACACCGACAGCGACGCGCCGGCGCAGTCGGGGCAGGGACGGCCGCGGTCGCGCTTGTCGCGCACCTCGCCCTCGATGCGCAGCAGCGACAGCTCGGCCAGGCGCGCGTGGGCGTCGGAATAGGTCCGGTGCACGCGGCCGGATCCCGCGCCCGAGGCGCCGGCGCCGCTGCCCCCGCGGCTGTGCTCCTCGACATAGTTGATGGCGTAGAGGATTTTCAGGATGCGGGTCAGCTCGGAGTCACCGTCGAGCAGCGCGTAGGTGCCGCCGCCGAGCGAGAAGGAGGTCTGCAGGCCGATGCGGTCGGCGACGAATTTCTCGAACTTGTCGCGGTCGCATTTCGGGTCGCCGTATTCGGACAGGCCGCCGCGCAGCGCGCTGAGCCGCTCGAGCACGAAGTCGATCGTCGCGTCGGCCTCGCGGCGCAGGCCCGCGATGCCGCTGCCGTGCTTGTCGGCCTGGAACGGCGCGTTGAAGACATAGGCGATCGTGGCGACGTCGTCCTCCTTTTCGGCATAGGCGGCGTAGCGGCTGCCCAGCGCGCCGGCGTCCTCGATCAGCTCGCGCGCGGCGTAGACGCCCGAGGTGCCGCCGCCGGTGGCCACGCCCTCGACGTAGCGGCCCTGGTTGCGGTCGCCGGCGGCGGCGAGGAAGAAGTAGATCCGGCTGTCGTTCGGGTCGAAGCGGACATAGACGTCTTCCTGCCAGTTGCGCTTGCCGGTCTTCGGGTCGGGCTCGCCCGGCACGGCCATCGGGCAGAGCAGCATGTCGCCGGCGAACTGCTGGCGGAACTGGATGGCGCGCGCGTCGCGCGTGTCGTGCGTGCCGATGCCGATGCAGTAGTCCTCGCGCCCGCGGATCTGCTCCTCCAGCTCCTTGACCTTGCCCAGCATGGCCGTGCCGACCCGGCCGTACTCGGCGACGATCTGGCTGAACAGCGAGACGATCGGGATGTTGCTACGCTGGCCGACGCCGCCGACCAGCTCCATCAACTGGAACAAGTTGCCGATCTTGACGACGCCGTCGTCGGTCTGGAACGCGTCCTTGAGCAGTTTGATCGCGTCGGTGATCTCGCTGGTGATGCCCCAGCGACCCTTGAACGTCTCGAGCCTTCGCTCGTAGTTGCGGAACCGGCGCACGTAGTCGCCGGAGAAGCCGTATTTCTTCAGCGCGTCGGCGATCGGCGTGCCGCCGACCTTCACCTCCTCCGCAACGCGGGTGAAGCGGTCGTACTTGTCCTTGGCGTCGTCGTACAGCGCCTTCAGCCCGTTGGCGATGTCGTAGGAGCCGTCGGTCAAGACCCGGTGGATCGACGGGAAATGCTCTTTCAGGTACGCGTTCACCGCCCTGGCGGCGTCGTTCTTCGGGTCGTTCAGCCACGTGATCGCGCGGCCGACCTTCTTGTTGAGCGTGTCCTCGTCGCCGGCGGCGGGCTCGGCGTCGCCCTCGGTGCCGAACTGCGCCTGGATCTTGTCGCCCAGCCAGGCGAGGAACTGCGGGTAGAGCGCCTGCAGCGCGGAGGGGAGGCTGCCCTGGACCGTCTCGCTCACCGCCGTGGCCCCGGCCTGGGCGGCCTCGATCATCGCCTCCTTCAGATAGAGGCAGCTCGACAGGTAGAGCGCCTTGAGATCGACCGTGACGCCGCCGTAGCTCTGCCTGCCGCCGCTGCCCGCGCGCTCGACGATCAGCTCGCAGACCTCCTTCTCCGGCAGGTCCAGGATCAGGACGGTCTCGTTGGCGGCCAGCAGCAGCGGACGCGGCGCGCCGGACGCACCGCCGGAAACGGCGCCGGAAAGCGTCAGCGCGGAAGCGACCAGGCCCGCGAAAGCGAGGCGTCGTGATGCCATCTCTCGTCCGCCGGAAGCGTCGCCGGCGCCCCTTTTTTCAGTTCCTCCCGCGGCAGCCGACCCGGGCAAACCCGATGCAGCCGGGCTGGTCGCAGTACCGCTTGTCGCCCAGCACGTAGCTGCGCGACCCGGGCCTGGCGCGGGCGAAGGACGCCGCTTCGGAAAAGCCCGCGAGGCGGCAGAACGCGTCCGCCGCCGGTTTGCCGCAATCGCGGCCCCAGTGCAGGCAATGGTCGACCAGGGCCTGGTTCACGCGCGGCGGATTGAATTCACCGGGCGGTTGCGCGCCCGCCTTCGAGGCCGGCGCCTTGCTGCCGGTGCCGATGCAGGTGATCGCCGCGAAGCTGCTGCAATCGGGCAGGTCGCAGATGTGGTCGTCCGAGATGATGCGCGTCGGCGGCACGCCCGTCGCCCGCGTGAACGCCCCGGCGCCGGCATAGCCCTGGCGCAGGCAGAACTCGTCGGCCGCCGGCTGGCCGCACTCGCGCGCCCAGCTTAGGCACCAGTCCAGCCGCACGCCGCC
>JAKLKW010000042.1 GCA_023150455.1 Alphaproteobacteria bacterium | reverse complement strand
GCAATGCCGTGCTGCTGCGCATCTTCCTGGGCGAGGCCGACCGGTTCGGCCACCAGCCGCTGTACGAGGCCATCGTGCTGAAGGCGCGCGAGCTGCACCTGGCCGGCGCCACCGTGCTGCGCGGGCCCATGGGATTCGGCCATTCCAGCCGGCTGCACACGGCCAAGATCCTGCGCCTGTCGGAGGACCTGCCCGTGGTGATCGAGATCGTCGACGCCGAGGACAAGATCGACGCCTTCCTGCCCGAGCTGGAGAAGATGATGGGCAGCGGCCTCGTCACGCTGGAAAAGGTGCAGGTGCTGCAATACGGCAAGGACAGCGCCGGATAGCCACCGCCGCCATGACCCGGGTTGAAACGCGGACGATCGGGCCGGAAGACGGCGAGATCCGGCTCGATCGCTGGTTCCGCCGGCACTTTCCGCAGCTGACTCACGGCCGCCTGCAGAAGCTGCTGCGCACCGGCCAGGTGCGCGTCGACGGCCGTCGCGCCGAGGCGAACCTGCGCCTCAAGCCCGGGCAGACCGTGCGCGTGCCGCCGCTCGGCGCGCCGGAAGCGGCGCCGGCGCCGGCACCGGCGCGCCGGCCGGTCTCCGCGCGCGACGCCGAGATGCTGGAGCGCGCCGTGCTTCACCGCGACGACTGGCTGATCGCGCTCGACAAGCCGGCCGGTCTTGCGGTGCAGGGCGGCACCGGCACCCAGCGCCATCTCGACGCCATGCTCGATGCCCTGCGCTTCGGCGCCGCGGAGCGCCCGCGCCTGGTGCACCGCCTCGACCGCGACACGTCGGGCGTGCTGCTGCTGGGCCGGACCGCGTCGGCCGCCGCGGCGTTGGCCGAGGCCTTTCGGCAGAAGACCACGCGCAAGACCTATTGGGCGATCGTGCTCGGCCGGCCGCGGCTCGCGCAGGGCCGCATCGATGCCGCCCTCGCCAAGCGCCTCGGCCGACAGGGCGAGCGCGTCATGACGGCCGACCAGACGGACGAGGACGCGCGCCACGCCGTGACCCTCTACGACACGCTCGATTCGGCCGGCGGGCGCGCCACCTGGCTCGCACTCTGGCCGGTCACCGGCCGCACGCACCAGCTGCGCGCCCATTGCGCCCTGATCGGCACGCCGATCCTCGGCGACGCGAAGTACGGCGTGGGCAAGCCGCTCGGGCCCGCGCTGCCCAGGCGCCTGCATCTGCATGCGCGCTCGATCGTCCTGCCGCACCCCAAGGGCGGTATGCTGCACGTGACCGCGCCCCTGCCGGCCGACCTGCGCGCGACCTGGGAGTTCCTCGGCTTCGATCCCGACCGCGACGACGATCCCTTTGCCGGAGTTGAACCTTGAATACGCCGCGCAACGGCGCCCGCGACCGCCTGGTGCTCTTCGATTTCGACGGCACGCTGGTCGACAGCCAGCGCTCGATCGTCGACGCGTTCGCCGCGGCCTGCCGCGAGCACGATCTCGGCGACGTCGACCCGCGCGCGATCCGGCGCTTCATCGGCCTGCCGCTCGCGGTGGCCATCGCCGAATGCGTGCCGGAGCGCCATCGCGAGCGCGCGGCGGCCCTCGCCGAGAGCTACAAGCAGGCCCATCGCAGCCTGGCCGCCGGCTCGGCAGACCACGATCCGCTGTTTCCCGGCGCGTCCGCCGCGCTGCACGTGCTGAGCGGCGCCGGCGCGCTTCTCGGCATCGCCACCGGCAAGGGCCGTCGCGGCCTGACGGCGACCCTGGAAAAACACGGCCTCAGCCGCCATTTCGTGGTGCTGCGCACCGCCGACGACGGCCCGGGCAAGCCGGACCCGTTCATGGCCATTTCGGCGCTCGATGCGACGGGCGTGCACAAGGACGACGCGATCATGGTCGGCGACACCGCTTTCGACATGCAGATGGCCCGCAACGCCGGCATCGCCGCCATCGGCGTCGGCTGGGGCTATCACGGCGAGGACGATCTGATGGCAGCGGGCGCCGAGTCGGTGGTGCCGACGTTCGACACGCTGCTCGCGACCTTGCGCCGGCGCGGATTTCCGGCATGAAGCGCTTCTACAAGTCGGCGGCGGCGGTGCCGGACGAAGGCGGGTTTGCCGTGGCCCTCGACGGCAAGCCGATGAACACGCCTGCGCGCAAGCGCCTGGTGGCGCCGACCCGGACACTGGCCGACGCCGTCGCCGCCGAATGGGCCGCGCAGGACGAAGAGGTGAAGCTGGCCACGATGCGGCTGACCCGGCTGCTCGCCACGGCGCTCGACCAGATCCTGCCGGATCCCACGCATGCCATCGGGCCCATTGCCAGCTACGCGACCTCGGACCTGCTGTGCCACCGCGCCGACGCGCCGGCCGACCTGCGGCGGCGACAGGACGCGCTGTGGCAGCCGATCGTCGACTGGGCGACCCTGCGCTACGACGCGCCGCTCAAGGTCGGCTCCGGCGTCATGCCGCTCAACCAGTCGAACCAGGCACTGACCGCCATCCGCCTGGCGGTGTCGGAATACGACGCCTATCGCCTGTCCGGCCTGCTGGTCGCGACCACGGCATCGGGATCGGTGCTGCTCGCTCTTGCGCTGGCGGAGGGCCGCATCGACGTCGAGCAGGCCTGGACGGCGGCCGATGTCGACGAGAGCTATCAGCGCGAGCAATGGGGTGACGATCCCCTGGCCGCCAGGCGCCGCGCCGAGGTCGAGGCCGATCTCAGGGCCGCGGCGCGGTTCCTCGAGCTGTTGCGCGACTGACCGCGCTCTATGGCGCGACCGGGCCGCCGACCTCCGGCGCGGCCGGCTGGGCGCGGCCGGCCCGGCCGCCGGCCAGGCGTTCGATCTGCGCGCGGGCGCGCTGCAGCTTGAAGGACCACTTCATCAGATAGAGCAGGGGCTTCAGGCGGACGCCGCGCGGGCCCAGCTCCTCCGGCGCGTGATGCATGAAGTCCAGGCGCAGCGGCGGCGCCAGGTTGCGCAGCACCGCGGCCGCGCTAAGGCGGAACTCCGGAAACAGGTCCGGGTGATAGCGCTGCAGGTCGTACTGCCCGCGGGTCACGCGCAGCACCTTGGTCAGCTGCTCGCGGTAGCTGCGCGGCAGGTGAAAGGTGATGGCGTCCGGCCTGTAGATCTGGCGCAGCCCCGCGGCATGCACCCGGCGGCCGAACTCCACGTCGCCGCCCGAACGCAGCCGCGGATCGAAGGCGCCGAGACGCTCGATCAGCGATCGGCGAACGAACAGGTTGGCCGTCGGCGCGAAGTGGGCATCGCGCAGGTAGCGCTCGACCGGGAACGCGTTGAGCCAATCCAGGACAAAGCCCGGCGAGGTCGCGGTGTGCTGCGGCACGACGACCGGGCCGGAGGCGTAGTCGGCTTCGCCAAGGGCGGCGATGCCGGCTTCCATCCACCCGGGATCGACCATCGTGTCGGCGTCGACGAATCCGATCCATTCGCCGCGCGTGCGGGCGAGCGCTCGATTGCGCGCGGCATAGGAACCGGCATTCGGCTTGATCTCCTCGATGCCGGCGCCGTAGGCGGCGGCGACGGCCGAAGCGGCCGGGTCGGCACCGTCGTTGCCCACGACGATCTCGACCCCGCCGGCGGGCGATCGCGCCGACCGCAGCGAAGCCAGCGTGCGCCGCAGTCCCTCGGGGTCGTTGCCCACCGGCACGACCACGCTCAGCAGCCCCGGCACCGCCGGTCCTGCGAACCGGACCGCCGGCATCGTGCTGATGCGCCCGTTGCGGGAAGCTTCCATGGCGTCGTCCTGATGCCGAGGGTGCTCGCAGCTTGCCGCAATGTGCCGCCCGGTGCCATGCGGGCCAACCCGGGGAAGGCGACCGGAAGGATGGTCAACCCGCGATAGCATTCGGCGGCGCGCGGCCGATCGATCGCAACGCCTTGGGCGGCCTTGGGGTTCCCGCGACGGCGCGGCCGATCGAGGCCCTCGCTGGCGCACACAACCCATTGATGCTATTAGCCTTGTTCCGTCTGTCGTGCCGCAATGGGGACGAACGCATGCAGGACATCATCCGGCAACTGGAGGGGAAGCGCGCGCGTGCCCGGGCCGGTGGCGGCGAGCGCCGGGTCAAGGCGCAGCACGAGAAGGGCAAGCTTACCGCGCGCGAGCGCATCCAGCTTCTGCTCGACCCCGATTCCTTCGAGGAATGGGACATGTTCGTCGAGCACCGCTGCACCGATTTCGGCATGGACGCGCAGCGCATCCCCGGCGACGGCGTGGTCACGGGCTACGGCACGATCAACGGCCGCCTGGTCTTCGTCTTCAGCCAGGACTTCACCGTGTTCGGCGGCTCCCTGAGCGAGGCGCATGCCGAGAAGATCTGCAAGATCATGGACCAGGCGATGAAGGTCGGCGCGCCGGTGATCGGCCTCAACGATTCCGGCGGCGCGCGCATCCAGGAAGGCGTCGCCTCGCTCGCGGGCTACGCCGAGGTGTTCCAGCGCAACGTGCTGGCCTCGGGCGTCGTGCCGCAGGTCTCGCTGATCATGGGACCGTGCGCCGGCGGCGCGGTCTACTCGCCGGCCATGACCGACTTCATCTTCATGGTCGAGGACTCGTCCTACATGTTCGTCACCGGCCCCGACGTCGTGAAGACGGTGACGCACGAGACGGTGACCCAGGAGGAGCTCGGCGGCGCCGTGACGCACACCACGCGCTCGGGCGTGGCCGATCTCGCCTTCGCCAACGACGTCGAGGCGCTGCTGCAGCTTCGCCGCCTGATCGATTTCCTGCCGTCGTCGAACAAGCAGAAGCCGCCGGTCCGGCCGACCAGCGATTCCGCTGATCGCGAGGAGCCGTCGCTCGAGACGCTGGTGCCCGCCAACCCGAACAAGCCCTACGACATGAAGGAGCTGATCGAGAAGGTCGTCGACGAGGGCGACTTCTACGAGCTGCAGCCCAACTACGCGCGCAACATCGTGACCGGCTTCGCCCGCATGGAGGGCTCGACCATCGGCATCGTCGCCAACCAGCCGATGGTGCTGGCCGGCTGCCTCGACATCGACAGCTCGCGCAAGGCCGCGCGCTTCGTGCGCTTCTGCGACTGCTTCAACATCCCGATCGTGACCTTCGTCGACGTGCCCGGTTTCCTGCCCGGCACGGCCCAGGAATACGGCGCCATCATCAAGCACGGCGCCAAGCTGCTCTACGCCTTCGCCGAGGCGACCGTGCCCAAGGTCACCGTGATCACGCGCAAGGCCTATGGCGGCGCCTACGACGTCATGAGCAGCAAGCACATCCGCGGCGACGTCAACTTCGCCTGGCCCTCGGCCGAGATTGCCGTCATGGGCCCCAAGGGCGCGGTCGAGATCATCTTCCGCGGCGACCTCAAGGACCCCAAGGCGATCGAGGCGCGCACCGAGGAATACCGCGAGAAGTTCGCCAACCCCTTCGTCGCCGGCCACCGCGGCTTCATCGACGACGTGATCAGCCCGCGCGCGACGCGCCGGCGGATCTGCCGCTCGCTTGCCATGCTGCGCGACAAGGCGCTGGAGAACCCGTGGAAGAAGCACGACAATATTCCGCTGTGAGGCCGGCGGCGCAACGGCTTGACAGCAACCAACCGCGTCATCCTGAGGAGCGAGCGCAGCGAGCGTCTCGAAGGATGATTGGCATGGACGAAACATATGGCCTTCGTTTACATGCTCCAGTGTCGCGACGGCAGCTACTACGTGGGATCGACGAGCGCGTCCCTGGAGCATCGAGTTGCGGAGCACGATGCCGGCAAGTTCGGTGGCTACACGGCGACCCGGAGACCGGTGACTCTGGTGTTCTCCCAGGAGTTTCAGCAGATCACCGACGCCGTCGCCGCCGAGCGGCAGATCAAGGGCTGGGGGCGAGCCAAGAAGGAAGCATTGATCCGCGGTGATTTCGAGCGGATCAAGCAGCTAGCCAAGCGGGGGCGTCGGCGCTCCTCATCCTTCGAGACGCTCGCTGCGCTCGCTCCTCAGGATGACGCGATATAGGTTCGAAGGGCTGAGCAATACCGGTGTTCAACAAAATCCTCATCGCCAATCGCGGCGAGATCGCGTGCCGGGTGATCCGCACGGCGCGGCGCATGGGCATCAAGACCGTGGCCGTCTATTCCGAGGCCGACGCCGACGCGCTGCACGTCAACATGGCGGACGAGGCGGTGGCGATCGGGCCGGCGGCGTCGGCGCAAAGCTACCTGGCGATCGACAAGATCGTCGCCGCCTGCAAGCAGACCGGCGCCGAGGCGGTGCACCCGGGCTACGGGTTCCTGTCGGAGAAAGGGCCGTTTGCCGAGGCGCTGGAGAAGGCAGGCATCACGTTCATCGGGCCGACGCCCGCGGCCATGGCGGCCATGGGCGACAAGATCGAGTCGAAGAAGCTCGCCGCCAAGGCCGGCGTGTCCACCGTGCCAGGCCATCTCGACTCGATCCCGAACGACGCCGAGGCGGTCAGGATCGCCAAGACGATCGGCTATCCGGTGATGATCAAGGCCTCGGCCGGCGGCGGCGGCAAGGGGATGCGCATCGCCCGCAGCGACGCCGAGGCGCGCGAAGGGTTCAAGTCGGCGCAGAACGAGGCGCGCTCGGCCTTCGCCGACGACCGCGTCTTCATCGAGAAGTACGTCGAGGAGCCGCGCCATATCGAGATCCAGGTGCTCGCCGACGCTGACGGCGATACCGTCTACCTGGGCGAGCGCGAATGCTCGATCCAGCGCCGGCACCAGAAGGTGATCGAGGAGGCACCGAGCCCGTTCGTCGACGCCGCCATGCGCAAGGCGATGGGCGAACAGGCGGTGGCGCTCGCCAAGGCGGTCAAGTACCGCTCCGCCGGCACGGTCGAGTTCATCGTCGACAAGGACCACAATTTCTATTTCCTCGAGATGAACACGCGCCTGCAGGTCGAGCATCCGGTGACGGAGTTCGTCACCGGCCTCGACCTCGTGGAGCTCATGATCCGCATCGCCGCGGGCGAGAAGCTGCCCTTCAAACAGGCGGACGTGAGGCTCAGGGGCTGGGCGATGGAGGCGCGCGTCTACGCCGAGGATCCCGCGCGCGGATTCCTGCCCTCGACCGGACGTCTCGTGCGCTACCGCCCGCCGCCGGAGGACGACCATACGCGCGTGGACACGGGCGTCTACGAGGGCGGCGAGATCTCGATCCACTACGACCCGATGATCGCCAAGCTGGTGGTGACGGGCGCCACGCGCAACGACGCCATCCGTCGGCTGCGCCAGGCGCTGGATGCGTTCTACGTGCGCGGCGTGCGCCACAACATCCCGTTCCTTTCCGCGCTCGCCGCCCTGCCGCGCTTCGTCGCCGGCAAGATGAGCACGAACCTGATCGCCGAGGAGTTTCCGTCCGGATTCACGGGCGCGCAGCTGGACCTTAACCAGACGCGCGCCCTGGTGGCCGTCGCGGCCGCCGTCTTCCGCCGCATGGCCGAGCGCAACTGCCAGATCAGCGGCCAGCTGCCGGGTCATGCGCGCAAGCTCGACAACGAGCTGGTGGTGCGGCTGGGCGACGAGCAGCACGACGTGGTCATCCGCCCGGCCGAGGGCGGCTGCGACGTGGCGATCGACGGCCATGGCCTGGAGGTGCGTTCGCCCTGGTCCCCGGGCGAGGCGCTGTTCCGGGGCACGGTCGACGGTCACCCGATCGTCGTCCAGCTCGACCGCGACGGGGCGGGCTGGCGCCTGACGCACGGAGGTGTCGCGCGCAAGGCGTCGGTCCTCACGCGCTTCGCCGCGCAGATGCTGGCCCTGATGCCGGCCAAGGCGCCGCCCGACATGTCGCGCTTCCTCTTGTCGCCGATGCCGGGGCTGCTGTCGCAGATCACCGTCAAGGTCGGCCAGGAGATCAAGGCCGGCGAGCCGCTGGCCGTGGTCGAGGCGATGAAGATGGAGAACGTGCTGCGCGCCGAGCGCGACGCGCGCGTCAAGGCGATCCATGCCCAGCAGGGCGCGTCGCTGGCGGTCGATCAGAAGATCATGGAGTTCGAATGAAGAAGCTGTCAGCGGTCAGCCTTCGGCCGTCAGCCAGATTCCTCGGCTGAAGGCTGGTCGCTGATGGCAGATAGCTTCCTATCCGTCCGCGTCCGCATCGTCGGTCGCGTCCAGGGCGTGTGGTATCGCGGCTGGACGGTCGACCAGGCGACGGCGCGCGGTCTCGACGGCTGGGTGCGCAACCGGCGCGACGGCTCGGTCGAGGCTTTGTTCCACGGGCCGTCGTCCGCCGTCGCCGCGATGGTCGAGGCCTGCCGGCGCGGCCCGCCCGCGGCGCGGGTCGAAGCGGTGACGCAGATGCCGGCGGATCCGCCGGCCGGGCGCGGATTCCAGCAACTCCATACCGACTGAGCCGGGCCGCTTGACAATTCTATATTTCTAGAAATATAGTATTTGGATGACGGTACGGGTCACCAAGGTTGATGCCGCGAAGGCGGCGGAGTCGCTGGCGGCGCTCGGCAGCGAGACGCGGCTGGAGATCTTCCGGCTGCTGGTGCGTGCCGGGCCGGACGGGCTGACCGTGGGCGAGATACAGCGCTTCACGGCCATTCCCGGCTCGACCCTGTCGCATCACCTTGCCGCGCTGACGCGCGCCGGCCTGGTGCAGCAGGAGCGGCGCGGACGCGAGCTCGTCTGTCGGCCCGACTATCCCCGCATGCGCGGAGTGATCGGCTTCCTGACGGACCAGTGCTGCGCCGGCGTGGCGAAGCCGGCCGACGTCGCCTGAGCTGATGCGATGGCGCCGGCCGTCCGCCGCCCGATTGTGCCTGGATTGTTCGACCGTTCTTGAGGAGTAGAAGCATGACCGCCCTCGCCCTGCAGCTCAGGACCGCCGCTCGCAACTGGCGGGCGCTCGATCCGGTATGGCTCGCGCTGGCGGCGGGCCTGGCGGCGCTGCTCGTCCTCGTGCCGGCCCAAGGCGCGAAGAGCGTCGGCTTCGTCGCCGACCACCTGCTGCGCGCGGCGCCGGTCCTGCTGGTGGCGATCGCGGTCGCGGCCTATGCCAAGGCCAGCAATGCCGACCACCTGATCGTGCGCGCGTTCCAGGGCCGCGAAGCGCTGATGGTCGTGTTCGCGGCGCTGGTCGGCGCATTGTCGCCATTCTGCTCCTGCGGCGTCATCCCGCTGATCGCCGCGCTGCTCGCGATCGGCGTGCCGCTCTCGGCGGTGATGGCCTTCTGGCTCGCCTCGCCGCTGATGGACCCGACCATGTTCGCGGTGACCAGCGGCGTGCTCGGCATCGGCTTCGCCACCGCCAAGACGGTGGCGGCGATCGCGGTCGGCCTGCTGGGCGGCTATGGCGTGATGGCGCTGCAGGCGGCGGGCGCCTTCCGGGAGCCGCTGCGCGAAGGCATCGGCAACGGCGGCTGCGCCGGCAGTCGCATCCGGCAGCCGAAGCCGGTGCGCTGGGGCATCTGGCGCGAGGCCGCGCGGCGCCAGGCCTTCGCCAAGGAGGCGCGCGGCACGCTCCTGTTCCTCGGCAAGTGGCTGACCGTGGCCTTCCTGCTGGAAAGCCTCATGGCGACGTATGTCCCGGCCTCCGCCATCGCCACCGTGCTCGGCAGCGACTCCTGGGCCGCGATCCCGCTGGCGGCCTTCATCGGCCTGCCCGCCTATCTCAACGGCTATGCCGCCCTGCCGCTGGTGAACGGGCTGATGGGCTCGGGCATGGGCGCCGGCGCGGCCATGGCCTTCCTGGTCGCCGGCGGCGTCAGCAGCATTCCCGCGATGATCGCCGTCTATGCGCTGGCGCGCCTGCCGGTGTTCCTCGCCTATCTCGGCTTCGCCCTGGTGGGCTCGATCCTGTCCGGCTACGCCTATCAGCTCTACGTGGGGTGAGCATCAGCGCCGAGGCGGTGGGATCACCGCCTCGGCGCTGAGGACCTTGGCGAGCGCGAAGCGGCGCCAGATCTCGCTCTTGTTGAGGCTGGTCGCGGAACTCATCCCAGAAGCGCTCCTTGGCCGCCGTGTCGCGCTTCCAGCCCTGGTCCAGCAGATCGCGTGCGGCCTTGGCCTGGCCGGTGTAGATCAGGTCGAGCATGTGCCGCCACAGCGCGGGCGGCAGCGCGTCCGCCGGCGTCTTGGCGAAGGCCTCGCGGATCGTGGCGGCGAGCTCGCCCAGCGTGCCGCGCACCTCGGCGCGCTTGCGCATGGCGGGCCCGTCGGCCGCGTAGCGGCCGCGCGCGAGCACCAGGTGGTCGAACATCCACGCCTTGCCCGCCCGCTTGTAGAGCCGCTCCTCGAAGTCGCCGGCGCGCGACACCGTGGGCGCCGGCTCGGCCGCGGAGCGCCGGGCGAACTCGGCCGCCGGGTCGGGCCGGGACTGCGCCGGCGCCGGAGACGCATCGGCCATGACGGTCGCACACAAGCCCAACAGGGCGATCTGCCGAGCGCTCATGCCTGCGCTCCTAATGCCTTTGGTCGAACGCCTCCGCGAAGGTCTGTCGCAGCGCGCCGTCGACGGCCGCCATGTCGGCCGTCTTGCCGAGATCGGCCAGCGACGTCACGCCGAGGCCGGGGCCGGCGATGCCGCAGGGAACGATGCCGGAGAAGGCGGCGAGACGAGGGTTCACGTTGATCGCCAGGCCGTGATAGCTGACCCAGCCGCGCACGCGCACGCCGATCGCCACGATCTTGTCCTCCCTCCCCCCGCCGCGCGGCACCCAGATGCCCACGCGGCCCTGGCGCCGCTCGCCCGTGACGCCGAGAACCGCGAGCGTGAGGATCGCCCATTCTTCCAGCGCATGAACGAAGCGTCGCACATCCTGTCCGCGCCGTCTGAGGTCGGCTATGACGTACGTCACACGCTGGCCCGGGCCGTGATAGGTGTGGCGGCCGCCGCGCCCGCTTGCGATCACGGGAATGCTGCCCGGGTCCAGCAGCTCGGCCGGGTCGGCGCTGGTGCCGGCGGTGTAGACCGGGGGGTGCTCGAGCAGCCAGATCAGCTCGCGCGCCGCGCCGGCGCGCACCGCCGCCACGCGCTCTTCCATGGCGAGGACGGCCTCGCGATAGTCGACCGGAGCCGCCGCGACGCGCCATTCCGGCGCCGCCGGCGGGCGGCTCGGTTCGGCCTGATGCGACTTGATTGCCACCGGGGGTTTTGGTATCCCCCCGGCCCAGGGAACACAAGCGCCGGCTTGCCCCTTTAGGCGCTACCAAGCGGTCGTGGCGGAACTGGCAGACGCGCAGCGTTGAGGTCGCTGTGGGGGAAACCCCGTGGAAGTTCGAGTCTTCTCGACCGCACCATCATCCCGGCAGGGCCAGGAAATGGGTCGCCGCCGGCGTGAAGCCGAGCGCGACGTAGAATGCGCTAGCCGCGGCGCCGGGGGTGCGCAGCGATAGGCCGCGAAGGCGGCGCTTTGCGTCCTGGATCACCCGCTCCGCCAGCGCCCGCCCGGCCCCGGCAGGCGCCACACAGCGCCTCGCCCGGCCGGTCGAAGCGGTAGCTGCCGTCCCGCCATCCGTCTTGAGCCGAGCCGCGAAACTCAGCCCCTCGGACCGGCTCGCATCGAGCAACGGCTGAAAACCGCTGTCGGGAGGTCGGTCAGGGCGCGGATGTCCGTGTCTCCAAGCCCTTGTCGTTTTGCCGGTCCGCCGCGACAATGGCGCTCACGGGCCGATTCCCCGCCTGGGAGGGGCCGTCCGAAGATGCCGCGGGGGAAGTGTCGAGTGTCCGATAACAATCTGCGCGATAGTGCCCTCGATTACCATCGCTGGCCCAAGCCCGGAAAGATCGAGATCACGCCGACCAAGCCGCTGGCGACGCAGCGCGACCTGGCGCTTGCGTATTCGCCCGGCGTCGCCTTCGCGTGCCAGGCCATCGCCGGCGACCCGGCCGAAGCCGCCACGCTGACCGCGCGCGCCAACCTGGTGGCCGTGGTGACCAACGGCACCGCCGTGCTCGGCCTCGGCGCCATCGGTCCGCTCGCCGGCAAGCCGGTGATGGAAGGCAAGGGCGTCCTGTTCAAGAAGTTCGCCGGCATCGACGTGTTCGACATCGAGCTCGCCGAGACCGATCCCGACAAGCTGGTCGACATCGTGGCATCGCTGGAGCCCACCTTCGGCGGCATCAACCTCGAGGACATCAAGGCGCCGGAATGCTTCACGATCGAGCAAAAGCTGCGCGAGCGCATGAAGATCCCGGTGATGCACGACGACCAGCACGGCACCGCCATCATCGTCTCCGCCGCGATCCTCAACGCGCTGCGCGTCGTTGGCAAGGACATCGCCAGGGTCAAGCTGGTGACCTCGGGCGCGGGCGCCGCGGCGCTCGCCTGCCTCGACCTCCTGCTGAAGCTGGGGCTGAAGCGCGAGAACGTCACGGTCACCGACATCAAGGGCGTGGTCTACCAGGGCCGCGCCGAGCTGATGGACGAGTGGAAGGCGGCTTACGCGCGCAAGACCGACGCGCGCGCCCTCGGCGAGGTGATCGCCGGCGCCGACGTCTTCCTGGGCTTGAGTGCGCCCAACGTGCTGAAGCCCGAGATGGTCAAGGAGATGGCCGAGCGGCCGATCATCATGGCGCTCGCCAATCCGGTGCCCGAGATCATGCCCGAGGAGGCGCGCGCGGCGCGTCCCGACGCGATCATCGCGACCGGCCGGTCGGACTATCCGAACCAGGTCAACAACGTCCTGTGCTTCCCCTACATCTTCCGCGGCGCGCTGGACGTCGGGGCCACGGCGATCAACGACGCGATGAAGATCGCCTGCGTCAAGGCGCTGGCCGACCTTGCCATGGCGGAGTCCTCGGAGATCGTCGCCAACGTCTACCAGGGCCAGGAGCTGACCTTCGGCCCCGATTACCTGATCCCAAAGCCCTTCGACCCGCGGCTGATCATGCAGCTTGCGCCGGCGGTCGCGAAGGCCGCCATGGACAGCGGCGTCGCGACGCGGCCGATTGCCGATTTCGACGCCTATCGCCAGCGCCTGGAGCAGTTCGTGTTCCGCTCGGGCCTCGTCATGCGCCCGGTGTTCGAGGCCGCGCGCCGCGACCCGCGCCGCGTGGTCTATGCCGACGGAGAGGATGAGCGCGTGCTGCGCGCCGTGCAGGTCGTGGTCGACGACGGCCTCGCGAAGCCCATCCTGATCGGGCGCCGCCGCGTCGTCGCCCGCCGCATCGAGCAGCTGGGGCTGCGCATCCGCGCCGGCCACACCTTCGAGCTGTGCGACCCCGACGACGACCCGCGCTACCGCGACTACTGCCAGCTCTATCACCGGCTGATGGAGCGCCGCGGCGTGACGCCCGACGCGGCGCGCACCATCGTGCGCTCCGACACCACCGTGATCGCCTGCCTGATGCTGCACCGGGGCGAGGCCGACGCGATGCTGTGCGGCGCCGTCGGCGGCTTCAACGGCCACCTGCGCCACGTCATCGACGTCATCGGGCGGCGCCTGGGCGTGCGCGCCCTTGCGGCGGTCAACGCCGTCGTGCTGCCGACCGGCACGTATTTCTTCTGCGACACCTTCGTCAATCCCGAGCCGACCGCCGAGACGATCGCGGAGATGACGGTGCTCGCGGCGCAGCAGGTGCGGCGCTTCGGCATCGTGCCGAAGGCCGCGCTGCTGTCCGCCTCGAACTTCGGCTCGGGGCAGAACGAGTCGGCGCGGCGCATGCGCTTGAGCCTGCCCCTGATCCGCGAGCGCGATCCCGATCTCGAGGTCGAGGGCGAGATGCAGGCCGTGCTGGCCTTCCGCGAGGAGGAGCGCCAGCGCCTGTTCCCCAATTCGCGGCTGAGCGGCGCGGCCAACCTGCTGATTACGCCCTCGCTCGACGCGGCGAACATCGCCTACAACCTGCTGCGCACGGTCGGCGGCGGCCAGTCGATCGGACCGATGCTTGTCGGCCAGCGCCTGCCCGCCCATATCCTCACCATGTCCGTGACCAGCCGAGGGATCGTCAACATGACGGCGCTGGCCGTGGTCGATGCGCAGAGCCAATCCGCCAAGGGCGCGGACTAGAAGATGGCCTGGCGCGCCGTAGCGTCGAAGCAGGAGCTCGACCGCAGCGGCAGGGCCGTGGTGCGCGTCGACGGCCGGCAGGTGCTGATCCTCGGCACCGAGCGCGGCCTCTTTGCCTGCAACAACCGGTGCCCGCACGAAGGCTACCCGTTGCGCGAAGGGAGCTTGAGCGACGGCTGCGTCCTGACCTGCAATTGGCACAACTGGAAGTTCGACCTGGAATCCGGCGCGACGCTGGTCGGCGGCGACCGGCTGACCCGCTATCCCGTCAAGATCGAGGACGGCCGCATCTGGATCGACTGGCAGGCGCCCGACCCGGCCGCGCTGCGCCAAAAGGCGCTCGCCGACCTCGAGGCCGCGCTGGTGGACGAGGACTATGCGCGCATCGCGCGCGAGCTGGCGCGGCTGGAGCGGCACGGCGGCGACGCGCTCGCCGGCCTGTCGCGCGCCGTCTGGTGGTCGCACGACCGCTTCGAGTTCGGCATGACCCACGCCTATGCCGCGGCGGCCGACTGGCTGGCGCTGCGCGACCGCGCCGGCGCCGATCCCGTGCGCCGGCTTTCGGCCCTGGTCGAGGCCATCGCCCATGTCGGCGAGGACGCCGACGACGCGCGCACCTATCCGTTCGTGGCGGCGACGCGGCCCTGGTCCGAGCCGGCCTTCCTCGCCGCGATCGAGGCGGAGGACGAAGGCGCCGCCGTCGCGCTGCTGCGCGGCGCCCAGGCCGAGCGCATGCCGCCGGTCGCCCTGCGCGCCGCCTTCGCGCGCGCCGCCCTGGCGCACTACCAGGATTTCGGCCATGCCGCGATCTATGCCGTGAAGGCGGTCGAACTGGCCGATCGGCTGGATTCACAGGCGGCCGGGGCGGTGCTGCTGTCGCTGACGCGCTCGCTCGTCTATGCCAGCCGCGAGGATCTGCTGCCGGAGTTCCGTGCCTATGGCAAGGCGCTGACGCGCTGGCGGCGCCGGAACGGCGCATCGGCGCCGCTGCGCGCCGACGAGGTGCTCGACCGTCCGGCCAAGACGGCGATGGGCGTGGTCGCGGCCTGGTCGCAGGACTACGCGCCCGAGGCGATCTATCCGGTCCTGCTCGAGGCCGCGGCGCGCAACATGCTGCAGTTCGACCGCGGCTACGAGCAGCGGACCGACGGCCCGATCGCCGACAATGTCGGCTGGCTCGACTTCACGCACGCGATCACTTTCGCCAACGCGGCACGGCAGCTGGCGGCGTCGGATGCGGGGCTGTGGCCCGCCGCGCTCTTGCAGCTCGCCTGCTTCGTCGGACGCAACGCGAAGTACGTGGATCGCGGCCTGGACACGTCGGCTTGGCGCAGCAACGACCCGCGCGCCTTCTTCGATGGGACGATCGGGCGCCTCTACGACCACGGCGTCGGCGAGTTCATCATCTGCGCGCATCGGGTGAAGACGACGCTGGCGGCGGCGGCGGAAGCCGAAGCGGCGCCCGGCGCGGCGCCGGTGCTGGCGGCGGGGGTCGGGCGGTGGCTCTCGAGCCCACCCAAGCGGCGTCACGCGCTGCGCACCGCCCGCCAGATGCGCGACTTCGTCGCCGAGGAATGAGGAACGCCCGCTTGCCCCCGCTGGAAACCAATGGGGCTCCGGTTCCATCCGATCCCGACTTCGCCGCGCGCGTCAGCGGCAGCTTCGCGCGCCAGGGCGCCATGTCGCATCTGGGCGCGCGCCTGACGAAGGTCGCGCCCGGCGCGGTGGAGATCCGCCTGCCCTATCGCAGCGAGGTCGCGCAGCAGCACGGCTTCTTCCACGGCGGCGTGGTGGCGACGATCGGCGATTCCGCGGCCGGCTACGCCGGCTATTCGCTGATGCCGGCCGATGCCTCGGTGCTGACGGTGGAGTACAAGATCAATCTGGTGGCGCCCGCCAAGGGCCAGGAGCTGGTCGCGCGCGGCCGCGTGGTCAAGCCGGGGCGGACCTTGACCGTGACGGTGGCCGAGATCTTCGCCGTCGAGCAGGGGCGCGAGACCTTGTGCGCCGTCATGCAGCAGACATTGATCTGCCTGCCTGGCCGCGCGGACGGCCCGCCGTCGGGGCAGGTGATCGGGGAGAGCGGAAATCCATGATTCCGAACCGGATGGAGACGCTGAATTTCGACCTCGGCGAGGCCGCCGACATGCTGCGCGAATCGGTGGCGGATTTCTGCGCGGTCGAGATCGCGCCGCGCGCGGCCGAGATCGACCGCAGCAACGAGTTCCCCATGGACCTGTGGCGGAAGCTCGGCACGTTGGGCGTGCTGGGCGTGACCGTCGAGGAGGCGTACGGCGGCGCCGGCATGGGCTATCTCGAGCATTGCGTGGCGATGGAGGAGATCAGCCGCGCGTCCGCCTCGGTGGGCCTGAGCTACGGCGCGCACTCGAACCTCTGCGTCAACCAGATCCGCCGCAACGGCAACGAGCAGCAGAAGCGCCGCTACCTTCCCAAGCTGATCTCGGGCGAGCACGTCGGCGCGCTGGCGATGAGCGAGCCGGGCGCGGGCTCCGACGTGGTCGGCATGAAGACGCGCGCCGAGCGCAAGGGCGACCGCTACGTGCTGAACGGTTCGAAGATGTGGATCACCAACGGACCCGACGCCGACACGCTGGTGGTCTACGCCAAGACCGATCCCAAAGGCGGGCCGCGCGGCATCACCGCCTTCCTGATCGAGAAGGGCACGAAGGGTTTCCGCACGGCGCAGAAGCTGGACAAGCTCGGCATGCGCGGCTCGAACACCTGCGAGCTGGTGTTCGAGGACTGCGAGGTGCCGGCGGAGAACGTGCTCGGCGAGGTGGGGCGCGGCGTCAACGTGCTGATGAGCGGGCTCGACTACGAGCGCGCCGTGCTGGCGGCAGGTCCCCTCGGCATCATGCAGGCCTGCATGGACGTGGTGCTCCCCTATGTGCACGAGCGCAAGCAGTTCGACCAGCCGATCGGCTCGTTCCAGCTCATGCAGGGCAAGCTGGCCGACATGTACACGACCATGAACGCGGCCAGGTCCTACGTGTACATGGTCGCCAAGGCCTGCGACCGCGGCGAGACCTCGCGCAAGGACGCCGCCGGCGCCATCCTCTATGCGTCGGAGCGGGCCACCTGGATGGCGCTGGAGGCCATCCAGTGCCTGGGCGGGAACGGCTATACCAACGAGTATCCGACCGGGCGGCTGCTGCGCGATGCCAAGCTGTACGAGATCGGCGCCGGCACCTCGGAGATCAGGCGGTGGCTGATCGGCCGGGAGATATTTGAGCAAACTAGCTGACAAACAAGTTCATGACATATACGAATGTATTGACATAACTACCTGTGTTAATATGTTAACCTCCGCGTGGTTGTTGGAGACATCATGCCAGAGTTGACCAACGAGCAGCGCGGCCGGATGGAGCGGGCAGTTGCGGGGCTGAAGACCAAGTCGGAGAAAATCCGCGCCCTGCATCGCGCCGGCTACGAACGCAGCCCCATCGCACAGTTCCTGGGCATCCGTTACCAGCACGTGCGCAACGTTCTCGTTCAATCGCAGCGCGCCACGGGCAAGGAAGCGCGGGAGCCGTACGCCGATTCAGCCGGGATTCGGCGCTACGAGTGGGCGGCGGTCGGGACGGATGGCCGCGTGGTCGTGCCGGCGCCTTATCGTCGGCTGCTCGGCGTCGACGGCGGCGGGCAGGTGCTGATGTTGGTCGATGATGGCGAGATCCGGCTGGTCGGCCGCGATGCCGCCGTCCGGCTGGCTCAGGAAATCGTGGCGAAATACGTCCCCGAAGGCACGCGGTTGTCGGACGAGTTGATCGAGGAGCGTCACAGCGAAGCCCGCCGCGAGGCCGAGACCGATGCCCGTCGTGCTTGATGCGTCGGCGATCCTGGCGCTGTTGGCCGGAGAACCCGATACCGACATCGTCCGTGTTTCGCTGCCCGCCGCGATCGTATCGGCGGTCAACGTGTCGGAGGTGGGAGCGAAGCTTTGTGATCGCGGCATGAGCGCGCCGGACATCAGGAACGCCATGGGCATGCTGGGGCTCGAGGTCGCGGCGTTCGACGAGCATGCCGCCTACGCCGCCGCCATGTTGCGCGATCCGACGCGCAAGCTCGGGCTCTCGCTGGGGGATCGTGCCTGCCTTGCGCTTGCCGCCGCCCGAAAGCTTCCCGTTCTGACGACCGACCGGAAGTGGGCGGGACTCGATATCGGTGTCGAGGTTCGCCTCGCTCGAGGGACTGTATGATGTAGAGGTGGCAAGGGGGGAGCTCATGACGGACGCGGGGGGAAGCCCGTCGGTTCAGCCCGTCGGCAGCAAGGCGCTCTACGCGATGGTCGAAGGCGGGCGCTACGGCGCGCCGACCGGCCGCGCCTTCGACATCTTCGTCGCCCTCGTCGTCGTGTTCTCCGTCGGCATGGCCGTCATCGGCACCGACGCCCGGCTGACTCGCCATCTCGACGTGTTCCGCGTGTTCGAGGCCGGCTGCGCGTTTGTGTTCGCCTTCGAATACTTCCTGCGGCTGGCGGTCTGCAACGAGGACCGCCAGGGCCGCTATCCGCACTGGTTCTGGGGCCGGCTGCGCTACGCCATGACGCCGATGGCGATCGTCGACCTGATCGCCTTCCTGCCCTGGGTGATCGGCGAGTTCACCACGATCGATTCCGACAAGCTGCTGGTGATGCGCTGCATCGCGCTGTTCAAGCTGCTGCGCTATTCCCAGGCATTCGAGACGATCTCGCACGTCGTGCGCAACGAGCGCCGGCTGCTGGGCGCCGCGTTCCTGCTCATGGCGATCCTGCTGGTGATGATCTCGGCCATGGCCTATGTCGTGGAGCGACGCCTGCAGCCCGAGGGGTTCGGCAGCGTGCTGCGCGCGATGTGGTGGGGCATCGGCACGCTGACGAATACCGGCTACGGCGATGTCGTGCCGGACACCACGGCCGGCAAGCTGTTGGCCGTGTTCGCCATGATCGTGAGCCTCGGCATGATCGCCCTGCCGGTCGCGATCATCGCCAACGGCTTCGCCGAGGAGACGCGGCGACGCAATTTCGTGGTGACGTGGCAGCTGGTCGCGAACGTGCCGATCTTCTCGCATCTGCCGGCCTCGCGCATCGCCGAGATCTCCGCGATGCTGGAATCCCATGTGGCCAGCCGCGGCGAGGCCATCCTGGTCAAGGGCGAGCGCGGCGACGGCATGTATTTCCTGGTCGACGGCGAGGTCGAGGTGATGCTCGAGCCCGAGCCGGTCAGGCTGTATCCGGGCGACTATTTCGGCGAGATCGCGCTGCTGTTCGACCGGCCGCGATCGGCGACCGTCGTGGCGCGGCGGTTCTCGCAGCTCCTGAAGCTCCGGGTCGACAATTTCCGCCGCCTCATGGAACAGGACAAGGAACTGGCCGAGAGCATCCGCCAGGTCGCAACGCGACGTCTGGCGGCGGGGGCCGGGCGTCGTGTAGGCTCCCGGTCGGACCGCAAGGTCGAGATCGACTGAAGAGGGGAATGAGCCGCGTGGGCAACGTCGTCACGATACCGGCACGCAAGGGCAAGGCGGTCGCATTGGCCAAGGGCCAGCGCATCAAGGTGATCAAC
The DNA here is from genome assembly GCA_023150455.1 of Alphaproteobacteria bacterium. GTDB lineage: Bacteria > Pseudomonadota > Alphaproteobacteria > JAEULC01 > JAEULC01 > JAEULC01. Next base: position 11,986 of record JAKLKW010000042.1, on the reverse strand, counting down.
ACGCACGGCGAGCAGGTGGTCGACACCTGGGCGTTCAATCGCCACGACCCGAGCGAGTTCATGTCGATGGAGCATACGCGCGCATCGCTGCTGCGCGTCATCCCGCGGGTCGGCGACCGGCTCTACACCAACAAGCGCCGGCCGATCCTGACGCTGGTCGAGGACACGTCGCCCGGCATCCACGACACCGTCATCGCCGCCTGCGACCGTTACCGCTACGAGGAGCTCGGCTGCAAGGGCCATCACGACAGCTGCACCGACAACCTGGCGGCGGCGCTCGGCGAGCTCGGCCTCAAGCCGCCGGAGACGCCGTCGCCCCTCAACCTGTGGATGAACATCCCGATCAAGCCGGACGGCAGCCTGTCGTTCGATCCGCCGGTATCGCGCCGCGGCGACTACGTCGTGCTGCAGGCCGAGATGGACGCGGTGGTCGCGTTCTCCGCCTGCCCACAGGACGTGCTGCCGATCAACGGGGTGGGCCGCGCGCCGACCGAGGCGCATTTCCAGGTGATGGCGTAAACCGACATGGCCATCGTTCTCATTACCGGCGCCAATCGCGGAATCGGGCTGGAATTCGTCCGTCAGTACGCGGCCGACGGCTGGAAGGTGATCGCCACCTGCCGCCGCCAGAAGAAAGCCAAGGAGCTGGAGCAGGTCAACGGCGACGTCACCGTGCGCGAGCTCGAGGTGACCGACCTCAAATCGGTCGCGGCGTTCGTCGCCGCCGTCGACGGCTCCCCGGTCGACGTGCTGATCAACAACGCCGGCGTCTATCTCGATCGCAACGACGAGTTCGGCGAGCTCGACTTCGAGAAGTGGGCCCGGAGCTTCGAGGTCAACGCGATCGCCCCGATGCGGCTGGCCGAGGCGCTGCTGCCGTGCGTCGCAGGCTCCAAGCGCAAGCTGATGGTGTTCATGTCGACGCAGATGGCGAGCATCGCCGACAATACCGGCGGCCGCGCCTATGCCTACCGCGCCAGCAAGGCGGCGCTCAATGCCGCGGTCCATTCGCTCTCGATCGACCTCAAGCCGCAAGGCATCGCGTGCCTGCTGCTGCATCCCGGCTGGGTGCGCACGGAAATGGGCGGCAAGAACGCCACGCTGGACGTGCGCGACAGCGTGCACGGCATGCGCCGCGTGATCGACGGGTTCGGCATCGACCGCACCGGCAGCTTCCTGCGGCACAACGGCGAGCCGATTCCGTGGTAGCGGGAGCGGCCCGTTCTGCGTCGGCTGGGCCTGACCGGACGCGCGCATGATCCTGAGCGAGGAACAAGCCCTGGTCCGCGATACCGCGCGCGACTTCGCGCGCGAGAAGCTGCGGCCGAACGCGGCGGAATGGGACCGCGAGGCGCGCTTCCCCAAGGAAGCCGTGGCCGAAATGGGCCGGCTGGGATTGATGGGCATGCTGGTGCCGCCGGAGTGGGGCGGCGCCGGCGCCGACCATGTCGCCTATGCCCTGGCGCTGGAAGAGGTGGCGGCGGGCGACGGCTCGTGCTCGACCATCATGGGCGTGCACAACTCGGTCGGCTGCATGCCGATCCTCAAGTTCGGCTCGACCGAGCAGAAGCAGCGCTTCCTCAAGCCCATGGCGACCGGGCAGAAGCTCGCCGCCTTCTGCCTGACCGAGCCGCAGGCGGGTTCGGACGCCAGCGCGATCAAGACCCGCGCGCGCAAGCGCGGCAACGCCTACGTCCTCAACGGCACAAAGCAGTTCATCACCTCGGGGCGCCATGCCGACCTCGCGATCGTCTTCGCCGTGACCGATCCGGACAAGGGCAAGAAGGGCATCAGCGCCTTCATCGTGCCCACCGGCACGCCCGGCTATCGCGTCGCGCGCACCGAGCACAAGCTCGGCCAGCGTGCCTCGGACACCTGCCAGATCGTGCTCGAGGACATGGAGCTCACGCCCGACCTGTTGCTCGGCGAGGAGGGCGAGGGGTACCGGATCGCGCTCTCGAACCTCGAGGGCGGGCGCATCGGCATCGCGGCGCAGGCGGTCGGCATGGCGCGCTCGGCCTACGAGGCGGCCCTTTCCTACGCGCGCGAGCGCGTGGCCTTCGGCCGCAAGATCGCCGAGCACCAGGCGGTCGCCTTCCGCCTCGCCGACATGGCGACCCGGATCGAGGCTGCCCGCGGGTTGGTGCTCAAGGCCGCGTCGTTGCGCGACCGCGGGCTGCCCTGCCTCAAGGAGGCGGCCATGGCCAAGCTGTTCGCCTCCGAAATGGCCGAGCGCGTCTGCTCGGATGCGATCCAGATCCATGGCGGCTACGGCTACCTCAACGACTTCCCGGTCGAGCGCATCTACCGCGACGTGCGCGTCTGCCAGATCTACGAGGGGACGTCGGACATCCAGCGGCTGGTGATCAGCCGGCAGATCATCGAGGAGGGGGCGTGACCCGCATTCGTATTGCAATCCGGAAGGACCATCGGCGATGAGCAGCAAGGCTCCGATCGATTTCTATTTCGACTTCTCCTCGCCCTACGGCTACATCGCCTCGACGCGCATCGACGAGCTGGCCGAGCGCAACGGGCGCCGCGTCGCCTGGCGGCCGATCCTGCTCGGCGTGGTGTTCAAGACCACGGGCATGGGCCCGCTGCCGACCGTGCCGCTGAAGGGCCAGTACTCCTTGCACGACTTCGCCCGTTCCGCGCGGCTCCTCGGCGTGCCGTTCAAGATGCCGACGCCGTTCCCCTTCAACGCCGTCACGCCCAGCCGCGTGTTCTACTGGCTTGAGGATCGCGACGCCGGGCTGGCGCGGCGCTTCGCCCAGGCGGCGTATCACGCGGCCTTCCCGGGCCAGCAGGACATCACCAAGCCCGAGGTCTGCGCCGACTTGGCGGCGAATCTCGGCGTCGGGCGCGAGGACACGCTGGCGGCGCTGAACGACCAGGCGGTCAAGGACCGGCTGCGCGTCGAGGTCGAGGCGGCGATCGCCAAGGGCGTGTTCGGCTCGCCCTTCATCATCGTCGACGGCGAGCCGTTCTGGGGCGCGGACCGGCTGGAGCAGGTCGAACGCTGGATGCAGACCGGCGGATGGTGACGCGTCCGGCCGCCCTGGCGCGGTTGGCCGTGGCGGCCGGCCTGCTGCTGCCGCTCGCCGGCTGCGGCGCCGAGCCGCAGGTCGACGACCTGCGCAACCTCGTGCGGCCCGGCTCGCCCAACAACTACCTGATCTGCCGCTCCGGTCTCTGCGCGGCCACGGCCGACGAGGACGGGCCGTTCTACGACCTGGCGCCCGAGCGGCTGCTCGAGACCGTACGCCGCGTCGCGGCGGCGCAGCCGAACACGGTCGCGGCGGGCGAGGATGCGGCGCTGAGCCAGCTCGTCTTCGTCCAGCGCACGCGCTGGCTGCGCTTTCCCGACATGATCCGCGTGCAGACCATCAAGACGCCGGACGGGCGCACCGCGCTCGCGCTCTACAGCCAGTCGGTCTACGGCTACTACGATTTCGGCGTGAACAAGACGCGCGTCAGGACCTGGCTGCAGGCGATCAAAGCCGAGCTCGGCAAGTGACGCGGCGGCGTCAGCTTCCCGCCAGCACGTCGCGATAGACCGGCGTATCGACGTTGCCGCCCGAGAGGATCAGGCCGACGCGCCTGCCCTTCATGCGCTCGCGCTCCTTCATCAGGGCGGCGAGCGGCGCCGCGCCGGCGCCTTCCGCCACGTTATGGGTATCGGCGAAGTAGGCGCGCATCGCCGCCTTGATCTCAGCCTCGCTCACCGTGACGACCCGCTCCGCGCCCTTGTTGATCGCCTCCACCGCCAGGTCGACCGGCACGCGGCAGGCGAGTCCGTCGGCCATGGTGTCGGCCGAGTTGGTGGCGACCGGCTTGCCCGCCACGAAGGAAAGGGCGTAGGCCGGCGCATTCTCCGCCACCACGCCGATGACGCGCGTCTTCTTGCCCAGCGCGTCGCGCGCCGCCATCACCCCCGTGATGCCCGAGCCGAGCCCGATCGGCACGTAGACCGCGTCGAGATCGGGCGCGCCGCGGAACAGCTCCAGCGCGTAGGTGCCGACGCCCTGCGCCAGCACGGGGTGATAGGCGGGGAACGGGTGCAGGCCGCGCTCGCGCGCCAGGCCCTGGGCGTATTCGTATGAGGCCTGGAAGTCGTGCCCGTGCTCGATCAGCTCGGCGCCGAGCGCGCGCATGGCGGCGTTCTTCTCGACGCTGTTGCCGTGCGGCACGACAACGACGGCGGCGAGCCCCGCCCGTCCGGCGGCGAAGGCGACGCTCTGCCCGTGATTGCCGCGCGTCGCCGCGATCACGCCCTTGACCCCCGGCTCGGCCCGCCGGAGATGGTCGATATAGACGATGCCGCCGCGCACCTTGAAGGCGCCGACCGGCGTGTGGTTCTCGTGCTTGACCCAGGCCTCCGCGCCGGCGCGCGCCGACAGCAGCTTCCAGCAATACTGCGGCGTCGGCGGCATGGTGGCGTGCACCAGCTGGGCGGCCTGTTCCAGCTCGGTCAGCGTAGGCAGCATGACGGTCCTTCCGGTCTTCAAGCCCCGCGATATAGGCGCACCCGGTCGGCCCCGTCAAATCAACGCCCCCTTGAGCGGACTTGAGCGGAAGGACATGCTAAGAACCCGCGAACCGAGGGAAACGCCGGGCAGGTCTATGGGGGTCATCCGGTCGAACGTCGACACGCGCGCGGCCGCGTTCCGCGACAACGCGGCGCAGATGCGCGCCCTGGTCGACGATCTGCGCCAGACGGTCGGTCGCATCCGCGAGGGCGGCGGCGAAGAGGCCCGCGCCAAGCACCTGGCGCGCGGCAAGCTCCTGCCGCGCGAGCGGGTGCGGACGTTGCTGGATGTCGGCTCCCCCTTCCTCGAGCTGTCGCAGCTCGCGGCCCACGGCATGTACGGCGGCGAGGTGCCGGCCGCCGGCATCATCACCGGCATCGGCCGGGTGGCGGGCCGCGAATGCATGATCGTCGCCAACGACGCGACGGTGAAGGGCGGCACCTACTTCCCGATGACCGTGAAGAAGCACCTGCGCGCGCAGGAAGTGGCGCGCGAGAACCGGCTGCCTTGCCTCTACCTGGTCGACTCCGGCGGCGCCAACCTGCCGAACCAGGACGAGGTGTTTCCGGACCGCGAGCATTTCGGCCGCATCTTCTACAACCAGGCCACCATGTCGGGTGCCGGCATCCCGCAGATCGCCGTGGTGATGGGCAGCTGCACCGCCGGCGGCGCCTATGTGCCGGCCATGTCGGACGAGACCATCATCGTGCGCCAGCAAGGCACCATCTTCCTCGGCGGTCCGCCGCTCGTGAAGGCGGCGATCGGCGAGATCGTGTCGGCGGAGGAGCTTGGCGGCGCCGACGTCCATGCGCGCACCTCGGGCGTGGCGGACCACTACGCCCACGACGACGCGCATGCGCTGTCCATCGCCCGGCGCATCGTCGGCAACCTCAACACGTCGAAGCGGCCCGGTCTGGCACTGCGACCGCCGGCCGATCCGCTCTACGACCCGGCCGAGATCCACGGCGCGGTGCCGAGCGACCTGCGCAAGCCCTACGACGCGCGCGAGGTCATCGCCCGCGTCGTCGACGGCTCGGAGCTGGACGAGTTCAAGCAGCTCTACGGCACGACGCTGGTTGCGGGCTTCGCCCATATCTGGAGCTACCCGGTCGGCATCATCGCCAACAACGGCATCCTGTTCTCCGAATCGGCGCTGAAGGCGGCGCATTTCATCGAGCTGTGCTGCCAGCGCGGCATCCCGCTCGTGTTCCTGCAGAACATCACCGGCTTCATGGTCGGGCGGAAGTACGAGGCCGGCGGCATCGCCAAGGACGGCGCCAAGATGGTCACGGCGGTGGCCTGCGCCAATGTGCCCAAGTTCACCGTCATCACCGGCGGCAGCTTCGGCGCGGGCAACTACGGCATGTGCGGCCGCGCCTACGGGCCGCGCTTCCTGTGGATGTGGCCGAACGCGCGCATCAACGTCATGGGCGGCGAGCAGGCGGCCAGCGTACTGGCGACCGTGCGGCGCGACAACATCGAGGCGCGCGGCAAGGCCTGGCCGAAGGAGGAGGAAGAGCAGTTCAAGGCGCCGATCCGCGAGAAGTTCGAGCGCGAAGGCCATCCCTACTACGCCAGCGCGCGCCTGTGGGACGACGGCGTGATCGACCCGGCCGACACGCGCCAGGTCCTCGGCCTGTCGATTTCGGCCACCCTCAACGCCCCGATCGAGCGCACGCGATTCGGCGTGTTCCGGATGTGAAGATGGCCTCTCAAGTCCTCCTCTCCATCGACCCGCGCGGCGTGGCGACCGTCACGCTCGACCGGCCCGAGCTGCACAACGCCTTCGACGACCGGGTGATCGCCGAGCTGACCTCGGCGTTGGCGAAGCTCGCCGCCGATGCGGCCGTGCGCGTCGTCGTGCTGGCCGCCAACGGCAAGAGCTTCTCGGCCGGCGCCGATCTCGGCTGGATGAAGCGCATGGCCGCCTATTCCGAGGCGGAGAACCTCGCGGATGCGCGCGCGCTGGCCGGGCTCATGCGCACCCTGGCCGGCCTGCCCAAGCCGACGCTGGCGCTCGTGCAGGGCCCGGCTTATGGCGGCGGCGTCGGGCTGGTGGCGTGCTGCGACATCGCCGTCGCGGCCGACACGGCCGGCTTTTCGCTCAGCGAGGCGCGACTCGGCCTGATCCCGTCGGTGATCAGCCCGTACGTCGTACGCGCGATCGGCGCGCGCGCCTGCCACCGCTATTTCCTGACCGCGGAGCGCTTCGACGCCGCCGAGGCGCTGCGTCTCGGCCTCGTGCACCAGGTCGTCGCCCCGGCCGATCTTGCCGACGCCGGCGAGAAGATGCAGCGGATCCTGCTCGACTGCGGCCCGGCGGCGCAGGCCGAGTGCAAGGCGCTGATCGCCCGCGTGCAGCACGGCGACGTCGACGACGCCATGGTCGAGGACACGGCGCGGCGCATCGCGCGGCTGCGCGCCTCGCCCGAAGGCAAGGAAGGCGTCGCGGCGTTCCTGGAGAAGCGCAAGCCCGCCTGGGTGAAGTCCTGATGTTCCGCACGCTGCTCATCGCCAACCGCGGCGAGATCGCCTGCCGCGTGATGCGCACGGCGCGGCGCATGGGGCTCAGGACCGTGGCGGTCTATTCCGAGGCGGATGCGAGCGCGATGCACGTGGCCATGGCCGATGAAGCGTACCTGATCGGTGCCGCATCGCCGCGCGAGTCCTACCTGCGCATCGACCGCGTCATCGAGGCGGCCAAGAAAAGCGGCGCCGACGCGGTGCATCCCGGCTACGGTTTCCTGTCCGAGAACGCCGATTTCGCCGAGGCCTGCGCGAAGGCCGGCATCGCCTTTGTCGGTCCTCCGGCCGCGGCGATGCGGGCCATGGGCGACAAGGCGCGGTCGAAGGCGTTGATGGAAAAAGCCGGCGTGCCGCTGGTCCCGGGCTATCACGGCGACGACCAGGCCGCGCGCACGTTGCAGGACGCGGCCGACCGCATCGGTTACCCGGTGCTGATCAAGGCGTCGGCCGGTGGAGGCGGCAAGGGCATGAAGGTGGTCGAGCACTCGGCCGACTTCGCCCCGCAGCTCGCCTCGGCCAAGCGCGAGGCCGCTTCGTCCTTCGGCGACGACCGCGTGCTGATCGAGAGGTACCTGACGCGGCCGCGCCACATCGAGATCCAGGTCTTCGCCGACCGGCACGGCGATTGCGTCTACCTGTTCGAGCGCGACTGCTCGATCCAGCGGCGGCACCAGAAGGTGCTGGAGGAGGCGCCCGCGCCCGGCATGACGGAGGAGCGCCGCCGCGCCATGGGCGAGGCCGCGGTCGCGGCGGCACGCGCCGTCGGCTATGTCGGCGCCGGCACCATTGAATTCATCGCCGAGCCCTCGGGCCGGTTCTACTTCATGGAGATGAACACCCGCCTGCAGGTCGAGCATCCCGTGACGGAGATGATCACCGGCACCGACCTGGTGGAATGGCAGCTGCGCGTCGCGTCCGGCGAGGCTCTCCCGCTGCGGCAGGACCAGCTCCGGATCGGCGGCCACGCGATCGAGGCGCGGCTCTACGCCGAGGACCCGGCGCGCGACTTCCTGCCGTCGACGGGAACGCTGTCGCATCTGCGCTTTCCCGGTCCCTCGGAGCATGTGCGGGTCGACACCGGCGTGCGCCAGGGCGATGCGATCTCGATCCACTACGACCCGATGATCGCCAAGCTGATCGTCTGGGACCGCGACCGCCCTGCCGCACTGGGGCGCCTGGCCGCGGCGCTCCGCGGCTGCGAGGCCGTGGGCCTGGCGACGAACATCGCCTTCCTGCATGCGGTGGCGACGCATCCGGCCTATGCCGGCGGCGAGGTCGATACCGGCTTCATCCCGCGCCATCGCGACGCGCTGTCGCCGCCGGCGGCGCCGGCCGATGATCGCGCCCTGGCGCTGGCCGCGCTCGCGCTCCTGCTCGGGCGCGTGGCCGAGGCCGCGCGCCACGCCGGGGATTCGGCCGATCCCTGGTCGCCCTGGCACGCGGCCGACGGCTGGCGCCTCAACGGCGACAATCACCATACGCTGCGGTTCCGCGACCCCGCGCGCGGCGACAGCGCAGACGTCGCCGTCGTGGCGCATTTCCGCCGCTTGGGCTACGCGCTCGACCTGCCCGGCGGCCGGCAGGACGCGACCGGGACGCTCGACGCGGACGGCAGGCTCACGGCGACGCTCGCGGGCGCGCGTGTCGCGGTCAGCGTCGTGCGGCAGGGCGATACGATCGTCCTGATCGATGGCGTGCGGGTCCGGCGGCTGCAGTTCATCGATCCCCTGGCCGGCGCCGCGGAGCACGAAGGCGAAGGCAGCCGCCTGCAGGCGCCGATGCCGGGCAAGGTCACGGCGGTGCATGTTGCGGCCGGCGCGCGCGTCAAGCGCGGCCAGGCGCTCATGGTGCTCGAGGCGATGAAGATGGAGCATGCCATCGCCGCGCCGGCCGACGGCACGATCAAGGAGATCCGCTTCGCCGCCGGCGAGCAGGTGCCAGAGGGCGCCGAGCTGATCGTGTTCGAGCAGACGGAGTAGCGATGCGCCTTCCCACCCTGGTCCGCATGGTCGAGGTCGGTCCGCGCGACGGGCTGCAGAACGAGAAGCAGGTCGTGCCGACGGCGGTGAAGATCGCGCTGGTCGAGCGCCTGGCGGAATCCGGCCTGACGGTGATCGAAGCCGGCAGCTTCGTCTCGCCCAAATGGGTGCCGCAGATGGCCGACACGGGCGAGCTGCTGGCGGTGATCCGGCGCAAGCCCGGCGTGCGCTATCCGGTCCTGGTGCCGAACTTGAAGGGTTTCGAGGCGGCCGCGGCGGCGACCGGCGTGGACGAGATCGCCATCTTCGGCGCGGCGAGCGAATCCTTCTCGCGCCGGAACATCAACTGCTCGATCGCCGAAAGCCTGGAGCGCTTCGAGCGGGTGGCCGCGGCCGCGCTTGGCAGAGGCTGGCGCGTGCGCGGCTACATCTCCTGCGTCCTCGGCTGCCCCTATGAAGGGCCGGTCGAACCCGCGGTCGTCGCGGACGTGGCCGCGAAGCTGCTGGCGATGGGCTGCTACGAGATATCGCTCGGCGACACGATCGGCGTCGGTACGCCGGCCAGGGCGCAGGCGATGATCGACGTAGTGACGGCGCGCGTGCCGCTCGACAGGCTCGCCGTGCATTTCCACGACACCTACGGCCAGGCCCTGGCCAATATCCTCGCCTCGCTGGAGAAGGGCGTTGCCGTGGTCGACAGCTCGGTTGCGGGCCTCGGCGGCTGTCCCTATGCCAAAGGCGCCACCGGCAACGTCGCGAGCGAGGACGTCCTCTACCTGCTGAACGGCCTCGGCATCCGGACGGGCGTCGACATGGACCGGCTCGCCGCTTGCGGCCGCTTCATCAGCGACTTCCTCGGCCGCGCGCCCGTGTCGCGGGTCGCCCGGGCGCTGCTCGCGCGCGCCGCCTGACCGCGCCGGACCAGGGACGCCGATGATCCGCCGCTGGGCCATCGCCCTGGTCATGACCTCTGCCGCAGCGCTGCTCGTGCTCCCGAGCATCGTGCCCGGCCTCGCCGGGCTCGATCCCGCGCTCATGCGCAGCACGGGCCTCGTCCTGTTCACGCTCGGCGGCTGGGCTTTGGTCGTGTTCCCCGAGTTCGTGACCGCGTTGGCCTTCTTCCTGGTCGCGATGGTGCTGCACATCGCGCCGCCGCAGGTGGTCTTCTCCGGGTTCACCTCGGTCGCCTGGTGGCTCGTCTTCGGCGGCCTGATCGTCGGCATGGCGATCGACCGCACCGGCCTCGGCCGGCGCCTGGCGCGCATGCTGTTCGGGCGGCTGCGTGGCTCCTACATCCAGGCAGTCGGCGCGGTAGCGGTCGTGGCCGTCGGACTCGCCTTCCTCATGCCGTCGACCATGGGGCGCGTGGTGCTGCTGCTGCCGATCGTTCTGGCGCTGGCCGACCGCATGGGCTTCGCCGCCGGCAGCCGCGGCCGGTCCGGGCTGGTGATGACCGCGGCGCTCGCGACCTACGTGCCGGCGACCGCGATCCTGCCCGCCAGCGTGCCCGGCACGGTGCTGCTCGGTGCGGTCGAGCAGGCCTACGGCATCCGCCTGACCTACGGCCCGTACCTGATGATGCTGTTCCCGATCCTGGGATTCGGCTTCCTGGCTCTGCTCGTGCCGCTGGCGGCCTGGGTGTTCCACGACCGGCCAAGGCCGCAGGCGACCGACGACGCGCCCGGGCAACCGTCGCGCGACGAGCGCAAGCTCGCCTGGATTCTCGGCATCGCGCTGCTGCTGTTCGTGCTCGACTTCCTGCACGGCGTCTCGCCGGCCTGGATCTCGCTCGCGGCGGGGCTTGCCTGTCTCCTGCCCGGCATCGCCATCGTCGACACCAAGACCTTCTCCGAGCGGGTCAACCTGGCCGTGCTGGTCTACATCGCCGCCATCATCGGTATCGGCGCCGTGGTCGGGCACAGCGGTCTGGGCGCCAGGTTCAGCGCCGTCCTGATCGAGGCCGCGCATCTCGAGCCCGGCGCGCCGGTCTACGACTTCGCCGCCATCCTTGGCCTGTCCGTGCTGGTCGGCGTCGCCATCACCCTGATCCCGCAGCCGGCCGTGCTCGTGCCGCTTGCCGGCGACATCGCGCGCGCCGCCGAGCTGCCGCTCATGACCGTGCTGCTGACCTACGTGCTCGGCTTCGCCACGCTGCTGTTTCCCTACCAGTCCGGCCCGCTGGTCGTGGCGATGCAGCTCGGCGGCGTGTCGACGCGCGAGGGGACGCGGCTGACGCTGTTGACGGGCGGGGCGACGCTGTTGATCCTGGCGCCGCTGGCATACATATGGTGGTGGCTTCTCGGGCGCCTCGGCTGAGCGCCGCGGCACGAAGTTGGGGGCACATGGCAGGCAAGAAGACTGCAGCGAGGAAGAAGACCGCCGCGTCGCGCGGCAAGCCGAAGCCGGCGGTGAAGGCGCCGCGCGCGAACGGCGCGGCGCGCGAGGACGATGCGCCGGGCCTGCATCTGATCAAGCTCTGCGTCGGCGTCAGCGAGATTGCCGAGCTGGCGGAATGGCAGAAGAAGCGCCGGCGGCAGTTCAAGCGCCGCTACAACACGCACGTGACGCGCAACGTCCCGCGCCGCGCGGAGGAACTGCTCGCGGGCGGCTCGCTCTACTGGGTGATCGCGGGCAAGGTGCGCGTGCGCCAGCGCCTGATCGGCATCGTCGCGCGCCAGGACAAGGACGGCGAGCCCTGCTGCGAGCTCCGCCTCGATCGCAAGCTGATCGAGACCTCGCCGCGGCCGCATCGGCCGTTCCAGGGCTGGCGCTATCTTGAATCCAAGGACGCGCCACCCGATATAGCGACGGCCCGGGGAAGAGGGGACAAACTCCCCCCAGCCCTGGTAGAAGAGCTCCGGGAGCTGGGGCTTCTATAGGGGTGCGACGTTAGGCGCGCATCCCGGCGGCGGGGCGGCGCTCGAACGGCGCCAAACGGGCGGTTTATCCACG
>JAKLKW010000041.1:47821-49190 GCA_023150455.1 Alphaproteobacteria bacterium | reverse complement strand
GATGCCCTCTTCCTCGATCGCGCGCAGCACGTGCAGCGCGGCGGATTCGGTCGAGCGGATCAGGCCGGTGCCGCCGCAATGCGGGCAGGGCATCGTGCTGGTCTCGGTGATGCTGGGCCTGAGGCGCTGGCGCGACAGCTCGAGCAGCCCGAACGGGCTGATGCGGCCGACCTGGATGCGCGCGCGGTCGAACCGCAGCGCCTCCTTGAGGCGCCGCTCGACCGCGTGGTTGTTGCGGTTGTCCTCCATGTCGATGAAGTCGATCACGACCAGCCCGCCCAGGTCGCGCAGGCGCAGCTGGCGCGCGATCTCCTCCGCCGCCTCGAGGTTGGTGCGGAGCGCGGTCTCCTCGATGAAGCGCTCGCGCGTGGCGCGGCCGGAGTTGACGTCGATCGCGACCAGCGCCTCGGTCGGGTTGATCACGACGTAGCCGCCGGACCGGAGCTGCACCACCGGGCTGTGCATCGCGTCGATCTGGCTTTCGATCTGGAAGCGGTGGAACAGCGGGATCGGCTCGCGATAGGGCTGCACCCGCTTGGCGTGGCTGGGCATCAGCATCTTCATGAAGTCCTTGGCCGCGCGGTAGCCGTCCTCGCCTTCGACCAGGATCTCGTCGATGTCGCGCGCGTAGAGGTCGCGGATCGACCGCTTGATCAGGCTCGCTTCCTCGTAGATCAGCGAAGGCGCCGTCGACTTCAGCGTCAGCTCGCGGATCTCGTCCCACAGCTTCAAGAGGTAGTCGCAGTCGCGCTTGACCTCGGCCCGGCTGCGCTCGCTGCCGGCGGTGCGCACGATCACCGCCATGCCCTGCGGCAGGTTCAGCTCGTCCAGCAGCGACTTCAGGCGCCGGCGGTCCGTGGCGTTGGTGATCTTGCGCGACACGCCGCCGCCGCGCGTGGTGTTCGGCATCAGCACGCAATAACGCCCGGCGAGCGACAGGTAGGTGGTCAGCGCCGCGCCCTTGTTGCCGCGCTCTTCCTTGACGACCTGGACCAGCATGATCTGCCGGCGCTTGATCACCTCCTGGATCTTGTAGTTGCGCATCGGCCGCGCGCGCCGGCGCGGCACCTCGTCGACCGCGTCGCCGCCGACCGTCTCCACGCCGCGCCTCGCGGGCGCCTGCAGGCCTTCCGCCGGCTCGGCCGACGGCGCCGTCTCGGGCGCGATCACGCCGTCGTCAGGCGACTGGTCCGCATCGGCGCCCATCGATTCGGCCGCATCGGCCGTGCTCGCTTCCGCCGCGAGAGCCGGCTCGGCGGGCGCCGCGGCGGTCTCGATCGCGGGAATGACGAGCGGGGCGGGCTCGTCGCCGCGCTTTTCGTCCTCCGCGATCTGCCATTCCGCCGGCGACCAGGAAGCCGCCTGCGCG
>JAKLKW010000041.1:0-47775 GCA_023150455.1 Alphaproteobacteria bacterium | reverse complement strand
AGCCTCGCCCGTGGCGGCGCCGGGTCCGCCGGAGTCGGGGGCCGCCTCCATCGGCGGCTGCTCCGCGCCGGTGTCGCGCGCCAGGCCCTCCGCCTCGCGCTCTTCCTCGGCCTCCTCCTCCGCGGCGGCGGCGGCCTGCTCGGCCAGGAGCGCCTCGCGGTCGGCGATCGGGATGCGGTAGTAGTCGGGATGGATTTCGCTGAAGGCCAGGAAACCGTGCCGGTTGCCGCCGTAGTCGACGAAACAGGCCTGCAACGACGGCTCTACCCGCACGACCTTGGCGAGGTAGATGTTCCCCTTGAGCTGCTTCTTGGTGGAGGTTTCGTAGTCGAGATCGTCAAGACGATTGCCGCTCACCACCGCGACCCGGGTCTCCTCCGGATGCGTGGCGTCGATCAACATGCGCTGTGCCATGAGGCTTCATGTCTCCACGGGCGTCCGGAACCGGTCCGCGCGAAGACGACGAACGGCGAGACGCCTGTGCTGCCACGAGACCGTCGGCGCCACCGAGCTTCCACCGAACGAGGCGCCGAGCGGACTTGAAGTGCCGGAGCGCATCAGGGCGGGGTCGGACTTTGGCGGCCGGGGCGTCCGGCATGAATGCCGGACCGGCCTCGGATTTCCACATCTTCACCGCGCGCACCGGCGCCGTCGACGCCACCCCGGAGGGACAAACGCGTCCCGCTCATCCGGCAGCCTCGTCGACACCGCCGACGTCGTCACCCGTCCGGGATATTCGACGCCACGCGCGGCTCTTCGCGGCACTTAACTTAACCAACGCCACTCTTTTCCACAATGGGAGATGTCGGTTTCGACTCCGCCGCCCCGCCCCGCCGACCGGGCGCCCGGCGAGAATTTCCTTTTCGAATAATATGTTGCAGGCGATTCCGGCGGTCTGTATAAGGCTCGCAGGGGGCGGGTGGAGTTGATGACGGGATGTCGATCAGTCCGCGCGCACGGTTCGATCGTTCGATTCCGCTCGCAGTGACGGCAGGGGTTCTGGGCCTGGTGGCGCTCGGCGCCGCCGCCCTCGCGGGCCCGAACGAGTTGCGCGACATCCGGATCGGCAATCACGCGCCGCAGACCCACGTGGTGATCGAGGCGGACGGCCCCTTCTGCGCCGCCATCGCCCTGACCGAAAGCCCCTACCGCCTGTCGATCGACCTGCCCGACCTGGGCGGCACGCGACCGACGCCGCGCCCGCTCGGCATGGTGGCGGGCGCGGACTGGAGCAGCACGGCGCCGAGCCGCCTGTTGTTCGACCTCAAGCAGCCGGCGCGCGTTGCCGAGACGCTGGTGGTCCCGCCAGCGGACGGCAAGGGTTTCCGCCGCGTCATCAAGCTCGAGCCCGTGGATCCGCAAGGTTTCGGCCAGGCACGGCACGCGCTCGCGCAACAGGCGGCGGGCTGCGCCCCGGCGGCGGCGGCGCCGAGCCTGCCCGCCATCCTGTCCAGCCTCAATCCGCCGCCACCGCCGCCTGCGCCGATCATGACCGCCATCCCGCCGGCCAACGCCGCGCCGCTGCCTGCGCGCCCGGCATCGAAGGCCCTGCCGCCGCCCGCCGTCGCGCCCAAGCTCGCCGCCGCGCCCGCGCCGTCCCCGGCGTCCGTGTCACGCCTGCCGAAGGACGGCAAGTGGACGGTGGTGATCGATCCCGGCCATGGCGGCGACGATCCGGGCGCCATCAGCAGCAGCGGCGAGCACGAAAAGAACCTGACGCTGGCGATGGCGCGGGTGCTCCGCGCCAAGATGGAGGCCACGAAACGCTATCGCGTATACATGACCCGCGACAGCGACGAGTTCATCGAGCTGCGCGAACGCACGGCCGTGGCCAAGCGCCGCGAAGCGCACCTGTTCATCTCGCTGCACGCCGATACCATCTCCTCGCGGCTTGTCCGCGGCTTGTCGGTGTATACGCTGTCGGAAAAGGCGTCCGACGCCGAGTCCGAGGCGCTTGCCGCGAAGGAGAACCGTTCCGATCTGATCGTCGGGAAGGATCACTCCCAGGGCAACTCGCACGTCAGCACCATATTGTTCAACATGCGCTTCGGCGTGGTCACCAACGTGTCCAGGCAGTACAGCAAGCTGGTCGTGGAGGAGATGCACAGGAGCCGCGTCGAGCTTCTTCCCACCCGCCCCGGCCGGGAGGCCGGGTTCGTCGTGCTCAAGGAGCCCGAGGTGCCCTCGGTCCTGGTCGAGATGGGCTACCTCTCGAATTCGGCCGATGCGAAGCTCCTGCGCAGCGCCGGGCATCAGAACCGCCTGGCCCAGGCGATCATCAAGGCCGCCGACCGGTTCTTCGCCTGCCCCGAGGTGGTGAAATGGTTTGCCGGCAGCGAGGACGAGTCGCTTGTGGCCCAGGGCATCTCCTGTTCGCACTCGTCTCTCGCCATGGAACCGGGGCGGAGCGGCCGCAAATAGGCGGGCTTTTCCACAGCCCTCACGGACACCGCGGGAATCTCGGCCGCGGCTGCCGCGCGCCGTAGCGCAATCGTCGTTGCCGAGCGTTCCTCGCTGGGCCACAATGCAACCGGCGCTGGGCCACGGCGTTGGTAGCAGCCTGCCGTGGCCGTGGCCGGGGCGACACGGTTTCGCCATTTTCTTCCTTCAAGAGAGCGGGCCGGAAGGGGTCTGTCGGGCCGCCGATGTTGCGAGTTTTTGGCATATTGCTGAGCCTGCTGCTGTTCGGCGTGGCGGCGGCGGCCGGCTTCGTGGCGGTGGTCTACGGCCATTACAGCCGTGATCTGCCCGACTACCAGCAGTTGGCGGACTACCAGCCGCCGGTCATGAGCCGGGTCTATGCCGGCGACGGACGGCTGGTGGGCGAGTTCGCGGTCGAGAAGCGCCTGTTCGTGCCGATCCGCGCCATGCCCAAGACCGTGATCAACGCGTTCCTCGCGGCCGAGGACAAGAGCTTCTACCAGCACGCCGGCGTCGACCCGATGGGCATCGTGCGCGCGGCCGTCACCAACCTCGCCAACTACGGCCAGGATCGCCGCCCGGTCGGCGCCTCGACCATCACGCAGCAGGTGGCCAAGAACTTCCTTCTCGGCAACGAGGTGTCGCTGGCGCGCAAGGTGAAGGAAGCGATCCTCGCCTTCCGCATCGAGAAGGCGATCCCGAAGGACCGCATCCTCGAGCTGTACCTGAACGAGATCTACCTGGGCTTCGGCTCCTACGGCGTGGCGGCGGCGGCGCTCAACTATTTCAACAAGTCGCTGGACGAGCTGACCGTGCCCGAGGCCGCCTATCTCGCCGCCCTGCCCAAGGCGCCCAACAACTACCATCCGGTGCGCCGGCCCGAGCAGGCCAAGGCGCGGCGCGACTGGGTGATCGGGCGCATGCTCGAGGACGGCCACCTGACCGCCGCCGAGGCGCGCGAGCACCAGGCCGCGGCGCTGGAAATCCGCGAGCGCGGACGTTCCGACGTCTCGCGCGCCGACTACTTCGCCGAGGAAGTGCGCCGCCAGCTGATGCAGCGCTACGGCGAAAAGGCGCTGTACAAGGGCGGCCTGGTCGTGCGCACGACGCTCGACCCCAGGCTGCAGACCCATGCCGACGAGGCGCTGCGCGCGGGACTGATCGCCTACGACCGCCGGCACGGCTGGCGCGGGCCGATCGCGAAGATCGACCCGACCGGCGACTGGGCCGCAAGGCTCAAGGCGGTCGAGCTGCCGAAGGGCATGGGCGAATGGTTCCTTTCCGTGGTGCTGGCGACCAACGACGGCGCCGCCACGATCGGGTTCTCCGACGGACGCCGCGGCACCGTCCCGCTGGCGGAGATGACCTGGGCGCGCGCCACCCTGGAAGAGCAGAAGCTGGGCCCGCCGGTGAAGCGGCCGTCGGACGTGCTGCAGGCGGGCGACGTGGTGGCGGTGTCGATCGCGGCGCAGGACCGCGACGGCAAGCCCTACGGCCACGGCATGTTCGCGCTGCAGCAGCTGCCCAAGATCGGCGGCGCGATCGTGGCGATGGACCCGCATACCGGGCGCGTGCTCGCCATGTCCGGCGGCTACGACTACGAGATGAGCGAGTTCAACCGGGCGACCCAGGCGCTGCGCCAGCCCGGCTCGGCGTTCAAGCCGTTCGTCTACCTGCCGGCCCTGGAACAGGGCATCCCGCCCACCACGATCATCCTCGACGCGCCCTTCGTCATCGACCAGGGCCCGGGCCTGCCGAAATGGAAGCCCGACAACTACACGCGCAAGTTCTACGGGCCGATCCCGATGCGCGCGGGTCTGGAGCTGTCGCGCAACCTGATGACGGTGCGCCTGGCGCAGACGCTCGGCATGGAGGCCGTGGTCAAGACGGCGCTCGACTTCGGCGTGTTCGACCAGATGTCGCCGGTGCTGTCGATGTCGCTCGGCGCCGGCGATACCACGCTGCTGCGCCTGACCACTGCCTACGCGATGATCGTCAACGGCGGCAAGCGCATCCAGCCGAGTCTGATCGACCGCGTGCAGGACCGCAACGGCAAGACCGTGTTCCGCCACGACCAGCGCGAATGCCCCGGCTGCGGCGCCCCGCCCACGGGCGCGCCGATGGAGATGCCGGAGCTCCCCGACGCCAGGCCCAGCGTGATCGACCCCGTCACCGCCTACCAGATGGTCTCGATGCTGCAGGGCGTGGTCGAGCGCGGCACGGCGACGCGCCTGCGCGACCTCAACCGGCCGATCGCCGGCAAGACCGGGACGACCAACGACAGCAACGACACGTGGTTCATCGGCTTCACGCCCGACCTCGTGGTCGGCGTGTTCGTCGGCTTCGATACGCCCGCGACGCTCGGCAAGCAGGAAACCGGCGCCTCGGTCGCGGCCCCCATCTTCAAGGAGATGATGCGCGAGGCGCTGGCGGGCGCGCCCGCGGTGCCCTTCCGCATCCCGCCCGGCGTGCGCCTGGTGCGCGTCAACGCCGAGACCGGCCGTCCGGCCCAGCCCGGCGACCGCAAGGTCATCATGGAGGCGTTCAAGCCCGGCACCGAGCCCGGGGCCGGCCGCGGCGATTCCATGGTGCTGGACGGCGGCGTGCCGATGCCGGCATCCGGCGCCGTCGGCGCCAGCACGGCATCGCCGGGCCTGTACTGACGTCGCGCTTGTATTGGCGCGCCCGGCGCGCCATCTTCCCCCCAACCATCGCGCCATCCATTCCAGCGGAGACCCGACGCAATGCGCGCCGAGACGCAAGCCACCGTCGATTCGATCAACCAGTGCCTCGATCTCGTGCGGAGGCATCTTTGACTGGGATCACGCCAACAAGCGCCTGCAGGAGCTGAACGCGCTCGCCGGCAGCAGCGATCTGTGGAACGACTCGGCCAAGGCGCAGAAGATCCTGCGCGAGCGCACGCAGCTTGAACGCTCGCTCGGCGGCTATAGCAGCCTGAAAAGCGAGCTGGACGACGCCCTGGCCCTGCTCGAGCTCGGCGAGGCCGAGAACGACCAGGCGGCGATCGCCGAGGCCGAGGCGATGCTCGCGGCCTTGAAGCCCAAGGCCGAGAAGAAGCAGATCGAAAGCCTGCTGTCGGGCGAGGCCGACGCCAACGACTGCTATCTCGAGGTCCATGCCGGCGCCGGCGGCACCGAGGCGCAGGACTGGGCCGAGATGCTCATGCGCATGTACGTGCGCTGGGCCGAGCAGCACGGCAACAAGGTGGAGTGGATCGAGGAAAGCGCGGGCGAGGAGGCCGGCCTCAAGTCGGCGACCGTCAGGATCATCGGCCCCAACGCCTATGGCTGGCTCAAGACGGAATCGGGCGTGCATCGCCTGGTGCGCATCTCGCCCTTCGATTCCAACGCGCGCCGGCACACCAGCTTCTGCTCGGTCGGCGTCTATCCGGTGATCGACGAGAACATCGACATCGAGGTCTTGGAGAAGGACCTGAAGATCGACACCTATCGCTCCTCCGGCGCCGGCGGGCAGCACGTCAACAAGACCGAGAGCGCGGTGCGCATCACCCACGTCCCGTCGGGCATCATCGTGGCCTGCCAGATCGACCGCTCGCAGCATCGCAACCGCGCGATGGCGATGGAGATGCTGAAGGCGCGGCTCTACGAGGCGGAGCTCAAGAAGCGCGAGGCCGCGGCGCAGGCCGCGCACGACGCCAAGTCCGACATCGGCTGGGGCCACCAGATCCGCTCCTACGTGCTGCAGCCCTACCAGATGGTGAAGGACGTGCGCACCGGCGTTGAGCGCGGCAACGCGCAGGCGGTGCTCGACGGCGACCTCGACCCGTTCCTCGAGGCCGCGCTCGCCGAGCGCATCGGCGGCGGCGAGGCGGAGAAGGCCGCCGCCGCGCCGCCGGCGTAAGGATCAGCGATTGAGCGTCGGCCAGTTGCCGTTCGCCTTCGAGATCATGCCGGGAATGTCCTCCTCCCAGGTCTTCTGGATGTCGGCGTTGAAGTTCATGTAGAGCTTGCCGTCGACGACCTTCCAGCCGTGCTCGGGGTCGACGTCGAACAGCTTGCCCTGCGCCACGCCCCAGGAGCAGAAGCCGCCGAACTGCGGCGCGTACTTGCCGGGATCGGCGGCGAACAGGTCGCGGTGCCTGGCCGACGCGAACTTCCACGTCACGCCGCCGTGCACCGCCTCGAACTCGTTCTTGCCCTTGACCGCCTTGCCTTCGGTGAAATACGCGACCACGTCGTAGCCCTTGGCACCGAGCCCGGCGTAGAGGCTGTTGTACGTGCCGCCGGTGCGGTCGATCGCCTGGGCGGGCGCGGTGAACGCGAGGGCCAGTCCGAGCGCGGCGCAGGCGGCGAGCGCGCGGCGGCGCATGTTCGTGGAAACCATCGGCATGTCCTTTCTTGAGTCGAGTGGCGCTTCGTCCGGCCTGGTATTGTACCGAACGTTCGGTATAATATGCCGCACGCCCCGCCGGGCAAGAGCGCGTCGCTTCACGTTCGCGTGCGAGCGGTGCGGTTTGACAGCCGAGGGCAGGCGCCCCTAGCGTCGCCATGGACCTCGATCCGCCGAGCGATACGTTTGCGATGCCCGCCCCGCTGCTGCCGCGCGACCAGGTGGTGATGCGCCTCTTGCCCGTGTTCCAGAAGCACGGCTATGACGGCGCGTCGCTCGCGGAGCTGTCCGCGGCGACCGGCCTCGGCAAATCGAGCCTTTATCACTACTTCCCCGGCGGCAAGGCCGACATGGCGCGCGCGGTGATCGAGCGCGTCGAGCAGTGGCTGGAGGAGCATGCGATCCGGCCGCTTGCCGGGCCGGGCGCGCCCGAACGGCGGCTCGAGCGCATGCTCAAGGCGCTGGACGGGTTCTATGGCGGCGGGCGCAACGCCTGCGTGCTCGGCAACATGGTGATCGGCGGCGCGCGCCAGTTGTTCCAGGCGCAGCTGTCGGCCGTGTTCGGACGCTGGATCGATGCGCTGGCCGCGCTCGCGGTCGAAGCCGGCGTGCCGCAGGCGGCCGCGCGGCTGCGCGCCCAGGACGCGGTGATCCGCATCGAGGGCGCGCTGATCGTCGCGGGCGGGCTCGGCGATCCGGCACCGTTCCGGCGCACCTTGCGGCGCGTCCCGGGCGACCTGCTGGCGCAGGCCTGAGCTTACCGCCGTTGTCACATCCGCTCCGCGCGTTGTGAGGCGTTGGCGTCGAGGGCGGCGGCTATTGTTGTCCGGACAGGTGCGGAGTAATCGGCTCATGCTGCGACGCGACTTTCTGAACGCATCCCTCGCGAGCTTGGCACTGATCGGCGCCATGCGCGCCGCGACCGCCCTTGCGGACCCGATCATCGGCAAGCAGCCGCAAACGGTGCCGGAGCGCTTCCGGCCCGACGTGGCCGAGGTCGACACGCGCGTCTGGACACGGGGCCTCGAGACGCCGTGGTCGCTCGTCTTCCTGCCCGACAAGAGCGCGCTGGTGAGCGAGCGCCCGGGCCGCATCCGCGCGATCGCGCCGGACGGCGCGCTGCGGCAGCAACCCTATGCGACGCTCCCGGTGCGCGCGCGCGGCGAAGGCGGGTTGATGGGGCTGGCGCTGCATCCCGCCTTCCCGCAGCAGCCCTTCCTCTACGCCATGCTCACGGCCGGGACCGACCGCGGCACCGTCAACCGCGTCGTGCGCCTGCGTCACGGCGGCGCGACGGGCGCGATCGATCGCGTGATCGTCGACGGGATTCCCGCCGCGACCTACCACAACGGCGGGCGCATCGCCTTCGGGCCGGACGGCATGCTTTATGTCACGACCGGCGAGACCTATCGCGCCGAGATCGCCCAGGACCTCGGCTCGCTCGGCGGCAAGATCCTGCGCGTGACGCCCGACGGCGCCGCGCCGGCCGACAATCCCTTCCCCGACTCGCCGGTGTGGAGCTACGGCCACCGCAACCCGCAGGGCCTCGCCTGGCATCCGGAGACGAAGGAGCTGTTCGCCTCCGAGCACGGGCCCTCGGGCGAGTTCGGCGGCCGGCGCAAGGACGACGAGATCAACGTCATCCGCAAGGGCGGCAACTGCGGCTGGCCCAGGGTGATCGGCGCGGCAGGCTTGAAGGAGTACATCGACCCGATCCTGCTCTGGCGCGAGACCGGCGCGCCGCCCTCGGGCATCGCCTTCTGGAACGGCGATCTCTTCGTCGCCACGCAGCGCTCCGACGCGCTGATCAAGGTCGTGCTCGCGCGCGGTGCCGCCGGCGACTGGCGCGTGGCGGCGATCGAGCGCTGGTACTCGGAAAGCCCCGACCGCGGCCGCCACGGCGCCTTCCGCGACGCCGTGGTCGGCCCGGACAGCGCGCTCTACGCGCTCACCAACTTCAGCGGCGACGACAAGATCCTCAGGATCAGCCGGCGGTAGTCCGGTGGGGGTGCCGCTTCCCGATCGGGTCGCATCGGGCAGCGAAGGCACCGGGCGCCTTCATCCTTCGACAGCTCAGGATGAGGCCAAGCGAATCTCGGCGTAGCACGCGACAGCAAACACGGAGGCCCTCATCCTGAGCTTGTCTCAAGGATGAGGCGCTAACCGCCGGCGAACTCGTCCCGCCGATAGCCCTGGATGTAGAGCAGCGCGGTCAGGTCGCCGTGATCGATGCGCGCGCGTGCGGCGGCGGCGACGATGGGCTTGGCGTGGATCGCCACGCCCATGCCGGCGGCCTGGATCATGGCGAGGTCGTTGGCCCCGTCGCCGACCGCCATGGTCTCGGCGAGCTGGAGCCCATGCGCGGCGGCGGTCTCGTTGAGCAGGCGCAGCTTGGCGTCGCGGCCCATCACCGGGTCGATCACGCGGCCGGTCAGCTTGCCGGCCGCGACCTCGACCGTGTTGCCGTGCGCCTCGTCGAATCCGATCAGCGCGCGCGCCTGCGCCGTGAAGACATTGAACCCGCCCGACACCAGCGCGGTGCGCGCGCCGTGCCGCCGCATGGTCTGCACCAACGCACGCGCGCCGGGCATCGGCCGCATGCGGTCGCGCACGCGGCCGAGCGCGGCCTCGGGCAGGCCGGCCATCAGCGCGGTGCGCTCGCGCAAGGCCTGGACGAAGTCGAGCTCGCCGCGCATCGCGCGCACGGTGATGGCGGCGATCTGCGGGCCGATGCCGGCTTCCTCGGCGAGCTGGTCGATCGTCTCGCCCTCGGTCATGGTCGCGTCCATGTCGGCGATTATCAGGCGCCTGCGCCGCGTCTCGCCGGCTTCCTGGGTCACGACATCGACCGGCGCCGTTCCCAGCGCATCGCGCGCCGCTGCCTCGATTGCTTCGATCGAAGCGCCATCGCAGCCGAGGTCGCAGGCGATGCCTTGCGCCAGCCAGTCGGGTGCGTCCGCTTGCCTGAGCGCGCGGCGCACCGCGTCGACCATGCTAGAGTCGAGCGCGCGCGTTTCGGGACGGGTGATCAGGGTCAGGATGAAGGGCACGCGGCCATATAGCGGACGGCCGGTTCCGCGTCCATGAGCATGCGGCCCACGAGCACGCGCGCCGTCGTCGTCGCCGGCCCGACCGCCTCGGGCAAGTCGGCACTGGCCCTGGCGCTGGCCGAGGAATTCGCCGGCACGGTCGTCAACGCCGATTCGATGCAGCTCTATCGGGGCTTGCGCATCCTGACGGCGCAGCCGGACGACGCGGCGCTCGCGCGCGCGCCGCATCGGCTCTACGGCGTGCTCGAGCCGGACGATCCCGCCTCGGCCGGGCGCTGGCGCGCGATGGCGCTGGACGCGATCGCCGAGGCGCGCGAAGCCGGGCGCCTGCCGGTGCTGGTCGGCGGCACCGGGCTCTACCTGCGCGCCCTGATGCAGGGCCTGGCGCCGGTCCCGCCCGTGCCGGCGGAGGTGCGCGAGGCGGCGCGCGCGCTGCACGCGCGGCTCGGCGCCGAGGGTTTCCACCGCGCGCTGGCCGAGCGCGACCCGGTCACGGCGGCGAAGCTCGCATCCAGCGACACGCAGCGGCTGATCCGCGCCTACGAGGTCGTCGCGGCGACCGGCCGCCCGCTCTCCGCCTGGCAGGCCGAACCGGCCGCGCCGGCGGGTGGCCTGTGCTGCTTCGTCATGCTGCTGATGCCGCCCCGCCCCGCGCTGCACGCGGCCATCGATGCAAGATTCTTGCGCATGATGGAACAAGGCGCTCTGGACGAAGCGCGGGCGCTGATGGCGCGGAACTTCGACCCGCGCCTGCCGGCGATGAAGGCGCTCGGCGTTCCCGAGCTGATCCGTCACCTGAAAGGCGAGATTTCCCAAGAGGATGCAATACGGCTGGCGCAGCAGTCGACGCGCCGGTACGCCAAGCGGCAGGCGACCTGGTTCCGGCACCAGCTCGCGCCGGACCATGTCCTCAATGCGCAATTTTCGGAAAGATTCATGCCGGAAATCTTTGCGATAATTCGTCAGTTTTGCTTGACCCACTGATTCGGCGCGTCTACGGTGCCGCTCCTTTTCTTCACCGTTGAAGGCCCTGTCGCGGCTTCGTTTTTCGCGGCATTCGCGGCCGTTCGGAAGGACCATCGCATGCCCGAGCAGCCCACCGGCGCCCAGCGCATGACGGGCGCGGAGATCGTGATCAAGTCCCTGCTGGACCAGGGCGTCGACGTCGTGTTCGGCTATCCCGGCGGCGCGGTCCTGCCGATCTACGACGCGCTGTTCAAGCAGAACGCGCTGCGCCATGTCCTGGTGCGCCAGGAAGGCGGCGCGGTGCACGCGGCCGAGGGCTATGCGCGCTCGTCCGGCAAGGTCGGCGTGGTGCTGGTGACCTCGGGTCCCGGCGCCACCAACGCGGTGACGGGCCTGACCGACGCGCTGATGGATTCGATCCCGATCGTCTGCCTCACCGGCCAGGTGCCGACCCACCTGATCGGCAACGACGCCTTTCAGGAGGCGGACACCACCGGCATCACGCGCCCCTGCACCAAGCACAACTACCTGGTGAAGGACGTGAACGAGCTGGGCCGCACGCTGCACGAGGCGTTCTACGTCGCGCGCAGCGGAAGGCCCGGCCCGGTGGTGGTCGACCTGCCCAAGGACGTGCAGTTCGCGGAAGGGCTGTACGAGGGCCCGGCCAACGTGCGCCACCGCACCTACCGGCCGCAGACCGAGGCCGACCCGGCGCTGATCGAGAAGGCGATCGACCTGATCGCCGGCGCCAAGCGCCCGGTCTTCTATTGCGGCGGCGGCGTCATCAATGCCGGCACCGAGGCCTCGAAGCTGCTGACGCAGTTCGTGCGCCTGACCGGCTATCCCTGCACGCTGACGCTGATGGGCCTCGGCGCCTTCCCGGCCAGCGACCCGCTGTTCCTCGGCATGCTGGGCATGCACGGCACCTACCAGGCCAACCTGGCGATGCACGGCGCCGACGTGCTGATCAACATCGGCGCGCGCTTCGACGACCGCGTGACCGGCCGGCTCAACGCCTTCTCGCCCGGGTCGCGCAAGATCCATGTCGACATCGACCCGTCCTCGATCAACAAGAACGTGCCGGTCGAGCTCGGCATCATCGGCGACTGCCGCCAGGTGCTGAAGCAGCTGATCGAGGCGTGGAAGAAGCGCAAAGCCAAGCCCGACGGCAAGGCGCTGAAGGAATGGTGGAGGCAGATCGACGAATGGCGCGCGCGCGACTGCCTGCGCTACCAGCCGAGCGACAGCGTCATCAAGCCGCAATACGCGATCCAGCGCCTCTACCAGCTCACCAGGGACATGGAGCCGTTCATCACGACCGAGGTCGGCCAGCACCAGATGTGGGCCGCGCAGTTCTTCGGCTTCGAGAAGCCGCATCACTGGATGACCTCGGGCGGGCTCGGCACGATGGGCTACGGCCTGCCGGCCGCGGTCGGCGTGCAGATGGCCAATCCGGGCAAGCTGGTGGTCGACATCGCCGGCGAGGCCTCGATCCTGATGAACATCCAGGAGCTCTCGACCGCGGTGCAGTACCGCCTGCCGGTCAAGATCTTCATCATCAACAACCAGTGGATGGGCATGGTCCGGCAGTGGCAGGAGCTGCTGCACGGCGGCCGCTACTCCGAGAGCTACACCGAGGCGCTGCCCGACTTCGTGAAGCTCGCCGATGCGTTCGGCTGCGTCGGAATGCGCGCGGCCAAGCCGTGCGACGTCGACCGCATCATCAAGGAGATGATCAAAGTCGACCGCCCGGTGGTGGTCGACGTCATGGTCGACAAGACCGAGAACTGCTTCCCGATGATCCCGTCGGGCGCGGCGCACCACGAGATGCTGCTGGGGCCCGCCGACGAGGCCAAGAAGCCGGTGTCCGAAGAGGGCATGGTGCTGGTGTGACCTTCTGACGCCGGGGGACCCGTCGTGCCTTACGACAAGACCATCAGACGGCACACCATCGCCGTGATCGTCGACAACGAGCCGGGCATCCTGGCGCGCGTCGTCGGCCTGTTCTCGGGCCGCGGCTACAACATCGAGAGCCTGACCGTGGCCGAGGTCGACGCGGTGGCGCGCCTGTCGCGCATCACCGTGGTGACCACGGGCACCGAGATGATCATCGAGCAGATCAAGAACCAGCTCGCGCGCCTGGTGCCGGTGCACAAGGTCAGCGACCTGACCGCCGAGGGGCCGCATGTCGAGCGCGAGCTCCTGCTGGTCAAGGTCGCGAGCACCGGCGACGAGCGCGTCGAGGCGCTGCGCATCGCCGACATCTTCCGCGCGCGCGTGGTCGATTCCACCACCGAGTCCTTCGTGTTCGAGGTGACCGGATCCTCGGAGAAGCTCAGCGCCTTCATGACGCTGATGGATCCGCTCGGCATGGTCGAGGTCAGCCGCACCGGCGTGGTCGCGATCTCGCGCGGGCCGCAGGCGATCATGAAGCGCGGCGAGGCGGGCTGACGGGCATGGATTTCGCCCTGCCGCTCGCCGGCATCTGGCTCGCCAACCTGATGGGCGCGATGAGCCCGGGTCCGAGCTTCTTCCTGGTCGCGCGCGCCTCGGCCGAGCATTCCAGGCGCGTCGGCCTCGCCTCGGCGCTCGGCATGAGCATTGGCGCCGGCGCCTGGGCCGCGGCGGCGATGTTCGGCCTCGCCGTGCTGTTCGCGCAGATCGCCTGGCTCTACCGCATCGTCCAGCTCGTCGGCGGCCTCTACCTCGTCTACCTCGCGGTCATGATCTGGCGCGCGGCGCCGCGGCCGCTCGCGCTCGACGGCGCCGTGATCGACCGGCGTCCGGGCGACGCGTTCCTGACGGCGCTCGTCGTGCAGCTGTCGAATCCGAAGGTCGTCGTATTCTTCGGCTCGATCTTCGTCGCCCTGCTGCCGGCGCATGCCCCCTCCTGGGTTTGGGCGGTGGCGCTGGCGGGCGTGCTGTGCAACGAGATGGCCTGGTACAGCATCGTCGCGACGCTGTTCTCGGCCGAGCCGGCAAGGCGTGCCTATGGCCGCGCGAAGGCCTGGCTCGACCGGGCCATGGCGGGATTTCTCGCCCTGATCGGCGCGAAGCTCTTGCTCGACAGCCGGTGAGCGCCGGCGCCAAGTGAACGTCTTGAGAAAGGGTCCGGAGGGGACAATGCGCGTCTATTACGATCGTGATGCCGATGTGAACCTGATCAAGGGCAAGAAGGTCGCCATCATCGGCTATGGCAGCCAGGGCCACGCCCATGCGCAGAACCTGCGCGACAGCGGCGTCAAGGAAGTCAGCGTCGCGCTGCGCGCCGGATCGGCCTCGGCCGACAAGGCGAAGAAGGCCGACTTCAAGGTCATGACCCCGGCCGAGGCGGCGAAATGGGCCGACGTGATGATGGTGGTCACGCCCGACGAGCTGCAGGCGGCGCTGTGGCGCGACGACCTCAGGGCCAACATGAAGCAGGGCGCCGCCATCGCCTTCGCGCACGGCTTCAACATCCACTTCAAGCTGATCGAGCCGCGCCCCGACCTCGACGTCTTCATGATCGCGCCCAAGGGTCCCGGCCACACGGTGCGCTCGGAGTACGTGCGCGGCGGCGGCGTGCCCTGCTTGGTCGCGGTCGACCGGAACGCCAGCGGCAACGCGCTGGAGATCGCGCTCAGCTACGCCTCGGCGATCGGCGGCGGGCGCTCGGGCGTGATCGAGACCACGTTCAAGGAGGAATGCGAGACCGACCTGTTCGGCGAGCAGGTCGTGCTGTGCGGCGGCCTGTGCGCGCTGATCATGGCCGGCTACGAGACGCTGGTCGATGCGGGCTACGCGCCCGAGATGGCGTATTTCGAGTGCCTGCACGAGGTGAAGCTGATCGTCGACCTGATGTACGAGGGCGGGCTGGCCAACATGCGCTACTCGATCTCGAACACGGCCGAGTACGGCGACTACACGCGCGGGCCGCGCGTCATCAACGACGAGGTCAAGGCCGAGATGAAGCGCATCCTCGCCGACATCCAGTCCGGCCGCTTCGCCCGCGACTGGGTGCTCGAGAACGCCGCCGGCCAGCCCAGCTTCAAGGCCATGCGCAAGCTCGCCGCCGAGCACCCGATCGAGAAGGTCGGCGAGAAGCTGCGCGCCATGATGCCCTGGATCGCCAAGAACAAGCTGGTCGACAAGGCGAGGAACTGAACGCCCGTCCACGACGGCCGAGGAAAAGGCGAGAGGGATCTCCTTCTCGCCTTTTCGCTTTCGCGGGCCAGCGCCGTCTTGGCGCGTTGAAGAGATCGATTCCGAGGGCGCCGGATCGCTCACGGCGCAGGCCGGCGGAGGCGTGAAAGAGTCCCGCATCCCGGCAGGGCTGTGAGGCCACAAATTCAACATTCAATATGCGTGATTTATAGAAATATCGACGACATGGATGAGATATTTTTCGTTGACCTATCATGAAATAGTGTGATTTGCTGTGAATGCGATTTGATAATACAGAAGGCGCGCGGGAATTTGACGGAAGCAGCTTGCGCCGCGTGGGCTGGAAAACCGGTCCGAACCAAACGCTAAAGCGCCACGAAAACGGTTCGTGGTTCCGCCGGCCAACCAAGGTGAGGAGGACTGCGATGACGAGCACCAAGGACACGCCGATCACCCGATCGGACCGCTGTCGCGGCCGCTGTAGCTGACCCGGCCGGGCTTACGGCCGGTCCCCTCTTCGCCCTTTCCATCGAACCGCAGACCGCGGCGCCGAGGCGCGCGCGAAGGAGAAGCCATGTCCAAGGTCCATGTCATCCACGAGAACAGCGAGTGGGTCGTGCCGCTGCGCAGCGCGTTCGCCGAGCTCGGCACGCCCTATGAGGAATGGTTCCTCGACCAGGGCACGCTCGACCTGCGCCGCGCGCCGCCCGAGGGCGTGTTCTACAACCGCATGAGCGCATCGTCGCACACGCGCGACCATCGCTTCGCCCCCGAATACACCGCTGCCGTGCTGGCCTGGCTCGAGCGCCACGGCCGCACCGTGGTCAACGGCAGCAACGCGCTCAGGCTCGAGATCAGCAAGGTCGCGCAGTACGAGGCGCTGGCGGCCGCCGGTGTCGAGACGCCCGACACGATCGCCGTGGCGGGCAAGCACCTGCTCCGCGGGGCCGCCGAGCGGGTCGGCTATCCGCTGATCCTCAAGCACAACCGCGAGTACCTGGACGGCGGCGACTACGAGTCGCCGATCGACGGCATCACGCTGGTGCAGCGCTACATCAAGGCGCCGCTTCCGTTCATCACCCGCGCCGAGTTCGTCGGCGGCAAGTTCCTCTACGCCGTGCGGGTCGACACCTCGCAGGGCTTCCGGCTCTGCCCGGCCGACCAGTGCCAGGTGGAGCTTGCGCCGAAGATCGCCGACACCAGCCCGGCCACGGCGCCGTCGGCGCGCTTCGCCATCGTCGACGGGGTGCCCGGCCCGCTGGTCGAGCGCTTCGAGCGCTTCCTTCAGGCCAATGCCATCGGCATCGCGGGCATCGAGTTCGTCGTCGACGGCGAGGGCTACGCCTACGCCTACGACGTCAACACCAACACGAACTACAACCCGGACGCCGAGGCGCGCGCCGGCAAGTACGGCATGCGCGCCATCGCGCGCTATCTCACCGGGTTGCTGGAGCAGGGCCATGCCCGGGCTGCTTGAGCTGATCGTCGCGCTCTCGGTGCTCTCGCTGCTGCTGGCGCTGACGGCCGACGAGGACGCGCCATCGTTCGACGATCTGGGGCTCGACGACGCCGCGCTGGCTTCGGTCGGGTGGCTCTGATGCCCGACACCGCGATCGCCGCGCCGGTCGACCTGCTCAGCGAGGTCGAGCGGCTGAAGCTCGAAAGCCGCGGCCTGCGCGGCGACCTGGCCGAGCAGCTCGCCGCGGACTCCGCCGGCGTCGACGACGCCGGGTACCAGCTCCTGAAGTTCCACGGTACCTATCTGGGCTACGACCGCGACAGCGCGACCGAGCGCAAGCAGCGCGGCGAGGACAAGGCGTGGGAGTTCATGATCCGCGCCCGCATCCCCGGCGGCAGGCTGACGGCCGAGCAGTATCTCGCGCTCGACGATTTGGCGCTGCAATACGGCGGCGGGTCGCTGCGCGTGACCACGCGCCAGGCGATCCAGTTCCACGCCGTCGCCAAGGGCGAGCTGAAGGCGACGATCGCCGGGATCAACCATGCGCTGCTGACGACGCTCGCCGCCTGCGGCGACGTGGTGCGCAACGTCACCGCCACGCCGGCGCCGATCGCCGACGCGAAGCACCGCCGCCTGCAGGCCGACGCGCGGCTGCTGTCGACCGCGCTGCTGCCGGCGACGCGCGCCTATCACGAGATCTGGCTGGGCGAGGAGCGCATCGCCGGCGACGCGCCGGCCGAGCACGACCCGCTCTACGGCGAGCGCTACCTGCCGCGCAAGTTCAAGATCGGCATCGCCGCGCCCGACGACAACTCGGTCGACGTGCTGACCAACGATCTCGGCATCGTCGCGCTTTTCGACGGCGACGCGCTCACCGGCTACAACCTGGCGCTCGGCGGCGGCCTGGGCATGACCCACAACAGGCCCAAGACCTACCCGCGCCTGGCGACGCCGCTGGTCTTCGTCGGTCCGGACGACCTGGTGCGCGCGGCCAAGGCGGTGATCGCGCTGCAGCGCGACCATGGCGACCGCGGCGACCGCCGCCATGCGCGGCTCAAGTACCTGGTCGACGACAAGGGCGCGGCCTGGATCAAGGCGAAGCTGGAGGCCTATTTCGGCGCCCCGCTGGAAGACGCGCGGCCGATGCCGCCGTTCCAGGTCGTCGACCACACGGGCTGGCACGCCCAGGGCGACGGGCGTTGGTACTACGGCCTGTCGATCGCGAGCGGCCGCATCCGCGACCAGGGCAAGCGCCGCCTGCGCACCGCGCTCAGCCGCATCGTCGCGGAACTCAGGCCCACGCCGATCCTGACGCCGACCCAGGACGTGCTGCTGGCCGACCTGGCGGCCGACGCGCGCGACCGGATCGAGGCGATCCTGACCGAGCATGGCGTCGAGCTGCCGGGCTCGCTCAGCGAAGTGGCGCGCTGGGCGCTGGCCTGTCCGGCGCTTCCGACCTGCGGCCTGGCGCTGAACGAGGCCGAGCGCATCCGCGCGCCCCTGATCGGCGAGATCGAGCAGGCGCTGGCGGCGGCCGGCATCGGCGGCGAGCGTATCTCGGTGCGCATCACCGGCTGCCCGAACGGCTGCGCGCGGCCTTATGCCGGCGAGATCGGCATCGTCGGCCGCACGGCGGCGGACTACGCGCTGTTCCTCGGCGGCGACTTCGAAGGCACGCGGCTGAACCGCCGCGTCTTCGATCGCGTCAAGCTGGGCGAGATCGCCTCGACCCTGGCGCCGATCTTCGCCGCCTACGCGGCCGAGCGCCGTCCGGACGAGCGCTTCGGCGACTGGTGCCACGCGCAGGGCGACGACCGCCTGCGCGACCTCGGCCGGAAGCTTGCGGCATGAGCGCGCTTCTGCCCGTCGCGCTCGACCTGACGCGCCTGACGGTCGCGGTGATCGGCGACGGCCCGCGCGCCGAGCGCCGCGTCGCGCTGCTGCGCGAGGTCGGCGCCCGCGATATCCGCGTGTTCAACCAGGTTCCGCCGGGCCGGTCGCTCGACGGGGTCGCGGTCGCCTTCATCGCCGACCTGCCCGGCCGGCAGATCGATGATGCCGCCGACATGGCGCGCGCGGCCGGCGCGCTGGTGAATGTCGAGGACGTGCCCGCCGATTGCGACTTTCAGTCGGCCGCGGTCGTCCGCCGCGGCGATCTGGCCGTCGGCGTCTGGACCAACGGGCGCTGCCCGATGCTGGCCCGCGTACTGCGGCAGTTCCTCGACCGGCTGCTGCCCGCCGATTTCGGCCGCGTGCTGGATCGGCTGGCCGATGACCGAAAACGCCTCAAGCCCGCCAAGAGCGGCAGGCTGGTGCTGGAAGCGGCGGCGCTGCGCGCCGTTGCCCGACTTAATGCGCCGTCGCTCGACGGCTCGCGACGTTTCGACGCCTAACAACAGGAGACGACGATGTCGATTCAACTCGGACAGATCGCGCCGGACTTCACCCAGGGCTCGACCAAGGGCGAGATCTCGTTCCACAAGTGGCTGGGCGGTAGCTGGGGCGTGCTGTTCAGCCATCCCAAGGACTTCACGCCGGTGTGCACGACCGAGCTGGCCGAGGCGGCGCGGCTGAAGCCGGAGTTCGACAAGCGCAACGTCAAGATCATCGGCCTGTCGGTCGATCCGGTGAAGTCGCACGAAGGCTGGGAAGCCGACATCAAGGAGACGCAGGGCCAGGCGGTGAACTTCCCGGTGATCGCCGACGCCGACCGCAAGGTGTCCCATCTGTACGGCATGATCCATCCGGAAGCCGACCCGGCGCTGACCGTGCGATCGGTGTTCGTGATCGACCCGCAGAAGAAGGTACGGCTGACGATCACCTATCCGCCGTCGACCGGCCGCAACTTCGCCGAGATCCTGCGCGTGATCGACAGCCTGCAGCTGACCGACGCGCACAAGGTGGCGACCCCGGTCAACTGGAAGCCGGGCGACGACGTGATCATCGTCCCCTCGCTCAGCGACGAGGACGCGAAGAAGCGCTTTCCCGAGGGCTGGAAGACGCTGAAGCCGTATCTGCGCGTGGTGCGGCAGCCGAAGGTGCCCGCGCACGGCGCCTAGGGCGCGCGACGGTTCCGACGACGGCCGCGCATCCAAGCTCCCTTGAAGCAGGGACGCGAGAACCGGGATGCGCGGCCGGCGCCCGGCCATGAAACCGGAGGAACAGCGATGGACGGCATGAGCGGCTGCGCGACCCTGCCTCCGGCCACGAGCGCGGAGCCATCACCGCCAAAGGGCGGGACCGTCGCGCTGGTCGGCGCGGGGCCGGGCGATCCCGATCTGCTGACGGTCAGGGCGCAGCGACTGCTCGGCCAAGCCGAGGTCGTGTTCCATGACGAGCTGGTTTCCGACGCGATCCTCGAATTGCTGCCATCCGACGTCGAGCGCGTTCCGGTCGGCAAGGTGAAGGGCCGTCATTCGTGGACGCAGGACCGCATCAACCGCGCGCTGGTCGACGCGGCGCGCAGCGGCAGGCGCGTCGTGCGGCTGAAGGGCGGCGATCCGTCGCTCTTCGCCCGCGCCGGCGAGGAGATCGACTACCTGCGCCGGCACGGCATCGCGGCCGAGCTGGTGCCGGGCGTGACGGCGGCGCTGGGCTGCGCCGCCTCCGCGGGCTTTCCGCTGACCGACCGGCGCCATGCCTCGACCGTCGTCGTGGTCGGCGGCCATGCGCGCGAGGGCGACGCGCCGCCGGACTGGCGCCGCATTGCCGGGCCGCGGCGCACGATCGTCGTCTACATGGGGCTCAGCAACGCCGGCGCGATCGCCGCCGGGCTGATCGGCGCGGGTCACGACCCCGCGACGCCGGCCGCGCTGGTCGCCAACGCCACGCGCGCGAACCAGCGCATCGCGACGGGCAGGCTGGCCGAGCTCGGCACGATCGCCGCGCGCCATGCCGAAGACGATCCGGCGCTGATCGTGATCGGCGACGTCGTCCGTCTGGGCCCGGATTGGGCGCCGCTTGAGCCGGCCTGGACCGCCGCCTGGTGATGACCGACACGCCGGGCCCGCTGCCGAAGATCCTGGCGCTGCCGGCGGGAGGCTAGGCGCACCCGCCAGCACGGCGAATCTTGCGCTTGACAGGGCGCCCTTCCCGGTAGTGAATGGCGCCACGTGGTGATTTGAGCCGGCCGGCTTGCGGGCCACGTTAAACAATCCGCTAAAAGGTCGGAGCGTCCAACGAAAAACGCCCGGCCTCGCGGCCGGGCGTTTTCGTTTTCGGGCCGCCTCAAGACGGTCCGAATGGAAGGATTGGAAGATGAACGACACGACGCGGCCCCGCACGGCCAAGGGCACGCTCAAGGCTGCGACGCGCACGCGCACCACCTCGGTGCGCGGGGGCCTGAAGCGCAGCGGCTTCAACGAGACCAGCGAGGCGCTGTTCCTGACCTCGGGCTATGTCTACGGCTCCGCCGCGGATGCCGAGGCCGCCTTCGCGACGCCGACCGCGGACCGCTTCGTCTACTCGCGCTTCGCCAATCCGACCGTCGCCATGTTCGAGGAGCGCCTGCGCCTGCTCGAGGGCGCGGAGGCCTGTCGCGCGACGGCGACCGGCATGGCGGCGGTGTTCGCCGCGCTGATGGCCCTGCTGCGCGCGGGCGACCGCCTGGTCGCCAGCCGCGCGCTGTTCGGATCGTGCCACATCATCTGCGGCGAGATCCTGCCGCGCTACGGCATCGTGAGCGAGTTCGTCGACGGCGCGGACAACGCGGCCTGGACCAAGGCGCTGTCCAAGCCGACCAAGGTCGTGTTCCTCGAGACGCCGTCCAATCCGACGCTCGAGATCGTCGACCTGGCGCACGTGACGAAGCTCGCGCACAAGGCCGGCGCCCAGGTCGTGGTCGACAACGTGTTCGCCACGCCGCTTTTGCAGCGCCCGCTCGAGCTCGGCGCCGACGTCGTGTGCTATTCCGCCACCAAGCATATCGACGGCCAGGGACGCTGCCTGGGCGGCGCCATCCTGGGCAGCGCCAAGTTCGTCAACGACGAGCTGGGCCCGTTCCTGCGCCACACCGGGCCGGCGATGAGCCCGTTCAACGCCTGGAACCTGCTCAAGGGGCTCGAGACCATGCCGCTGCGCGTCGAGGCGATGTGTCGCTCGGCGCTGGCGGTCGCGAAGTTCCTGGAAGGCCGCACGGGCGTGAAGCGCGTGCTCTACCCGCAGCTCGACTCGCATCCGCAGGCGGCGCTGGCGCAGGCGCAGATGGCGCTCGGCGGCACGGTGGTCACCTTCGAGCTGGCCGGCGGCAAGGAGGCCGCCTTCCGCTTCCTCGACGCGCTCGAGCTGATCGACATCTCGAACAACCTGGGCGACGCCAAGAGCCTGGTCTGCCACCCCGCCACCACCACGCACCAGCGCCTGCCGGCGCCCGAGCGCCAGCGCGTCGGCATCACCGACGGCGTGCTGCGGCTCTCGGTCGGGCTCGAGGACGAGCGCGACATCGTCGACGACCTGAAGCGCGGCCTGGAGGCGGTGTAGCGGCGACGCCGGGCCGGCGCGCGCCGGCACCGCGATCCGCACAACGCTGCCATCGCCGACCGTCGCTTTCTTGCAGGCGCCGGCCGGCCTAGGATGACGGGCGACCACAATCGGAAGCGCCGGCGTCCGCACCCATGCTTGCCTCGCAACGCGACACCAACCTGGTCGTGGCCGGCGCCATGCTCGCCATCTTCGTGGCGGCGCTGGACCAGACGGTCGTGGTCACGGCGCTCGTCACGATCGCCGCCGACCTGGGCGATGTCGCGCTGATGTCGTGGGTCGTCACGGCCTATCTGCTCAGCTCGACCTGCGCCACGCCGATCGCCGGCAAGCTCAGCGACATGCTCGGCCGCAAATGGCTGATCCTCGGCAGCCTGGCGATCTTCGCTCTTGGCTCGGCGCTCAGCGCGATCGCGACCTCGATGCCGCTCCTGATCGTGAGCCGGCTGATCCAGGGCACGGGCGGCGGCGCCATCATCACGGTGGCCCAGGCCATCGTCGCCGACGTGGTGGCGCCGCGCGAGCGCGGCCGCTACGCCGGCTACTTCGCCATCGTGCACTCGACCGCCGCGGTGATGGGCCCGATGATCGGCGGCGTGGTCACGCAGTATGCCGGCTGGACCTGGATCTTCTGGATCAGCATGCTGCTGTGCCTGCCGGCGATCCTGCTCGTCTATGTCGCGCTCAGGCGCCTGCCCAACGCCCGCGTGGCCGGCGCGCGCATCGACGTGCCGAGCGTGCTGCTGTTCATCCTCGCGTCCGGGTCGCTGCTGCTGACGCTCTCGACCGGCGGCGTCCGCTTCGCCTGGGTGTCGGCGCCGGTCATTGCCGCGGGCGCGGGCGCGATCGCGTTCGGGCTCCTGTTCGCGCGCCGCCAGGCGACCAGCCCGGAGCCGCTGCTGCCGCCGCGCTTCCTCAGCGACCCGGTGATCGGCCGGATGTACGCGACGATCGCCTGCGCCTTCGGCTGCTACCTGTCGGTGATCGTGATCACGCCGATCTTCTTCCAGATCGCGCTCGGCATTCCGGTCGCCAAGGTCGGCATGCTGCTGATACCGATGACGCTGACGACCAGCATCTGCGCGGCCATGGGCGGGTTCTTCACGCGCACCTACGGGCGCTACAAGCCGCCCGGCCTTTTGGGCCTGCCGCTGTCGGCGGTCGCGCTCGGCGTTTTCGCGTCCCTGGTCCATCACCTGACGCCGCTCGGCGCCGCGCTGCTGCTGATGCTGGTCGGCGCCGGCATCGGACCGATCTTTCCGACCAGCATGGTGTCGGTGCAGAACGCCGCGCCGCGGCGCGAGATCGGTGCCGTGACCGGCGGCATCCTCTTGTCGCGCACGATGGGCGGGGCGCTCGCCACCGCGGTCGCGACCTCGCTGGTGCTTGGCCTGATCGGCCTGTGGGTGCAGGGCATCGGCGGCCTCGGCAGCCTGGACGAGCTGGTCCGCCGGCCCCTCACGGCCGCGCAGCGCTCGAGCGTGATCGACGTCTTCGCCGTGCTCTACGCGATCATCGCCGCCGGCCTGGCGCTGGCCGCCGTGCTGCTGGCGCGCGTCGCGGAGCTTCCCCTGCGCACGCGCGACGACATCGTGCGCGAGGCCGAACGCGCCGACTAGTCGGGCCGCTCGGCCGCGGCGCGAGGACGATCAGGGCCCCTTCCAGGCGTCCAGCGCGTCGCGCTTGGCCTTGCGCTGCTCGCCCGCCGACTTCTTGAAGTCATGGCCGAAGGTGGCGGACTCGAACGAGCCGTAGGTAGGGTTGCCGATGACGATCCATTGCCGGCCCCAGAGCGCCTTGTGCGCCTCGAACGCCTTCAGCCGATCCGCCTCGGACTTGCGGTATGCGTCGGTGAAGTCGCCGAAATTGTCGCCGATATTGAGGAGGATGCGGTATTCCTTCGCGATATAGGCGCGGCGCGTGCCCTTGGCCGAGCTCCAGTCCGGCTGCTCGCGCGAGGTCAGCACCGTGTCGACGTTGCCGCCCATCGGGAAGCCGTACTTCTCCATGTTGCGGCGCGTCGCCGGTTCCTCGTCGGCGGTGCGGTTGGAGACGTAGAACACCTTCACCTTCTTCGACTCGGCGTACTTGCAGAACTCGACCGCGCCGTCGATCGGGGTCGAGACCTCCGCGTTTACGAACGCGTTCCAGGTCTTCGGGGAGAAGGTCTGGCCGGTCAGGGTCATCCAGGCCTGGTAGCGCGAGTTGTCGAGCGCCGTCTCGTCGAGATCGAGGATCACCGCGGGCGGAAGGTTCTGGTAGCTGCCCTTCTGCTCGTCGGGCGCGGCGGTCCAGTTCTTGTCGGCGAGCGCCTGGTCGAGGCGGATCCGCGCCAGCGCGTAGGCGCCGAGCGCATGGCCCTTGAACTCGACCGATTTCTGCATCCAGAGCGTGGCGTTGAGCAGGTCGCTGGCGGGCGGGTCCTGCGCGAGCACGGGCGCGGCCCAGCCGAGGCCGCCTGCCACGGCCAGCACCGCCAAGGCGCGGCCGGCCCGTAACGGAAATCGAATGCCCTGCATGTATGTCCCCTCCCCCTGGGCGCGCCCCTGGCGGCGCGCAGCGGCTTGAAGCCTACCACTACCGCAAGACCAGGAAAATGGCCGGGCCGACGACCCGCCGGAAGGCGGATGCGCGGGACAGGCCGATCGATTAGACTGGGCGTTTTTCGCGCGCCCGGTTAGGCCCGGTCGCGCGGCCAGGCAAGGTCGAGCATGGAAAAGCCAGACGCCAAGCAACGCCGCCACATCATCCTGACCTCGCATCCCGGCCCGGGCGCGCTGAAGCCGACGCCGATCCGCTGGGGCGCGCCCACCGCCGCGGAGCGCGGGCCGATCGTCGCCACCACCTCGGCGCCGGGGCAGCGCAACGCCATCGGCACGCATTCCGGCTCCTACGGGCTCTATCGCGCGCTCGCCATCGCCGCCAACAAGCTGAGCCCGCTCCATCGCCCCGACCTGACCGACACGGCGCCGGCCGAGCATATCGGTCCGCATCCGCAATGGTTCGATGCGGAGAAGATCGTCTCGCTCGATCCCTGGGGCCACCTGGTCGGCGAGGCGTTCGCCGAGTCCTTGAAGAACGGCATGGACATCCGCCCGACCATCGCGGTGACCAAGGCGCACATCAACATGCCGGAGTTCCGCGACGCCATGGCGGCGAAGCGTCTCGAGGCCGATGGCACCATCCTCACGCCAAGCGGCGACGTGCGCGTGACGAAGGTCGCGATCGAGCCGGTGTGGTACCTGCCGGGCATCGCCAGGCGGTTCGGCATCGCCGAGAACGACCTGCGCCGCTCGCTGTTCGAGTATTGCGGCGGCATGTTCCCGGAGCTGGTGACGCGGCCGGACCTGCACGTGTTCCTGCCGCCGATCGGCGGCACGACGATCTACCTGGTCGGCGACCACCGCGCGATCGCCGATCCCAAGCGCACGGTCGCCTGCCGCGCGCACGACGAATGCAACGGCTCGGACGTGTTCGGCTCGGACATCTGCACCTGCCGGCCCTATCTCGCGCACGGCATCGAGGTGTGCATCCGGACCGCGCAGGAGGGCGGCTGCGGCATCGTCGTCTACAACCGCAAGGAGGGCCGCGCGCTCGGCGAGGTGACCAAGTTCCTGGTCTATAACGCGCGCAAGCGCCAGGCCGGCGGCGACCGCGCCGAGACCTATTTCGAGCGCACGGAGTGCGTCGCCGGCGTACAGGACATGCGCTTCCAGGAGCTGATGCCCGACGTGCTGCACTGGCTCGGCGTCACGCGCATCGACCGGTTCGTCTCGATGAGCGACATGAAATTCGCGCCGCTCGTCGCAAGCGGCATCGAGGTGGTCGAGCGCGTCGAGATTCCCGAGGAGCTGATACCCGCCGACGCCAAGGTCGAGATGGATGCCAAGAAGGCCGCCGGCTACTTCACCCAGCGGGTGCCCGCGGCCGAAGAGCTGGCGCGGGCCAAGGGCCGGTCGCTCAGCGAGTAACGATGCCCTTGCGGGAGGGGAGACTCGGATCTCATCTGGCCGTGACCGATCTGCACGCTTCGATTGCCTGGCTGCGCTCGACGCGGGCGGTGCGCGAGCGCTGCCGGATGCTGTTCGACGCCGCCTTGCGCGGCGAGCTCGAGCATGTGCAGCTCGACCTCGACCGGCTCGACGCCGCGGCCGAGTACGTGACGCGCGTGATCCGCGACTCCTATCCGGCGCTCGACATTCCCTATCACAGCCGCTGGCGCCACTTCGCCGTCGGCCATGACCGATGGGCGCGGGTCGCGGCGAAGATCGGCGACGTAAGCGCGCGCGCGCGGGCGGCCGCCGACCTCGCCGTGGTCAGCGTGCTGCTCGACGCCGGCGCCGGCGCGCGCTGGCGCTACGTCGAGCCGGGCGTCGGCGGCGAAGTGGCGCGGTCCGAAGGCCTCGCCGTCGCCAGCCTGCACCTGTTCCAGGATGGGGTCTTCTCCAGCGACTCCCGGCATTGCCTGCGGGTCGACGCCGACGCGCTGCAGGCACTGACGGAGGCACGGCTGGCCGAGGGCTTCCAGGTGCGGCCCGACAACCCGCTGGTCGGCCTGGACAGCCGAGCCGAGCTGCTGCGCCGGCTGGGCACGGCGCTGCAGGCGCGGCCCGACATCTTCGGCGCGCCGGCACGGCCGGGCGGGCTGGTCGATCACCTGACGCGCGGCGGGCGCGAGACGCGCGTCAAGGCGCACGACCTGCTCGTGCTGCTGCTCGACGCGCTGGGCCCGATCTGGCCGTCGGGCCTGGTCGTAGAGGGCGTCAATCTCGGCGACGTGGCGCGCCATCGCCTCGCGCGCGGCGAAGGCGCCACGGACGGGCTGGTGCCGTTCCACAAGCTCTCGCAGTGGCTCGCCTACTCGCTGATCGAGCCGCTGGAATGGGCCGGCGCGGCGGTGGCGGGGCTCGGCGACCTCACCGGCCTGCCCGAGTATCGCAACGGCGGGCTGTTCGTCGACGCGGGCGTGATCGTGCCGCAAGGCCTGCTCGCCCGCGGCAAGGCGCTCGACCCGCGATCGGAGCCGGTCGTGGAGTGGCGCGCGCTGACGGTCGTGCTGCTGGACGAGATCGCGCCGCGCGTGCGCCGCCTGCTCGGTCTCGACGCCGCCGCGCTGCCGCTCGCGAAGGTGCTGCAGGGCGGCACCTGGACGGCGGGCCGCAAGATCGCGCGCGAGAAGCGGCCGGACGGCGCGCCGCCGATCGACGTCATGACCGACGGCACCACGTTCTAGCGAGAGGGAAGATGCATCCGAACGTCCACGTGGCCGGCCATCCGCTGGTGCAGCACAAGCTGACGCTGATGCGCCGCAAGGAAACGCCGACCGCCGAGTTCCGCCGGCTGATGCGCGAGATCGGCATGCTGCTCGCCTACGAGGTGACGCGCGACCTGAAGCTCGCGACCGAGCGCATCGAGACGCCGGTGGCGCCGATGGACGCGCCGGTGCTCGCCGGCAAGAAGTTGTGCGTCATCGCCGTCATGCGCGCGGGCGCCGGGCTGCTCGACGGCTTCCTCGACCTGATCCCGTCGGCGCGCGTCGGCCATATCGGGCTCTATCGCGACCCGACCACGCTGGTCCCGGTCGAGTACTACATGAAGGTGCCGCACGACATCGCCGAGCGCCCGACCGTGGTGGTCGACCCGCTGGTCGCAACCGGCCATTCCGCCGCCGCCGCCTGCCAGCGCCTGAAGGATTGCGGCGCCGCCGACCTGCGGCTGGTCTGCATCCTCGCCGCGCCCGAGGCGCTGGAGCACCTCGCGGCCACGCATCCGGACGTGCCGGTCCACTGCGCCGCGATCGACCAGCGGCTGGACGAGCACGCCTTCATCGTCCCCGGCCTCGGCGACGCCGGCGACCGGCTGTACGGAACGAAGTAGGATCAAAAAGATGAACCACAGAGGCTCAGAGACACAGAGGAAGAAGGAAGAGATTTTGATTTGCGCGGCGTAGCTGCGCCATGAAAGCGTTTCTCTCTTTCCTATCTCTTGTGTGCCTCTGTGGCTAGTCTTCCTTCTTGCCATCCAACCGGAGACCGCTGAACATGCCCGTGACCCTGCCGCCCAACTCGCTCAAGCGCGCGCTGGCCAAGAACCAGCCGCAGTTCGGCTTCTGGCTGACCACGGGCAGCCCGACCGCGACTGAGATCGTGGCGTCCTCGGGCTTCGACTGGCTGCTGATCGACATGGAGCATTCGGTCAACGAGCTGCCCGACGTGGTCGACCATCTGCGCGCGGCGACCGGGGGCACGGGCGAGCCGGTGGTGCGCATCCCGTGGAACGAGTCGGTCACGGTCAAGCGCATGCTCGACGCCGGCGTGCGCTCGATCATGTTCCCCTATGTGCAGACGCCGGAGGAGGCGCGCGCGGCCGTCGCCGCCACGCGCTACCCGCCCGAGGGCGTGCGCGGCTTCGCCGGCGGTGCGCGCGCCACGCGCTACGGCCGCATCCCCGACTACTTCAAGCGCTACGCCGAGGACATCGCGGTGATCGTGCAGATCGAGTCGCCCGCCGCGGTCGAGGCGGCGGCCGCGATCGCCGCGGTCGACGGCGTCGACTGCGTGTTCATCGGCCCCAACGACCTTGCCTCCAACATGGGCTTCCTCGCCAACAGCGCGGCGCCCGAGGTGCGCAGGATGCTGCAGCGCGGCCTCGAGAACATCCGCAAGGGCCGCAAGGCCGCCGGCGTGCTGGAGTACCGCGAGGACGAGGCGCAGAAGCTCATGAAGGACGGCTTCGCCATGATCGCCGTCGGCGGCGACGCCGGCATGCTCGCCCGCGGCGCCGACCGACTGGCCAAGGTGTTCAAGCCGGGGCCCTAGCGCCGTGCCGGCGCAGCTACGCCGGCCGCAGCGCGAACATGACCTCGCCGGCGACGGGGGCGTCGCGCACCAGCTCGTGCTGGTAGAACGCCATGCGCGCTTGGCGGCCGAGCTCGGCGCCGAAGACCTGGATCAGGAGGTCGGACGCTCCGTTGAGCACGGCCGGCGCGTTCTTGAAGCCGGGCGCGGCGTTGACGAAGGCGAGCAGTCGGATCGGCCGCAGCAGCCGGTCGAGGCTGCCGACGACCGCGCGCGCGAGGACCAGGTGGTTGAGCGCCATCAGCCGCGCCGATTCGCCGCCATCCTCGATGCCGAGCTCGGCGCCGACCTTGCCGGGCCTGGGGATGCAGTCGCGGGCTGCGGCGGGGCGGAGACCGCCGTCACCGGACCTCCGGCTCCGGCGTCGCGCCGGGCCTGGCGAGGAACTCGAAGTCGCAGCCCTCGTCGGCCTGCAGCACGTGCTGCGAATACATCCAGCCGAAGCCGCGCGTGTAGTGCGGCGGCGGCGCCTGCCAGGCCTGCCGGCGCGCTTCCAGTTCCCTCTCGTCGACCAGCAGGTCGAGGCGCCGCCCCTCGGTGTCGAGCCGGATCGGGTCGCCGTCGCGCACCAGCGCCAGCGGGCCGCCGACGCGGCTCTCGGGGCTGACATGCAGCACGCAGGTGCCGAAATACGTGCCGCTCATGCGCGCGTCCGAGATGCGCACCATGTCGCGCACGCCGGCCTTGAGCAGCTTCTTCGGGATCGGCAGCATGCCCCATTCCGGCATGCCGGGCGCGCCGATCGGGCCGGAGTCCTGCAGCACCAGCACGCTGCCTGGTTTCACGTCGAGGACGGGATCGTCGACGCGGTCGAGCAGATCGGCGTAGTTGCGGAAAACGACCGCGGGTCCGGTGTGCTGCAGCAGCTTCGGCTCCGCCGCCGAGCGCTTCAGCACCGCGCCGCGCGGCGCCAGGCTGCCGCGCAGCACCACCAGCCCGCCGGCGGGATAGACCGGGTCGTCGAGCGGGCGGATCACGTCGTCGTTCCAGGTCTCGGCCTTCACGATGTTCTCGCCCAGGCTCTTGCCGTTGGCCGTGGTGCAGGTCAGGTGCAGATGGCCCTGCAGCTTCTTCAGCAGCGCGAGCAGCCCGCCGGCGTAGTAGAAATCCTCCATCAGGTACTTGCCGGCCGGCATCAGGTTGCAGATCACCGGGATGGCCTCGCTGGCCGCGGCGAAATCGTCGAGGTCGAGCTTCAGGCCGAAGCGGCGCGCCATGGCGACGAGGTGGATCAGCGAGTTGGTCGAGCCCGAGAGCGCCATGTCGGCGACCACGGCGTTCTTCAGCGACGCCGGCGTGACGATGTCGCCGATGCGCAGGTTTTCCCACACCATCTCGACGATGCGCCGGCCGCAGTGCTCGGCCATGCGCGCATGGGCGTTGTCGACCGCGGGGATCGAGCTGGCCCCGGGCAGGGTCAGGCCCATCACGTCGACCAGCGCGGTCATGGTCGAGGCCGTGCCCATGACGTTGCAGGTGCCGGGCGAGCGCACGGTGCCGGCGACCATCTCGCGATAGGTGCGCTCGTCGATCTTGCCGGCGCGGTAGTCGGCCAGCGCCTGGGCGCCGCTCGACCCCGTGCCGAGCGTCTGGCCGTGCCAGTTGCCGCGCAGCATGGCGCCCGCCGGCAGGTAGATCGCGGGAATGTTCATCGAAGCCGCGCCCATGACGAGCGCGGGCGTGGTCTTGTCGCAGCCGCCCATCAGCACCACGCCGTCGACCGGCTGCGAGCGGATGATTTCCTCCGCTTCCATGGCAAGAAAGTTGCGATACATCAGCGTGCTGGGCTTGACGAAGGATTCGCTGACGCTCATCGCCGGCATGACCATGGGGCAGCCGCCGGCCTGCCAGACGCCGCGCTTGACCTCCTCGGTGCGCTGCGGGAACAGCGTGTGGCAGGTGGCGAAGTCGGACCAGGTCTGGATGATGCCGATGATGGGCTTGCGGTGGTGGTCCTCGGTCGTGAAGCCGCCCTGGTTCATGCGGTAGTACTTGGCGACCCCGGGCTTGCCGGGCGCGGCGAACCAGCGCTGGCTGCGCAGGTCCTCGACCACGATGCGGCGCTTTTCCATTCGGTGGCTCTCCTGCGCCTGCCCGGACCAACGACGTCGCCGACGGCGGGGTTGCCAGCTTACGCCCGGCCGCGCCGGCGCCCAAAACCGTACATTCCGGCTCGGTACTTGATATAACAAGTGCAAAGAACGAAGATACCGCGCCCGGCCGGTTCCGCCGCCGGGCGCCGGGAGGGGACGCAAGCGTGCTGCAACGACGGGAAACGCTGACCACGCAGCTCGTACGCGAGCTGAGCCGCCGCATCGCGCGGGGCGAGCTGAAGCCGGGCGACAAGCTGCCGAGCGAGCAGCACCTGATCGCCTCGTTCAAGGTGAGCCGCACCGTGGTGCGCGAGGCGATCTCGAGCCTCAAGGCCGAAGGGCTGGTGTCGACGCGCCAGGGCGTCGGCGCGTTCGTGCTGCAGCGCCATCCGACACCGCCGTTCCGTGTCAATCATGTCAGCTTCACCACGCTGAAGCAGGTGATCGACGTGCTGGAGCTGAGGATCGGCGTCGAGGCCGAGGCGGCGGCGCTGGCGGCCGAGCGGCGCAGCGAGCGCGACCTCGAGGCGATGCGCTTCGCGCTCGACCGCATGACGCGCGACATCGAGGACGCGCGCGACGCGGTC
Source organism: Alphaproteobacteria bacterium (assembly GCA_023150455.1). Lineage (GTDB taxonomy): Bacteria > Pseudomonadota > Alphaproteobacteria > JAEULC01 > JAEULC01 > JAEULC01. The sequence goes on along the minus strand of JAKLKW010000041.1, from coordinate 16,350 downwards.
GAGCCCGACCTCGATTTCCACCGCTGCGTCGCCGAGGCGACCGGCAATCCGCACTACACGCAGCTGTTCAACTCGCTCGGCACGATGCTGATCCCGCGCACGCGGGTCGAGACCTTCAAGTTCCACGCCGACGAGCCCGCCGCCTATCTTCGGCTCGTCAACGAGGAGCACGAGAGCATCTTCGACGCCATCAGGCACCGCGACGCCGAATCGGCCCGCCAGGCGATGCGCCGGCACCTCGCCAACAGCCGCGAGCGGCTGAGGCGCGCCTACGAGCAGAGCCAGCAGGAAGCCGCGCCGGCTACCTGATCCCCGCCCTGAGGAAGCTCTGCACGAACTGGCGCTGGAAGATCAGGAAGGCCACCAGCAGCGGCCCCGAGGCGAGCAGCGTCGCGGCGGTGATGATCGACCAGTCGATGCCCTGGTCGGTGCTGGCGAAGACCGACAGCCCCACGGTCAGCGGGCGCGTCTCGACCGAGTTGGTAACGATCAGCGGCCACAGGAAGTTGTTCCAGTGGTAGCTGACGGACACCAGCGCATAGGCGATGTAGACCGGCCGCGCCAGCGGCACGTAGACGCGCCAGAGGATACCGAGCGTGCCGCAGCCCTCGACGCGGGCCGCCTCCTCCAGCTCCTTCGGCACGGTCTTGAAGGCCTGGCGCAAGAGAAAGATGCCGAAGGCCGAGGCGACATAGGGCAGCGCCATGCCGGCCACCGTGTCGATCAACCCGAAGCGGCGCATGGTCGCGTAGTTCTCGACGATCAGCACGTCGGGCATGATCATGAGCTGCACCAGCACGAGCACGAAGGCGATCTCGCGCCCGGGGAACCGGAACCGCGCGAAGGCGAAGGCGGCGAGCGTGCAGAGGACCAGCTGGCCCGCCAGGATCGCCGTGACCAGCAGGAAGGAGTTGAGGAAATAGCGCGCGAACGGCGCCGCCGCCCAGGCCGCCTCGAAGTTCTCGAGCGTGAGCGGCGCCAGGGGAGCAAACCGCGTCGAGAACTCGGCGGGATGGAACGCGGTCCACACGGCGTAGAGCAGCGGCAGGAGCCACAGGATGCCGAGCATCCAGGCCGCGACCGTGTTGAGCCAGCGGCCGACGCGCGCGCTCATTGGTAATGGATCCGCCGGTCGAGATAGAAGAACTGGAGGCAGGCGACGAGCCCGAGCACGGCCAAGAGCACCATGGTGAGGGACGCGGCATAGCCGATGTCCCAGAACTTGAAGCCGACCTCGTAGATGTAGAACAGCAGCAGCGAGGTCGTGTTGTCGGGCCCGCCGCGCGTCATGACCACGACGTGGTCGACCAGGCGGAACGCGTTGATGACGGCGTTGATCAGCACGAACAGCGTGGTCGGCATCAGGAGCGGGAAGGTGACCCGGCGGAAGAAGTACCAGCGCCCGGCGCCCTCGATCGACGCCGCCTCGCCGAGGTCGGGCGGGATCTGCTGCAGCGCCGCCAGGTAGAAGATCATGAAGAACCCGGCTTCCTTCCACACCGTCACCACGATCAGGCACATGAGCGCCGTGTCGCGCGAGCCGAGCCAGTTCCAGGCCGGCAGGCCGAACAGGCCGCGGATCTGGTCGAGCAGCCCGTAGTCGGGCGTGTAGAAGAACAGCCAGATATTGGCCACCGCGATCATCGGCAGCATGGTGGGCGTGAAATAGGCGAGCCGCAGCAGGCCGCGGCCCGCGATCTTCTCGTTGACCCACAGCGCCATCACGATCGCCAGCACGATCGACAGCGGGATGGTGGCGGCGGCGAAGACCAGGTTGTTCCCGAGCGCGATCCAGAAGATCGGATCGTCGAGCATGGTCTCGTACTGCATCAGCCCGACGAAGCGGGCCGGCCGGTTGCCCTTCGGCGTCGAGAAGAAGCTGTGCCAGAACGTCGCCACCGCCGGGTAATGCGTGAACAGCGCCAGGAACGCCGCCGCGGGCAGCAGCAGCAGCCAGCCATGGATGGCGGGGCGGAAGGATTTCATGCGCGTGCGGCGTCGGCGCCCATCATCCTTCGAGACGCTCGCCGCGCTCGCTCCTCAGGATGACGCGTTATTCCTGCCTCGATCATACGCGTCGTCCTGAGGAGGGCCGCAGGCCCGTCTCGAAGGATGATGGGCGCCGATACTTCACTTTGCGGTCAGCTTACTTGAACGGCTTCAGGATGCGCTCGGCCTCCTTCTGCGCGTCCTTCATCGCCTGCTCCGGCGTCTTGGCGCCGGTGAGCGCGGCCTGCAGGCCGTCGTTGAGGGCCTTGGTGACGCGCTGGTTCTCGTGCGTCGAGAGCTCGGCGACGGCGTGCTGCAGCTGGTCGCGCGCGACCAGCGGGGCCGCGAACTCGGCGACGTACTTCTTCATCTCCGGCGTCTCCCAGGCGGCCGGCGAGACGGCGACGTAGCCGGTGGCGATCGCCCATTCGGCCGCGCGCTTCGGCTCGGTCATGAACTTGACGAACTTGAGCGCCGCCTCGCGCTGCTCGGGCGTCGACTTCTTGAAGATGTAGAAGTTGCCGCCGCCGGTCGGCGAGCCGCGGCGCTTGTTCTCCGGCAGCATGGCCACGCCGAACGGGAACTTGGCGTTGGCCTTGATGTTGGTGAGGTTGCCCGTCGTGGTCCAGATGACGGCCGCCTTGCGCTCGAAGAAGTCCTTCGGCGTCGTGCCCCACTCGACGATGCCCGGCGGGTGGATCTTGTGCTTCTGGCTGAGATCGACCCAGTACTGCAGCGCCTCGATCACGCCCGGCTTGTCGAAGAAGACCTCGGTGCCGGCCGTGTTCATCAGGATGGCGTTGTTCTGGGTGGTGAAGCCCTGGAACAGCCAGTAGGGGAAGCCCGAGGACGGCACCTGCACGCCCCAGGTGGTGACGTTGCCGCCGGCGTCGCGCTTGGTCAGCTTCTTGCCCATCTCGACCAGCTCGGCCCAGTTCTGCGGCGGCTTCTCGGGATTGAGCCCGGCCTCCTTGAACAGCTCCTTGTTCCAGTACATCACCACGGTCGAGCGCTGGAACGGGATGCCCCAGGTCTTGCCGCCGGTCTGGCTGTTCTCCAGGAAGCCCGGATAGAAGCCCTTCATCCAGGCCTTGTCGGCGTCGGTCTTGACCAGGTCGTCGAACGGAACGATGGCGTCCTCGTCGATCAGCGTGAACATGTCGACCGCGAGAATGACCGACAGCTGCGGCGCGTCGCCGCCCTTGATCGCCGTCAGCACCTTGGTGATCGTGTCCTGGTACGAGCCGGAATAGATCGGCTTCACCTTGATGGTCGGGTTCGCCTTCTCGAACTCCGCCGCCATGCCGTCGATGATCTTGGTGATCGGGCCGCCGACCGCGACCGGATAGTAGAACGAGAGATCGGCGGCGCCGGCGCTGCCGGAGCCTAGCCCCGCCGCCAGGCACAGCCCGGCGACGGCGACGGCCAGTCGTTGCTTGAGATCGCTCATGGTTGTTCGGTCCTCCTTTGGTTCAACGCGCGTTGGCGGCCGGGCGCTTGCCCGTCCGCTCGGGCGGCGCGCTCTCGACGCGCGCGCCGCCGTCCTTTCGAAACAGGTGCTGCTCGGCCGCGTCCCAGGCGAGGGCCACGCGGTCGCCCACGCCGACCGGGGCATGTCCGGGCACGCGCGCGGCGAAGGGCTGGTCGGCGATACGGCACTGGATCACCGTGTCGGCGCCGAGATACTCGACCGCCTCGACCAGCGCGGGCACGCCGGAGGCAACCAGCGTCACGCGCTCGGGCCGCACGCCGAGCAGCAGCGCGCCCTCGGACGCGACCGGCGGCAGATGCGGCCGGACGGAATCGAGCGCGATCAGGTTCATCGGCGGCGTGCCGAGGAAGCGCGCGGCGAAGGCGCTGGCCGGACGCGTGTAGAGATCCTCGGGCGTGCCCTGCTGCTCGATGCGCCCTTCGCGCATCAGGATCACGTGATCGGCCATGGTCATGGCCTCGGTCTGGTCGTGCGTCACGTAGATCATGGTCATGCCGATGCGCCGCTGCAGCGCGCGGATCTCGCTGCGCATCTCGTGGCGCAGCTGCGCGTCCAGGTTCGACAGCGGCTCGTCCATCAGGCAGACCGGCGCCTCGGCGATGATGGCGCGGCCGAGCGCCACGCGCTGGCGTTGCCCGCCCGAGAGCTGCGCCGGCTTGCGCTCGAGCAGGCCGGCGAGCCCCACGAGCTCGGCCACGCGCTTGAGGCGCCGGGCGCGCTCGGCGGCATCGACGCGGCGCACGCGCAGGCCGAAGACGATGTTCTCCGCCACGCTCAAATGCGGGAACAGGGCGTAGGACTGGAACACCATGGCGATGCGCCGTTCGGCCGGCGGCAGGCGCGTGACGTCGCGCCCGCCGATCTCGATGCGGCCCGCGGTCGCTTCCTCGAGCCCCGCGATCAGGCGCAGCGTCGTCGACTTGCCGCAGCCGGACGGGCCCAGCAGCACCAGGAGCCGGCCGGCCTCGGCCACGAAGCCGATCCGGTCGACCGCGCGCGTGCCGCCCCAATCCTTGACGATGTCGCTGACGACGATGCGCGACATGACCCCCCGTTCGACGCGCCCAGGTTTTCCACGGCGCCGCGGTCGGGCGCTTTACGTTCTTATTACAGTTTCATGACGGTCGGGCAAAGGGGGTATGCGGGCGTCGCGCGGGAAAGCGCCGGACTGCGGCTTGAACACCGGCGCGGCCGGTGCGACCCTCCCCCGTCCATGGCATCCGACCGCACCCCGGCCGGCGCGGGCGATTCGCCGCGCCGCATCTCCGAGCGCACGATCGCCGACTACGAGCGGCGGGCCGAGTCCTTCTGGCAGGGCACGCGCGACCACGACGTCACGCAGAACTACGCCGCGCTGCTGGAGGCGATCGGAGGCGACCCGCCCTATCGCATCCTCGACGTCGGCTGCGGACCGGGCCGGGACCTGAAGCACTTCCGCTCGCTGGGGCACGAACCGGTCGGGCTGGAAGGCGCGCCGGCATTCGTGGAAATGGCCCGCGCCTACTCGGGCTGCGAGGTGCTGCACCAGAATTTCCTCGCCATGTCGCTGCCGCCGGCGCATTTCCACGGCGTGTTCGCCAACGCCGCGCTGTTCCACGTGCCGACCGGCGAGCTGCCGCGGGTCTTGCGCGAGCTGCATGCGGCGTTGCGTCCGCGCGGTGTGCTGTTCGCCTCGAACCCGCGCGGCGACAACGAAGAAGGCTGGAACGGCGGACGCTACTGCTGCTTCTTCGACCTGGAGACCTGGCGCGGCTATGCGACCGCCGCGGGGTTTGCCGAGATTCGGCACTACTATCGCCCGCCCGGCCTGCCGCGCGCGCAGCAACCCTGGCTCGCGACGGTGTGGCGCAAGGTCTAGACTTGCGCCGCCCATCATGACCTTCCGCCTCTCCGTCCTCGACCAGTCCAACGCGGTGAGCGGCCGCTCGCCCGCGGAATCGATCCGCGAGACCCTGGCGCTGGCGCAGCTGTGCGAGCGGCTGGGCTATCACCGCTACTGGGTGTCCGAGCATCACAACCACCCGGCCATCGTCGGCACGGCGCCCGAGATCCTGGTCGCTTCCATCGCCGCGGCCACGGCGCGCATCCGCGTCGGCCCGGCGGGCGTCATGCTGCCGCATTATTCCGCGCTCAAGGTCGCCGAGCAGTTCCGCGTGCTGGAGGCGATCGCCCCCGGCCGCATCGACCTGGGGCTCGGGCGCGCGCCTGGCAGCGACATGCGCACCGCCTTCGCGCTCAACCCGAACGCCGACACGGCGGCCGACCAGTTCCCGTCGCAGATCCGCGACCTGATGGCCTGGGTCGGCGGCGAGGAGCTGCCCGAAGGCCATCCGTTCCGCGGCGTGGTCGCGCATCCCAGGGGCCCGGGCATGCCGGAGGTCTGGGTGCTGGGCAGCTCCGACTATGGCGCGCAGGTCGCGGCCTATTTCGGCCTGCCCTATTGCTTCGCCTATTTCTTCGCCGACGGCCGCGGCGCCGAGCGCGCGCTCCAGCTCTATCACCAGCAATACCGTCCGAGCGCGCGCTGGCCCAAGCCGCATTCGGCCATCTGCGTGTGGGCGCTGGCGGCCGAAAGCGAGGACGAGGCGCAGCACCATTTCACCGCGCGCGCCGTCTGGCGCATCAAGCGCGACCGCGGCGTGTTGACTGCCCTGCCCTCGCCCGAGGAGGCTGCCGCCGAGGCGCTGTCCGAGCCCGAGGCGGCGCGGCTGGCCCAGATGCGGCGCACGTCGCTGGTCGGCCCGCCCGACAAGGTCGGCCGCATGCTGCGCGCGCTGGCAAATGGGTTGGCGGTCGAGGAGGTCGCGGTCGTCACCTGGACGCACGCCGCCGAGGTCCGGCGGCGGTCCTACACGCTGCTGGCGGAGGCGTTCGCGCTCGCCGCCGCCGACTGACGCCTACCCGCTGTTGCGCAGGCCCGCGGCGATGCCGTTGATGCTGAGATGGATGCCCTGCTGCACGGTCGCGTCGGTCGCGCCGGCGCGGTGGCGGCGCAACAGCGCGATCTGCACGTGGTTGAGCGGGTCGAGATAGGGGAAGCGGTTGCGGATCGAGCGCGCCAGCAGCGGGTTGGGCCCGAGCAGCGTGCGCTGGCCGGTGATCGCGAGCAGCGCGTCGATCGAGCCCTGCCATTCCGCGCGCAGTTGCGCGAACACCGCCTCGCGCAGCTCGACGTCCGACACCAGCTCGGCGTAGCGCGAGGCGATGGCGATGTCGCTCTTGGCCAGCACCATGTCCATGTTCGACAGCAGCATGCGGAAGAACGGCCATTCGCGGTGCATGGCGCGCAGCAGGTCGAGCCCGTCCTTGGGCCGCGTCGCGATCCACTCGCGCACCGCCGAGCCGAAGCCGTACCAGCCCGGCAGCATCAGCCGGCATTGCGACCAGCTGAAGACCCAGGGGATCGCGCGCAGGTCCTCGATGCGGCGCGAGTTCCTGCGCGAGGCCGGGCGGCTGCCGATGTTGAGGTTGGCGATCTCGCCGATCACCGTCGATTCCCAGAAGAAGCGCTCGAAGCCCTCGGTCTCGTAGACCAGGCTGCGATAGGCGCGGTAGGCGTGGCCCGACAGCTCTTCCATCGCCTGCGTGAAGGCCGGGCGCGGCGCCGGCAGGTCCGCCTGCAGCAGCGTCGCCTCGAGCGTGGCCGCGGCCAGGATCTCGAGGTTGCGCCGGCCGACCTCGGCGTTGGAGTACTTGGCCGCGATCACCTCGCCCTGCTCGGTCACGCGGATCGACCCCTGCACCGCGCCGGGCGGCTGCGCCAGGATCGCCTGGTAGCTGGGCCCGCCGCCGCGCCCGACCGACCCGCCGCGCCCGTGGAACAGGCGCAGGCGCACGCCGTGCCTGCGGAAGACTTCGACCAGGACGCGCTGGGCCTTGTACAGCTCCCAGTTCGAGGTCAGGAACCCGCCGTCCTTGTTGCTGTCGGAATAGCCCAGCATGACCTCCTGCGCGCGGCCGCGGCGTTCGAGCAGGCGCATGTAGGCGGGGATCGCGAGCAGCCGGTCCATGACCGGGCCGGAGCGCCTGAGGTCGTCGATGGTCTCGAACAAGGGGACGATGTCGACGTCGAGCGCGCCGGCGCCCGGCCGCAGCAGGCCGCTTTCCTTCAGCAGCACCGCGACCTCCAGCACGTCCGACACGCCGTCGGCCTTGGAGATGACGTAGTTGGGCACGGCCGCGGCGCCGTAGCGCCGATGCGCCGCTTCAGCCTCGGCGAGGATCGCCAGCTCCGACCGGGTCTCGTCGGAATAGGCGAGGAAGGGCGAGGAAAGCGGCCGCGCGGTCGCGAGCTCGTCCAGCAGCAGCGCGACGCGCGCGTCCTCGTCCAGCCCGCGGTAGCGGACGCCGGTGCCGGCCCCGGCGAACAGCTCCGCCAGCACGCGCTCGTGCACGTCGGCGTTCTGCCGGAGGTCGATCGCGGCGAGATGGAAGCCGAACACGTCGACCGCGCGGCGGAGCGCGCGCAGCCGGCCGCGCGCCACCGGCAGGGAGCCGTTCGCCGCGAGGGAATCGACGATCGTCTCCAGGTCGGCGCCGAGCTCGGCCGCGCCGGCGTAGGGCGGCGCGTCGCCCACGGCGTGGCGCGGCGCCTCGAGCCGGTCGAGCGCCCAGGCCGTCGCCGCAAGGCGCGCATACATGCCCGAGATGGCCAGGCGATAGGGCTCGTCCTGGCGATGCGGCGAGCGGTCGGGCGAGCGCTCCGCCAGCGCGCGCAGCGCCGGCGAGATCCCATGGTTGCGCCCGTCGATCGACAACTCGCCGCCGAGCGCATGCAGTTCGTCGAGGTAGAAGCCGAGCGCAAGCTTGCTCTGCATGCGCAGCGCTTCGCGCAGGATATCGGCGGTGACGAAGGGATTGCCGTCGCGGTCGCCGCCGATCCAGCTGCCCATGGTCAGGAACGAGGGAACCGACATGCCTTCCCAGGACGGATCGACCGTGCCCAGCCGGTCCTCGAGCTCGGCATAGAAGCGCGGCAATTCGCGCAGGAAGGTGTAGTCGTAGAAGGACAGTCCGTTCGCGACCTCGTCGACCACGCGCAGGCGCGTCTTGCGCAGCACGCTGGTCTGCCACAGCGTCAGCACGGCGCGCCTGAGCGCCTTGCGGTTGGCGGCGAGCTCGTCCGGCGTGAACAGCATCCGGTCGCGCTCGGCCAGGAGCTGCGCCACTTCCATCTCGCGGTCGATGCTGCTCTTGCGGCGGACCTCGGTCGGGTGCGCGGTCAGGACCGGGCTTATCAGCGCGGTATCGAAGAACGCCTGCAGCCGCTGGCGCGACACGCCCGCATCGCGCGCCTGCCCGAGCGCATAGGCCATGCTGCCCTCGCGCGGCGCCGAAGCCGCGATCGCGTGCGCGCGGGTGCGGCGGATATGATGCTGGTCCTCGGCCAGGTTGGCGAGGTGCGAGAAATAGCCGAAGGCGCGGATGATGCGGATCGTCTGCTCGGGCTCGAGGCCGCCGAGCGTCGATTCGAGCTCGCGCCGCGCCGCCTCGTCCTCGTCGCGATGGAAGCGGATCGAGCACTGGCGGATGTGCTCGACCAGGCCGAACACGCCCTCGCCTTCCTGGCTCCTGATCGTCTCGCCCAGGATGCGGCCGAGCAGGCGGATGTCGTAGCGGAGCGGCTGGTCCTTGTCGGCGGCGGCGGCGGGACTCATGCCCGAACTATCCGACAGGAACGGGCCATAGCGCCAGGGCCATGCTAGCCTCGGGCTCCGGACAAGCCGGCGGGAGGACGGACATGGGCGACGTGGACGCGCCCCATCGGGTCACGGTCGAGCCCTGCGCCAAGCGGTTCCGCGTCTATCTGGGCGATGCGGCGATCGCCGACAGCGTCGCCGCCCGGCTGCTGTTCGAGACCGGGCTGCCGGTGCGGCCCTATCTCGATCGCGCCGACGTCGCCATGCACCTGCTCCGCCCTTCGCCCACGCGCACCGTCTGCCCCTACAAGGGCATCGCCAGCTATTACGACGCCGCGATCGGCGGCACGGTGATCCGCGACGCGGTTTGGTGCTATGAAGACCCGTTTCCGGAGGTGGGGCTCATCAAGGGCAGGCTGGCTTTCTACCCCGAGCGGGTCGACACGCTGGAAATCGCCGCGCGCTAGGCGCGCAACCATTCGCGGTTGGGAACAGATGGCCAGGAGCAAGAAACGGCCGCCCCGCTCGGGCGCCGGCGCGAAGAGGACGAAACGGAAAGTCCGGGCGGCAAGTCCGGGTGCCGCGCCCGGGAAGCGGCCCGCACGGCCGGCCGCATCCAGGCCCGAGGCACGGCCGGATCGGACGTTGCGGACGACGGAGCGGGACTTCCAGTCGCTGGTCGAGACGGCTGCGACGCCTTTCCTGCTGCTGTCGCCGGGCTTCGTGGTGCTCGAGGCGAATGCCGAGGCCGCGCAGCTTTACCGGCGCAGCCGCGACCAGATGATCGGCCGGGGCTATTTCGACGTGCTGGACAGGGACGGTCGCGGCGGGCCGACGCGCGCCGACTTCGAGCAGGTGCTGGCGGGCCATGCGCTGCGCAACATCGAGGGCCGCGTGCGCCGGCCCGACGGCAGCGAGCGGGTGCTGCTGTGGAACACCACCCGGCTGCTCGACAGCCACGGCAAGCCGCGCGCCGTGATCGCGGTGGCGCTCGACATCACCGAGCGGCAGCGCGCCGAGGAGGCCCTGAGGGAACGCGAGGCGCGCATCAGCTCGATCATCGCGACCGCGCCCGATGCGATCATCACGATCGACGAGCGCGGCGTCATCCAGTCGTTCAGCAGCGCCGCCGAGCGGCTGTTCGGCTATGCCCAGGGCGAGGTGATCGGGCGCAGCGTGAACATCCTGATGGCCTCGCCGCATCGCGAGAACCACGACGAGTACCTGGCGCGCTACCTGCGCACCGGGCAGCGGCGGATCATCGGCATCGGGCGGCAGGTCGAGGCGCGGCGCAAGGACGGCACTATCTTTCCGATCGAGCTCGCGGTCGGCGAGGTGAATGTCGGCCGGATACGCATCTTCACCGGCTTCATCCGCGACCTGAGCGCGCGGACGAAGATGGAGCAGGAGCTGCGCCAGGCCCAGAAGATGGAAGCGGTCGGTCAGCTGACCGGCGGGCTGGCGCACGACTTCAACAACCTTCTGACCGTGATCACCGGCAACCTGGAGATGCTGGAGCGGCGCCTCGACCAGCCGGAGCAGCGCGAGCTCCTGGCCGAGGCGCAGGGCGCCGCCGAGCTGGGCGCCAAGCTCGCGAGCCGGCTGCTCGCGTTCGGCCGCCGCCAGCCGCTCGCCCCGCGGCCGCTCGATCTCAGCGGGCTGGTCGACGGCATGATCGACCTTCTGCGCCGGACGTTGGGCGCCAACGTGGCGATCGAGACCAAGCTGGCGCAGGACATCCCCGAGACCATAGCCGACCCCGGCCAGGTCGAGAACGTGCTCCTGAACCTGGCGATCAACGCGCGCGACGCCATGCCGGACGGCGGCAAGCTGATGATCGAGACGGCGGAAGCCGCGCTCGACCAGCAGGCCGTGGCCGGCCATCCGGGCCTCCAGCCCGGCCGCTACGCGATGCTGAGCGTGACCGACACCGGCGTCGGCATGCCGCCGGAGGTGCTCCGGCGCGCCTTCGAGCCGTTCTTCACGACCAAGAGCGCGGGCGTCGGCACCGGGCTCGGTCTCAGCATGGTCTACGGCTTCGTGAAGCAGTCGGGCGGGTCGATCCAGCTCTACAGCGAGCCGGGCCTCGGCACGACCGTGCGCATCTACCTGCCGATCCGCTCGGAGCAGCTGCGCGGCGGTGAGACAAGGAAGGAGGAGCTGCCGCCGCAGCCGGCGAAGGGCGAGCATATCCTCCTGGTCGAGGACGACGCGCGCGTGCGCCAGGTCACGGTGCGCCGGCTGAAGGAGCTCGGCTACCGCGTGGTCGCGGTCGAAGGCGCACGCGCGGCGCTGGACGCGCTCGAGCGCGGCGAGGCGGTCGACCTGCTGTTCACCGACATCATCATGCCGGGCGGCATGACGGGCATCGAGCTGGCGCGCGAAGTGCGGAGCCGCTTGCCGGCGATCAAGATCCTGTTCACCTCGGGCTATGCCGAGCCGCAGACGGTCGAGAGCGGCATGCTGACCGCCAATGCGCGGTGGCTCGCCAAGCCCTACAGCACGCGCGACCTGGCGGCGAAGCTCGGCCAGCTGCTGCGGGGCTAGCTCCGCGCTACCGTGGCGGCGAAGATGTAACCCGCCCCGCGCACGGTCTTGATCAGCTGGGGGTTCCTCGGGTCGCGTTCGATCTTCTTGCGCAGGCGCACGATCTGGGTGTCGATCGCGCGGTCGGTCGCGGCCCATTCGCGCCCCTTGACCAGGTCCATCAGCTGGTCGCGGTTCAAGACGCGGTTGGGGCTGCGCGCGAGCGCCTGCAGCAGGTCGTATTCGCCGGACGTAAGCGCGACCGGCTGGCCGTCCTCGCGCCGCAGCTCGCGCTTGAGCAGGTCGAGCCGCCAGCCGGAAAAGGCGAGCACCGTGCCGCCTTGCGCCGCGGCAGGCGTCGCCGCCGGCGCCGGCGCATCCTCGGCCGGCTGCGCCCGCCGCAGCACCGTTCGGATGCGCGCGAGCACCTCGCGCAGGTGGAAAGGCTTCGCCACGTAGTCGTCGGCGCCGGCCTCGAGCCCGGCCACGCGGTCGATCAGGTCCCCCTTACCCGTCAGCATGATGATCGGCAGGCGCGGCTGCTTCTGGCGGAGGTAGCGGGCGACCGACAGCCCGTCCTCGCCCGGCAGCATCAGGTCCAGCAGCACGAGGTCGACCTTCTCCCGGTCTATGAGGCCGCGCAGCTCCTCGCCATCGGCGGCCGTCGCGACGGTGAATCCCTCGTCGACGAGGTAGCGGCGAAGCATGGTGCGGATGCGCTCGTCGTCGTCGACAACCAGTATGTGTAGCGGCGCGGTCATGCGATGCAGCGCTCGGCCTCGACTGTACGCAGCCAGGGGTTTACGCGTGTCACAGATTGTCACATTTGGTCGCAAACCGTACCAAACACCCACCATCCTGTCATCCGCACGTGACATGGCGGGCCTATTCCACTGCGCCACAGCCTGATGGACGGCTGGACGCGAGGAGGGACCCGACAATGTACGCTCAGGGGATGCACAGTTCCGCAGCGACGTCCGACTATACCGGCTACGCGCTTTGCCGCGGCCTCGATCGCCGGGCGAGCTCGCAGGTCGTGACGATGGCGTCGACCCAGCGGCTGCAGGCAGGCCAGCAGCTGTTCGGCGAAGGCGACCGGGCGGACGGCATCTACGAGGTCGCGTCGGGGATCGTGCGCCTCTACAAGCTGCTGCCCGACGGACGCCGCCAGATCATCGGCTTCCTGTCGGACGGCCACCTGCTGGGCCTGGCGCATCGCGAGAACTACGTCCACACGGCCGAGGCGGTCACGCCGGTGACCCTGCACCGCTATTCGCGCGCCGGCTTCGACCGGCTGCTCGACGAGGTCCCGAGCCTCGCCCGTCGCCTGCTGTCCGCCACGTCGGACGAGCTGCGCGCGGCGCAGGACCAGATGCTTCTGCTCGGCCGCAAGTCGGCCTGCGAGAAGATCGCCAGCTTCCTGCTGACCATCGCTTCGCTGCAGGGCGAAGACGGCGACGCCGACGAGGTGCAGGTGCCGATGGCCCGTTGCGACATCGCCGACTATCTGGGCCTGACGGTCGAGACCGTCAGCCGCACGCTCGCCAAGCTGAAGCAGGACGAGATCATCGAGTTGCCGACGCCGAACCGCGTCGCGCTGGTCGACCGCGACCGGCTCGAGGACCTGGCTGCCGGCGAGTGCGCCTGACATCGGCCGCAGCCGGGGCTCGGCTTGCCCGTGTCATGACCGGTCACGAGAAGTCGCCCGTCATGCGCACGCCGGATTCCGGGAGCGGGGGCGGCCGGCGCATCCTGGTGGTCGATTCCGATCCGGAGACGCGCGAGCTGTGCCGCCGCGTGCTGGTGGAGCAGGGGTATTCGGTCGACGTGCTGGGGAGCGGGGTCGCGGCCCTCGCCGCGGCGCGGCAGAACCCGCCCGCCGTCATCCTCCTGGACCTGCAACTCAGCGACGCCGACGGGATGCAGTTCGTCGCCTGGCTGCGCAGCGATCCCAGCCTGAAGTCCATCCCGGTGATCCCGATCAGCGCCACGGCCGAAGACACCGCGCGCCTGCCGCCCGCGAACCTCGGCCGGCTGCTGCACAAGCCGCTCTCGGCGGCGGCCATCACGAGCGCGGTGCGCCGGCTCATGCGGGCCGGCGTCTAGGCGGATTCGCCCGCGCTTTCGCGACCGAGCCAACCGAACAGCCGCCTGCCCGCCGCCTTGACCTGGATCATTGGCGATCGATGTCGGGCGATGGCAAAAGGCACCAGCGAACCCAAGGGGAGAATCCAGCCATGGCCAAGGCCAAATCGAAGAAGCCGGCAAAAGCCGCCCGGACCCGTGCGGCAGCCGCCGCCCCGGTCGAGCTGAACGTGCCGTCCGACTTCCTCGACGTGCTGATCGACAAGGCCCACGAGTTCCAGGTCAAGGTCGAGGTGGTGGAGCCCGACCCTGGCTCGAACCCGTCCGACGAGGACATGCGCGAGGTGCTGGAGGATTACAGCGACGACCCGGTGCACGAGGAGCTGCACGAGATGCTGGCGGACCTGAACCAGGACCAGCTTGCCGACCTCGTCGCGCTGGTCTGGCTCGGCCGCGGCGACTTCACCGTCTCGGAGTGGGCCGAGAAGCGCGCCGAAGCGCTGCGCCTCGACCCGCGCCGCACGCCGGACTACCTGATCGAGACGCCGCAGCTCGCCGACTACCTGGAAGAGGGTCTCGCGGCGCTGCGCCGCTGACCGCAGGCGGGATTCGAAGCGCCGTGCCGTACGCCGACCGTTCGGAATTGCCGGCCTCGCTCAGGCGGCGCCTGCCGCCCCATGCGCAGGACATCTATCTGCAGGCGTTCAACCACGCCCTCGTCACCTATCGCCGCCGGCCCGATCGCGAGCAGGTGGCGCACCGCGTCGCCTGGGCGGCGGTCAAGCGCTCCTATGTGCGCACCGCGGAGGCCTGGGTGCCGAAATACGCGGCCGGCCTGGACAGGTCGCACAGCGGGTGACCGCAGTCTGCCCGCGTCGAACAGGGGGCGAGCGCATCCCTACTTCGGCTCCAGTCGTTGCTCCATGTCCGCGTGACGAAGCGCACTCGCCGCAACGAGCCGACGCCAGGCGAGATGCTCGTAGATCCCCGTCCAGTAGCTTCCGAACGCGAAGCCGAACAGCAGTTCCTCCAGCGGAATCCCGTAGACGACCACGCCGGTGAGCGCCGCAAGGTTCCACACGCGCTCGACATAGCCGGGCGCCAGCACGACGAGGCCGAGCATGAATACGGCGTAGTAGCCGGCGAACAGGCTGCCACCGACGATCGTCTTGGCGCCGAGATCCGGTCGACACGCGACCGTGGCCAGGGCGCCCAGCCCCATCGTCGCGATCGCCGCGTAGATCGGATTCCAGGGCAGCGCCAGCAGAGCCGGGAAAACCGCGGCAGGAGCGAGAATTGCCGAGTAGTGGAAACGGTGGCGGGGATGGCGGTGTTCGTGCTGCGGTACGGCGACCCAATGCTGTCCCGTCACGGCGTTGTAAAGGACAACACCGACGCCGCCGAGCGCGAAGGAGAAGATGATGCTTTCGATGTCGAATCCCGTGCGCGCCGCGAGCTCGAAAAGGCTCGGCGGACTCCAGTAGTCCGGAACGAACAGGGGTTCGGTCAGCCCGAACGGCGCGGTAAGCACGCTGGCCCACAGCATGACGCGGCGATGCTGCGGCAGCGCCAGGAAGAGCACCAGCCACGGCACCAGGAACGCGCTGGACCAGATCAGCCAAGCATAGTGATAGCTCATGGCTTCTCGCCCGGCCTTCGCCGCGCGCCGGGGCGGCATCGATCGAGCGCGCCTTGCGACCGGGCGGGCGCGCGACCGTATTGCCGAATCCCGCCGGTCGCGCCAGGATTGAACATTCGCTAGACCTTCCCCTCGGAGCAAGGTCAAGACTGGCGTCCTCGGCCGTTGTCATCCGGGCGCCCCGCTGGAGCCCTTCGGTTTGATCTGGGTCAACGCGGCGCGTCGTGCGATCTTGTATCGAAGACGGTCATGGCAAGATTGGAAACAAGTTGGCGCAAGTGGCTGCCGCGGCTCGGGATCGCCCTATGGGTCTTCCTGGTCGCGGCCGGCGCGCCATCGATGCCCGACCGCGCTCCCGACGCGGGCCACCGGTTCGAGCTGGCTGCCGCCGACCAGCATGACCCGACAACGCCCTGCAATACCGGCGGTGGCCACGGCGACCATTCGCGCTGCGTCGCCAGTCACGGCGCGCCGGGCGCCGCCGTGATCGGCGTGATGGCCCCGTTCGCGGCGTACGTCCGCCAGGAGCCGTGCGCCGATCCGGCGCCGCCGCTTCAGGGCCACGCTACCCCTCCCCTTTTTCATCCGCCCAAAGCCATCGCTCACGCCTGATCCGCGCCCTTTGAGCGCGGATGCGCGGGCGTCGGCCCGCCAAGGCCGACAAGCCGAACTTGGCGACCCGCGATGCGTCGACGGACTTGTTCCGCACGCAGCCGACATCGGCAATCTCAAACCGATCGGAGAGTACGGATGACGAAGCTCAAACTCGCAACTGCTGTGACCATTGCCGTCCTGTTTGCAGCCGGCGGACCGCCTTCGCTGCTTGCCGAAGAAGCGCATCACCCCGCGCCCGGCGCTGCGGCGCAGCAGCCCGCAGCCACGCAGCCTGGCGCCGACGGCGCGACGCGATCCGGCGCGATGATGGGCATGATGGGCGGCGGCATGATGGGCGGCGGCATGATGGGCCAGGGCGGCATGAT